>CAMLRL010000004.1 GCA_946482465.1 uncultured Lactobacillus sp.
TCTGTGATTCAAAACCAGCTTACCGGTCTTAGAGCTTTTGCCGTTAACGTTATTGTGCCGTAATAATCTAAGGAGTCGACATCAAAAGAGGAAACATAGCAGAAACCATTAACATCTACTTCAATTACAGAATAATTTCCGTTTTTTCTTGCTTTAAGTCTTTGACCATATTGATTATATACGGGTGCGTCATTAACTAAAGCAATTCTGTTTTTAACTAGTTTTTGTGTTTTTGGCGCAGCTTGGGCTGTTTGAACATGATTTAGACTTGGCAGTAGTGGACTAATTGTTAATACTGCTGCGGCTATACCAAGACCAATTTTCTTAAAAAAATTCATATTTTCACCTCATTATATGTGACGTTGTACCCAATATAATTATAATGTGGACTAGTTAATAAAGTTAGAGCAAACGAATGTTCTTTTATTTTTGCTAGCGGACAAATACTTGTATAATTGGAAGTAGTAGAAGGTCGAAACTAAATAGAGGGAAATATAATGAAGCAAGAATCATTGTTTGCAAATAATGGTGAAAATGAACCATTGGCTAACCGTGTACGTCCCCAAAATCTAGATCAATTTGTAGGACAGGAACAACTTTTGGGACCAGGAAAAATATTGCGGGAAATCATTGATAATAATCAAGTTTCTTCAATGATTTTTTGGGGTCCACCGGGAGTTGGGAAAACAACTTTAGCAGAAATTATTGCTAGGCAAAGTCAGGCCAGCTTTTTCAATTTTAGTGCGGTTGATAACAGTATTACCAAGATTCGTAAAATTATGAAGCAAGCTGAGCAAGAACACGAAATGGGACAAAAGACACTAGTCTTTGTTGATGAGATTCATCGTTTTAATAAAGCACAACAAGATGCATTTTTACCCTACGTTGAGCGTGGCAGTATTACTTTGATTGGAGCTACGACTGAAAATCCTTCGTTTGAAGTCAACTCGGCTTTGCTATCACGCTGTAAAGTGTTTGTTTTAAAGCCTCTAGAAGTTGCAGACATTATTAAGTTATTGAAAAATGCGCTGGCCAATCCTAATGGTTTTGGCAAGCTGTCAGTTAAAATTAGCGACCAAGAAATTAAAGCAATTGCCAAGTTTGCTAACGGTGACGCGAGAACAGCATTGAACACGCTGGAAATGGCGGTTTTAAACGGTCATAAAACTGGCAATACGGTCAGTGTAACTATGGATGGCTTGTCGCAGTTAATCACGCAAAAGTCAGTCTTGTATGATAAAGACGGTGAGGAGCACTACAACATCATTTCAGCGCTTCACAAGTCGATGCGTAACAGCGATGTAGATGCGGCAATTTATTGGCTGTCGCGGATGCTTGAAGGTGGAGAAGATCCACTATATATTGCTCGCAGATTGGTGCGTTTTGCCAGTGAAGATATTGGCTTGGCAGATACTAATGCATTAAATGTAGCTATCAATGTTTTTCAGGCTTGTCAGTTTTTAGGGATGCCTGAATGTGATGTGCATTTGACGGAAGCAGTGATTTATCTGGCGCTTGCGCCAAAGTCAAATGCGGTTTATAAAGCTAGATTAGCTGCTGAAGATGATGTCAAAAAGACGATTGATGAACCAGTGCCATTACAGATTCGCAATGCACCAACCAAGTTAATGAAGGACCTAGGTTATGGCAAAGATTACCAATTGGCTCATTATGCTAAAGACAAGTTAACGACAATGAAAACTATGCCGCCGAGTTTAGAAGGTCATGAATATTATTTGCCAACCTCGCAAGGTCATGAAGAACGCTTTAAAAAGAGGCTGGAGCAGATTAAAGAATGGCATAGAGAAAACGATGATTAAGGCGAGACTAAGAGGGTATATAAAAAGGTATTAGATTAGGAATCTAATACCTTTTTTTGTTACAACTAATAACATTTATACTTTTAATTAGTGGATATTTATAGGTTCTTCAGTAGGTTTACCCGGAAGTTTCTTAATATTAATCAGCTTTTTCTTTAGTTTGGAATGATACAAGTAAGAACCAGAGTTTGATAAAAAAACGACGCCGGACTCTTTGCCATCTGTATCTTTTAAGGTGAAAGTGCTGTTACTTACACGTTTATAAGTACCTCTTTCAAATTTATGCCCGTCTATGTATATGGCATATTTGGGTTTCGTGCCACACGAAATTTCTACATGAGGATTTAAAGCATTTCCTGGCGTTGCAGTATTAGTAAAACCACCATAAATGGTAGGCGGTTTTCTAGTGGTATAGAGCAAAAAGCCTAATGTTACGATAAGTAAAAGTGCGAGAACGCAGGTGCTGATTTTGTAGCCGTTTTTCTTCATGAGTTTTCTCCTGTTGATGAGGTAAAATAAACTGGTTTAACCAGCTAATATAAAAGACGGGTTATATTATCTATATATAATAATAGAAATAGATTTTTGTCAAACGTAATTAAGCAAGATATAGAGCCGTGATAATGTAATTGTTTCTAAATAAACCACCTTTGTATATATTATGTGAAGTTTGAACAATGTCACCGTTAGGGTAGTGTTGAATTTGATTGGTAGAAACACCAAGAAGAGTTTTGACTGTAACTTCTAGTCCGGCTTCTTCGCGAAATTCACGTTTGCAGGCATCTTCAGCCGATTCGCCAAACTCTAAAGCTTCACCTGGTAAACCCTAACGCTTAAAATCACTACGTTTTTGCAATAATATTTCATTGTTAGAATTGACTAACACGCTATAGGGATTTTTTACAAAGTATAATTAAAAAATAAAAAGATGCTCCATTTTTTGGAACATCTTTTTATTTAAAGTTAGTTGTTTTGAAAATTACTCAAGAACTTCGCTGTTTTCTCGTTTTGTGGATGATTAAATAGTTGGTCTGGGTTACCTTGCTCGGCAATTACTCCGTCACTGATGAAAAACATTTTATCAGAAATTTCTTTAGCAAATGCCATTTCGTGCGTTACGATAATCATCGTTAAACCGGTTGTTGCTAAGTTTTTCATAACGCTTAAAACTTCACCGACCATTTCAGGATCAAGAGCACTTGTGGGCTCATCGAATAATAAGATTTCGGGATCCATCGAAATAGCACGAGCAATGGCAACACGTTGCTGCTGTCCACCAGAAAGTTGACTTGGGCGGGCGTTGATGTATTGTTCCATTCCAACTTTTTCTAAGTTAGCAAGGGCGATTTTACGTGCTTCGTCCTTGGAACGTTTTAAGACGAGCTCTTGGCCAACCATGCAATTAGCTAAAACATTTTTGTTTTCGAAAAGATCGAATTGTTGGAAAACCATCCCAACTTTAGCACGGTAAATATTACGATTATAGTTTTGCTCAAGGACATTTTCACCGTGGAAGTGAATTTCACCAGCTGTGGGCTCTTCCAGTAAATTAATGCAGCGTAAAGTGGTTGATTTACCACCACCTGACGGGCCAATAATAGTTGCGATTTCGCCTTTTTTAATATTAAGTGAAATATCGCGTAACACCTGGTGTTGTCCAAAAGTTTTTTGCAAATGCTGTAAGCTTAAAATAGTTTCATTTGATTCAGTCATTATTTTTTGGCCTCCATATCCTGAGCTGTGCCTACTTGAACTTGATTAGCCATTAAGTTGTAGTTTTTGTTTCCTTGCAAGTGCTTTTCAATCAGATTAAAGATTCTGGTAATTGTAAAGGTTAAAATTAGGTAGATAGCTGAAATTGTCAGGTAAGTTGGGAAGAACTTAAAGGTCTGACTGGCAATTGTTGTACCGACAAAGAAAAGTTCAGAGACTGAAATGATACTCAAAACAGAAGTGTCCTTAATATTAACGATGAACTCGTTAGTAATTGAAGGTAAACAGTTCTTAATAGCTTGAGGCAAAATAATATGCCACATTCTTTGGTTATGGGTCATTCCTAATGCGCTGGCAGCTTCAAATTGTCCTTCTGGAGTGGAAATAATTCCACCACGAATAATTTCTGCCAAGTATGCGCCTGTGTTAATCGAAACAATTACTAATGCAGCAAGTGTACGATCGATATTGATGTGCCAGAATTGAGCAATTCCATAATAAATTACGGCTGCTTGTACCATCATTGGGGTACCGCGGAAAACTTCAATATAAACGGATAGAAGCCAGTTAATAAACTTCGAAAACCATCTTTTACCTCTGCTAGTTGGGGTAGGGATAGTCCTAATAATACCAACGAAAAGACCGATGAAGAAACCGGCAATCGTACCAACTGAAGCAAGAAGAAGGGTCATACCAATACCACTTAAAATCATGCCCCCAAATTGTTTCCAAACACTGACGAGCCAAGGGTCTTGTTTACCTTTCTTGCTAGTTTCATCAGTTTTTGGTTGTTGTGAAATGGCGGTAGTCATTAGCTTGGTTCTTTCAGAGTTTGGAATAGTAGCTAAGACCTGGTTAACTTGCTTGAGTAAATCTTTGTTTGGCTTGGCGATGCCGATTGCAGTAGTTGAATCCTCTTTAGAAATGCGGAAACCGGCCATTTTACTAATTGGAATTGCCTTGATGTCAGGGTCAACCATTTTAAATGAGGTTGATTCGGTATCTTCGGCAATATAGCCATCAATGGTACCAGAAATTAAGCTTTGACGCATTGCAGCAAAGTCACGCATTGCGGGTTGTCTTTTGGCACCTTTGAGTTGCTTAATTAGTGCATAGTGCGAAGTACCTTGCTGAGCAGTTAACTTAGCACCTTTAAAATCGTTTAACGTTTTAGCGTTGGCGTATTTACTGTTGACTTTTGTAATAACAACAAAAGTACTGTTTCGATATGGTTTAGTAAAATTAATCGCTTTTGCACGCTCAGCAGTTGGACTCATTCCGGCAATAATCAGGTCAGCTTTGCCACTGGTTAAAGCTGGAAGTAAACCATCCCACTCAGTCTTAACCACAACAACCTTACGATGCAACTGTTTACCAATTATTTTTGCAATTTTAACATCATAGCCGTTGGCATATGTGCGTGAGCCTTCAATTGGCACCGCACCATTTTTGTCTGTAGTTTGAGTCCAATTATATGGTTGGTAGTTGGCTTCCATTGCTACCTTTAGTTCACCATCATCTTTTTTGGCATCAACTTGTGTAATACCAAAATTGCTTGTAATGATGAAACTAAGCATCACCGTGATTAGAGCGGTAATCCACTTATTTCTTGACTTCATTTTGAAAACCTCCGAGAAATTTGTTTCAAATAAAGCCAATACAATAAAAAGCGTAAATAAAAACCGCGCTGTTTACAAAACAACGAGGTTATAATTGATCATATTTTAGACAAATCATATAGCGCTCCCCAGTATTAACTAGGACAGTCTGCAAGATCTTCTCCTGCAGCCCAACAAAAGTGTTAAAGCGAATAGCACTTTTGTTTCGGCGATAACTCTTACACTAATCTTCATTGTGTTCGTTCACTCAGATTAGTTTCGTAATTACCGCAACCTCTATTGCATTGGAAATTATTTAACTTAATCAACAGGATAGGCTAAAAAGATTAACTTGTCAACAGCTATAAATCAAATGTGTACTATTACCAGTTTTTATATTTTAAATTAGCACTTATTGCCAGCCATTATTAGCACGATAATCATTTTTCTTCATTCGCGAAACATACGGATTGCCGGCAACAAAAAAACGTAATGGCTTATTTGCCCATTCCAATTCAGATTGGTTGACACCGATGCGGGCACTCTTAGCAATTTCTTGCGGCTTTTTCTGATGTTGATCATTTAAATCGATTGCAAAGGGTGAATCACTTAAAAAATGTAGATCCCAATTTTTATCATGAATGCCAAAAGCTTGCATCATTTTAGCGGGGCCGTTTGTTAATAAAACTCCGTCTTTGCCTGGGCGATTACTGATCATTTGTTCAATTCCCCAGGCAGGTTCAATTGCTCTGATTAAGACACCTTGTGGTTCATCTTTTGCCTGAGTTGCAACATCGAAAAAGAAGTATTGTCGTTGAGCATAAATATAGATTGTTCCGCCGCGGCCATAAAGACCCTCGTTTGCAGGACTACGATGACCACCATAAGAATGTGCCGCACGATCCTTTTTTCCTAAGTATGCTTCTGCTTCGACAATATAACCGCCGAGAGTGCGTTTGCCATCGTTATACGTTAATGGTCGACCAAGTAGATCGGCACTAATTTCTTCAGTTGAGTAGTTAGTAAAGTAAGTTGAATAATCCATTTTTCCCTTGAGTAGTACACTAGATTTAACAAAGAGGTGAATAAAGTGAATCAGATAAAATTAGTTCGAATTTATGAAAAAGAGCAGCCTGCGGGATATCGCATTTTAGTGGATCGATTATGGCCACGAGGTATAAGCAAGACAGATGCCAGACTCGATGTTTGGGCTAAGGAACTTGCACCCAGTAAAGAGCTTCGCAAGTGGTTTAATCATGATGATAGTAAATTTATGCAATTTAAGCAAAGGTATCTAGCAGAACTTGAAGCAAATTCAGCCATGGCCGAGTTTGTGTCCTTAGTGAAACAGCAGTTGCCGAAACAAGACGTGTTGTTTTTGTACGGTGCTAAAAATAAAGAGCATAACCAGGCGGTTGTGCTCAAAGAAAAAATTATTTCTCAATTATAGTTAACGGCTATGCTTTTTAAGTCGTAAAAAGTGAAACGCAACTGTGATAATTAAGACGCCAAAAACAATGATCGCAAAAACAGTGTTTGGTAGTTCATAGTGAAGCGGTGGTAATGAAACAAGCAGTTTTAAAGCGATAATTGCAATAAGGACGTAGGCCATTGGCTGCAATTCAGGAATAATATCCATTAACTTGATAATTATTTCGGCGACGCCTCGCATACATAAAATTCCAATCATGCCACCAATTAAAACAACAACTGGATTACTCGAGACGGCTAGTGCGGCCAAAACTGAATCAATTGAAAAGACGATATCCATTGCCTCAATTGAAATAACTGTTCGCCAGAAGAGTGATAAAAAGTGTTTACCCTTTTTGGGAGAATGCTGTGCAATCTTTTCGCCTTCGGCTTTTTCTTCAGCTTGCGCTTTTTGCGGATGACGCTGATCGTAGAAAAACTTAAAGGCTAGGTAAAACAGGTATAAACTGCCCGCTAACTTAATTTCCCAAAAGTTAATTAGGTAAGTGCCAATTCCGATTACAATAAAGCGAAAAATATAGGCTCCCCACATACCATAGAATAGCGATTTTTCTTGCTCTTTCTTGGTGGGTAATACCTTAGTCTGTGCGGCTAAAACAACTGCATTATCAACTGAAAGCAGACATTCCATTAAAATAAGTGTCAGAATGATTAGCCAGTCCTTGCCACTGGTTAAAACATGCAGCCAATTGCTAGCACTAAAAAATGGAGCATACATTTTAATAATTGACATTTAAAAAACTCTTTTCTAAGTGCTCAAACTGAATAAATAATTAGTTCGCGCATTAAACAATTGCTAGTATTTTATCACAAGGTAAGAGGTGTGCTCCTAATAAGTGAAATAAATTATAGACTTAGATTTGCTGGAAAACATCTAGTGCATCACCGATGATGGCGGAAATGCCTGCAGCAGGAATAGCCGTTTTATTGATTGTCCAAACCTTTGCGTCCGGCTGACGGTAAGAAAGAAGCTGAGCGAAAGGATAGACTACAAAGCTGGTGCCGCAAATTATTATTAGATCTGACATGCTCATAGCATTAATTGACTTAGAAAGGTTTGTTTGGTCGATTTGCTCACCGTATAAGACAATACCGGGACGAATGATGCCGCCACAATTTTTATGGCGGAAAGAGTTAGCATATTCTTGATATGAAACAGGCTGACGACATTTTGTACAGTAAATATCATATAAACTACCATGAAATTCTGTTACATGGTGATTATTTGCCTTATGGTCAAGGTGATCGACATTTTGTGTGATTAGGTCGCCTTTTTCATTACAAAGTTCCGCAATTTTTTGATGAATTTTATTAGGTTGGGCATCAGGAAAATACATATTATTCATGACAAACTGATAGAAAAATTCAGGTCGCTGATAGAGTGTTTCCTCACTTAAAATAGTCTCAGGGCTTTCATTAACACCATCATAAATCCCGTTTTTTGAGCGGTAGTCGGGAATACCTGAGTGGGTAGAAACACCAGCACCTGTTAAAAAAGTAATGTGCTGTGCCTGGTTAAGATCATCCTTAAGTTCTGTTATTTGGGTTGAATCAATCATGTTTATGTCCTTTCTAAAAATCTGTTCCCATCTACTATACTGCTTTTAGCTGCGAAGATTAACTTCTTAAGGAACACAAGCTTAGGGGAAATTGACTATACACTTATCAATTGATTAATATTCTGTAATTTATTTGTAATTAATAAGTGGTTAATATTGAAATGTTTTTGTAATAAATGTAAAATAAAATTATGTAATTTATTATTTAATTTTAATTTGGGGGACAAAAAATGAAACATAAATTTTTGAAAAACCTTCTATGTTCAGTAGCCGTTTTCTCTTCTTTTACAATATTGGGTCATTCAATTGAAGTAAAAGCAGCTAGTGCGGAGCAGCCAGTAGAAACTAATCAGGTCAAAGAACCCGATATAACTTATGTGCCTGCAGGACGTTTGGCAAAAGATGGCTATGTGTTTGTACTTTCACCAAAGGCCATTGTATATCCTGAATGCCCTAATTCTTCTAAGTATGATGTTCAACCATACAATAAGGATTGGGTTGAAAAAATGGCAGAAAAGAAGACCAAGTTCAAGATTACAGAATTTGGTTTGGGAAAGGTAGAAATTATGGGCCACCTTGTTGACCAAAGTGGAAAGCAGCAAGGCTGGATTAGCTTAGTCAATGGAAACTTCTATCACGTAGATGCTAAGAAAAAAGCTTTAAAGAAATTGATTAAGGCTGAAACAAAGGTTATGGATCAAAAATTTTACGGAAAAAAGGTTTCATTGAAACAAGCTGAAGCGGAGGCTAAGAAACTTCATGGTCATAACAGAAAAATCGCTCTGAAATCAATTAAGGAGTTAAAAGCCTGGCTTAATTACGATGGCGATTATCCGTACACTTATCTTCCCGCACTAACAATTGATAAATAGGCTAGAAGCTGGATCTATTAGTGCAATTTTTAAAGCACGTAACTTCAGTTCGGTTATTAATTTAAGATATAGTAAAAGCCCCTAGGTGGAATTTTCCAAGCTAGGGGCTTTTACTATTTAATTATAGAAGTTGAATATGATGTTCTTCACACTCTTTGAGCATTTCGCTTGGCCAAACACTTGCCTGAACCTCACCAATATGAGCTTTACCAAGTAAGAGCATACATAAACGAGATTGACCAATTCCGCCACCAATGGTGTAAGGTAATTCACCTTTAAGTAGTTGACGATGGAAAGGCAATTTTTCGCGGTCAAGACAGTCAGCTTTTTCCAGTTGCTCGTGGAGACTTTCAGGACTGACTCTGATGCCCATTGAAGAAACTTCAAGTTTTTGACCTAGAGGCTCATACCAGAAAATCAAGTCACCGTTTAATGCCCAGTCATCGTAGTCAGGAGCACGGCCATCGTGTGGTTGACCACTACGCTTTAACTTATCACCGATTTTCATAATGAAAACAGCTTTTTCTTTTTTCGCAATCTTGTCTTCACGTTCCTCAGGACTTAAGTCGGGCCAGGTATCTTCAAGTTCTTGTGTAGTAACAAAGTGAACATCTTCTGGGAGTCGGTAGGTAGAAGCAGGATAGCGTTCGGCACATTCAGTTTCTACTTGCTTAATTGCTGAAAAGATTTTTCTAACCGTTTCTTTTAATGTGTCTTCGGTCCGTTCTTCTTTGGCGATGATCTTTTCCCAATCCCACTGATCAACGTAAATTGAGTGGAAGTTGTCCAAATCTTCATCGCGACGGATAGCGTTCATGTTGGTAAAAAGACCTTCATGAATACCAAAGCCGTATTTCTTTAACGCCATGCGCTTCCATTTGGCAAGTGAATGGACAATTTCAACTGTATCATCTTTAGGTAGATCTTTTGCATCAAAGGCAACGGGACGTTCAATGCCGTTTAAGTTATCGTTCAATCCGGTATCTTTTTCAACAAAAAGTGGTGCCGACATTCTTTGTAAATGTAATTTTTGTCCTAAGACTTCTTGGAATCGTTCGCGGATGAAGACAATTGCTGCTTCTGTATCACGAATAGTTAGAGTTGGTTGGTATTTTTCTGGCAAAATTAAGGACATGTTGTTTACCTCCAAAAAATATTAAAGCAAAGAAAAAGCCCTTCGCCTTATTCTAATAGAACAAGGACGAAAGGCTTTTTTCCGCGGTACCACCTAGATTGTCCGAAATTCGGACCAACTCATGAAGCACAATCATGCTTCACCAGCGTGGTAACGTACTGGAGACGGCGCCACCTACTTTGTAATCATTTCAGTGTGCAGCTCAAAGTGTTTTTCGATAATTCAGGGTCTGCTAGTTTCGCACTATCACTAGTTCACTTAAAGAGATAAATTATTTACTCGTCTTTTTCATCGCATTTAATTTAATATTATTTAACAATTATTTTAATTAAAATGCAAGCAAAAATTAATTTTATTTCAAAAATTGTTTTAGCAAACCAAAAAGCCGTGTTCTGTTATAATGGGTAAGTATATTTACTGAGAGGAATTTTTATGGCAAGTTTTTATCTTATTATGGATGCCATACTGCTTGGTTATACTTGTTATAGCTGGTATTGGCAGGCCAACATTAACTTGAGAGGACATTACCGTTCCTCTTCAATTATCTGGGCGATAATTTTCATTTGGATTGGTTTTGCTTGGCAGCTGCTTGAAAAAGGCGATCCGGGAATAGCCATCTTTTTAGCCATCATTTTATTGATGAGCATCATTGATGGTTTTACTGGTTTTGCTTCTAAAAGAGTAGTAGTTTCCGGTTACTTTCGTCGCACGGTGCCATATTCAGAAATAGCTTTGGTAACTTTAATCAAAGTGCCCAACCCAAAGAAGAATGCTGTTATTTGCATAATTACAACCCAGAAAAATCGGCAATATTATTTACAATTTTCTACTGGTGTAGCCCAGATTGTTGAAACAATTAAAAGCTACGCACACAACAGTATTAGAATTGAAATTCAAGATATTCTATAAATGTGTTAAACGCAAGTTAAAACCCAATTCCTAATTTAAAGGAATTGGGTTTTTCTTTGTTTATAAAATAGGTGATAGCATTCTTGAAAAACTTTGCAAAGTCCGCAACCAGCGTCCTTGCTGCTCAATCATTTCTGGAGTAAGCAAAGTAGAGTCTTGCATATCCTGCTCGAATGACTTCGCTACTTCTTCAGTGAAATTCTTATCATAAAAAACAGCTACGTCTTCAAAATTCAGGTCGTAGGAACGATAGTCCTGATTCATTGAGCCAACTGTTGAAAAATCATCATCGACAACAATCGTTTTGGCATGAATAAAGCCCTTGTCATAAATATAAATTTTAACGCCATAGCGTGAAAGCTCGTTTGCATACCACTGCGTTGCCCGATAAATGAAGGGATGATCTGGCTTGCATGGAATCATGATTCGCAAATCAACTCCTGACATGGCAATTGTTTGCAAAGTAGCAAACATCGCGTCATCTGGAATTAAGTAAGGTGTTTGGAGCCACAGGCGTTTTTTCGCCTGGAACATTAGTTTAATGATCCCGTTACGCATATTGGCGTTATCACGATCGGGACCGTCAGAAATAATTTGGGTTGCTACATCACCAGGATGAATCTCATTTTCATCTAAATCAGGGAAGAGCAGGGTGTTAAAGGTGATCAATTGGGCTTCATCTTGAATTGAGGCGTTCCAATCCATAACAAAACGCTCTTGCAAAAGTAATGATGCGGAACCAACAATACGAACTTGGCTGTCACGCCAGTAGCCAAATTTCTTTTTGCGGCCAAGGTATTGGTCACCAACATTAAAGCCACCGGTCCATGAAGTCTTTCCGTCGACAATCACAATTTTACGGTGCAAATGATAGTTAATTCGATACCGCGTAATCATGTTTCTGGAAGTAACAAAGGGAAGAACCTCCCCACCGGCTTTATTTAATTGGTCGAACCAGGCCTTAGTGGCACCGAGAGACCCCCATGCATCGTAAAGTAGCTTTACTTTGACACCTTCTTTGGCTTTTTTAATCAATAAATTAAGCATTTTATTGCCGATATCATCATTGTAAAAAGTATAGAACTCAACGTTGATTGTTTGTTGAGCATTTTCAATGTCACTTATCATGTCATGAAACATTTGCTCGCCGTCAGTATATAACTTGACGTGATTGTTCTTACTTAATGGTGACTCACTGTTGCGGTCGAAAAAGTGCACAACCATCTTGGCTTTGTTAGAGGTGTCAGAAGCACTGATTTTTTTCGGTGCCTTAGTAATTGACTTCTGAACATTGCGTAAACCAATATGGTGCTGTTTGTTGATAGCAAAAATATTTTCCTGTGAAATTCCGCGGCCAAAAAAGCCGTAAAGTGTAATTCCAATCACAGGAAATACTAGTAAAATAATCAGCCAAGCCCATGTGGTAGAAACTGAGCGTCGTCGATGAAAGACAATGTAAAAGGCTAAAATAGTATTAGTAATAATGATAATGTAAAAAATGTCGCGGAGCAGGGTCACGTGAATCCTCCAGAAAATTAATCTTTTAGTCCAATAAATTTATCTATGATGTTGATTACAAGTGGATTATCATGCATCCAGCTATGTTCGGCGTACTTTTTCCCACGAATTTCAACTTCATGGTAAGATTTAACGTTAGGAGCCAGAATGTAACGGATGCTTTTGGCGGAAATCACAGAAATAAATTTATCGCTGTTAGTATTATCAAGTACATTACCATAAATATTCAAGACGGAAATATTAGAATTGAAATGTTTTCGTCGAAGCATGAGATAGAGGTAATGTAAATTCATGACAGTGGGTCGTCCGCTGCTGTTAAGTTCATTTACATTAGGTATATCACCCATGTAAGTAACGCCATCAAAAGGCCCGGCAATAAAAGCGCATTTGGCTAAGTGCGGAAAATTCTTTTTCCGGTACTTACGCATTTCCGTTCTGACAATACAGGGGCAGGCTAATGAATGGGCAATTGCTGAGTAGTGCGTAAAATGATATCTTTTAGCTAAAAAGGGTAAAATAAACCGTAAGTAATAGTCAATCGCATATACACCAACGATTCGCTGCCGAAAGACAACCTGAACAATTGGATTCTTGTCGCCCGTCCAAGTTCCTTCGAGTTTGAAGTTACCCCATAAATCCGCTGTTACCTTGAGAAAATGAGGGTCTCCTTTATCTGCTAAGGCTTGTTTAACCATCATTTGAGTGGTGTAATCACCGCCGCGGAAGCCATGAAAGTAGATGATTGGAACTTGCTCAAATGATCCGCGTTTATTCTCAACTGTGACGTTATCTTCAATCTTTCTTTTATGTAGACGCAAAAAAATCCGCAAAGGAGCAATTGTTGCCAAAATAGCCAAAGAAATCATATTGAATTTACTTGGCTCTTCTGCTAGATTGAGTTTGCGGTTTTTCTCTGCTTCTTCCTTATATTTTTTAGTATTGAAGAACATACATGCCACCTTAAAAAATTAAACTATCTATATTCTAACATTGCTAATCGCATTTTAGTGACTGAGGTACATATGAAATTTTATGCAGTAAAAAAAGGCCGCCAGCCGGGTGTTTATCGCACCTGGGAAGCGGCCAAAGAACAAGTTGATGGCTATCCTAATGCCGAATATAAATCTTTTACCAAGGTAACTGACGCTACCGAGTATTTGGATTGGGATCAATCAACTATTGATCAGGTCTTTCAAAAAGATGAAGACTCGCTTAAACAAGCAATTGCCAAAATTCAGCAGGCTAGCCATGATGTTAAGCAAAAACAACCGGTCGCTGAACGTAAGCCTAAAGAACTCAAGGGCTCAGTAAATATGCAGCACGACCAAGCAGCGTTTTTTGCGACAATTTACACGGATGGCGGGACCCGCAACACTGGCAATTTTAAAGGTGGTCACGTTAAGAAAACGGACAAGGCGGCTTGGGCTTACTTAATTGAATGGGATGAAGCGGGTAAAAAATGCTCAACTTATGATTCAAATGGTGAGTTCGGCGCTACCAATAATAAAATGGAATTAACGGCGCTAATTGAAGCTTTGAAAAAACTAATTGAATTAGGCTTTAATCAGAAACCACTATTATTTGTCCTTGATTCACAGTATGTCTTAAATCCAATCACAAAAGGCTGGCTTAAGGGCTGGAAAAAACGTGGCTGGAAGAAGAGTACGCCAGGCGAAATTGCTAACTTGGGATGCTGGCAAGAACTGGATCAATTACTAGATCAGTTTACCGACGCTCAATTTGAATGGACAAAAGGCCATGCAAACAATCGCGGTAATGAATTTGTAGATCATACTCTTAATCAGTTCATGGATCAAATGTAACTAGAAGTTAATAACAATTGTTCCACTAAAGAGATGGCTGAAGAAGTTGGTCACATTATCCCACATTCTCTCGAGCCAGTTGCGATTTTCTTGTGTGTTGATTTTGTCAAAAATATTTTTGGCGTTTTTCTTAATATTCGCGGATACAGCACCGGCTTGTTCTTTGAACTTGTTGTCTTTTAACGCACCAGAATTACGGATTTCAATTAGAACATTAATAATTTGTTGTTTCTGGTTGTTATTAATAGTGTCACCCAAATGGTTAATGTTGATTTGGTTGTTGACGATGTCACGAATTTGGCTATCGCTAATGTTGTTACCAACTTTACCCATTTCTTGCTTTGCTCCTGCAACTGCATTGTTCAATTGGGCATCAGAATAGCCGTCTTTATCTTTGTTTTCTTTGGTAATTTTGCTCAATGTACCCATCTCATCCTGAGCAGCATTAACCTGGCTTTGGTTAAGATTTTCGCCTGTTTTGCTGTAAGCAGCGTAAACGCCAGCAAGTGCCCCTGAACCATCAATTGGGACGGCACTAGTAACATAGATGTTAGCATCTGCAATTCCGGCGGTAACAGCTGCATTCTTGTATTGATTGGCTGTAATCGTGGTGATGTTATTTCTTCCTTGATAGTCAAGAATCCTTACATTAATACCACTACCTTGCGCTGTTTTTTGAATCATCGCGCTGGACCAAACACCAGAATTGGTTGTAAAGTTGGAACCCGAAGGATTGAGGTATTTAACTAAGTCCGCCCCAGTAATGTTGATAGTTTGGTAGCTTGCCCCGTTTAGTGGATCACTAAGAGTACTTAAAGTACCGCTGCGCTGGCTATTTGTAAGGGATGAACCAAGACAGACAACAGGTAGGTCATCAGCCTTAACTGTCTGCTGCGGTCTGACTAGACCAATAGTACTAAATAACAGTGTCGTAATTGTAGCGACAAGTGAGATTGTTTTTTTCATAAAAATAATCAACTCCTTTTATCGCTATTAATTATACTAAATGCTGCTTATAAAAGTTTAAAATCGAGTTTAAAGGCGGCTAGTTTACGATATTTTTAATATTTAAGATGGTATAATATAACTCAATAAAGGAGGGGTGCGATGATTCAGCAACCTGAATTAACTGTCATCATGCCAGTTTACAATGTTGAAAAATATTTGGCTCGTGCGCTTGATCATTTAGCTAAGCAAGACGATCCAAACTTCAAATTGTTAATTGTTAATGATGGCTCAACTGATAGCACAAGAAAAATTGCGGAACAATATCGTGATCAATTCCGCTATTTCAACATAATTAATAAGCCTAATGGCGGTCTTTCGGATGCGCGTAATGTTGGGATTGAAAATGTGGATACACCATATTTCACTTTTCATGATGGTGATGATTGGGTCGATTCTGGCTACACAGCCTTTTTCGTTCGCGCTTTTCATGATCATCCTGATGCAGCAATGGTATCTTGTGGTTTTTGGTTAGATTACGAAAATAAAGAGGGGTCAATTCCGGCCACTAAGAAAAATGTTCATGGTATGAAGAATAAATTGCGTACATACCAGTTAGTAGGTAATCCCTTAGGTTCACTGATGGACAATCATTTTTTAGCTACACCAGTTAAGGGCTATACGTGGAATAAGGGCTATAAATTATCTGTAGTTAAACATAATCATTTGCATTTTATGAGCGATTTGGCCTTTATGGAGGACCAGATTTTTACTGTTCAATATCTTGCGTTAACCGATGGTTTTTATTGCGATAGTACGCCGCTATATCATTATTGGCAACGCAAGGATAGCATGGTTCACAAGTTTAACTTGAAAATGATTCCCGATAACTTTAAGGCAAATTACTTCATCATTAGAACAATGATTCGTAGCTTGTGGCAAGAGCATAAAAAAGAAAAAGGCACTAAGCATGAGCTAATTGAGGCAAGTGAAAGGGATCAGCGATGAAAGAACTAGTCAATGGTAATGAACTCTATTACAGCAAGCTTGGTAAAGGCGAGCCACTTCTTCTTTTGCATGGTCATCACCTTGATGGCGGGATGTTTGATCAAATTATTGCGCCGCTTGGCCTTTATTATACTGTCTATGTCCTCGACATGCGCGGGCACGGTTTAAGTGAGGGTGAAATTGCCAAGCATTATCAAACTGAAGTTGATGATGTCGCTGCTTTTATTAAGCAAGTTGACATTAGGGGCTGCTATTGTTTTGGCTTTGACGCTGGTGGTTTGGTTGCAATGATGCTTGCAAGCCAAGATCAAACTATTTTTAAGAAATTAATGGTAGCTGGTGTTTTCGTCAATGGTAATGGCATTAAGCCGTATCATTATTTAACGGAAGGCGTAATGCGCTTTTTAAAACGCAACCGTGATAGCGAAGTTGAATTGACTGAAAGTTTCATGTCAGTAGACAGCTTAAAGGCAATTTCAATTCCAACATATTGTGTTGTGGGCGAAAAAGACTGGGTTAAAGTTGAGCATGTTCGCTGGTATAGTCAAATTATCCCCCAAGGACAATTAATGATTATGCCGCGCCAAAAGCATGAAAGTTATGCAGTTAGAAGTTTTAAACTGCTTAATTTAATGGAAGATTTTTTTAAATAATTATCAATATACAAGGGCCGAAGATTTTTTTCGGCTTTTTGTTTGATTTTTGTCCTTTTCTGGGCATTACTAGTCTTTTTTAGTTATAATAGGTCATGCAAAGTTAGTATTTTAAATAAAGAGGTAGCTATGAATAAAGAAGAAATTCTTCAGTTGATGCACCCAATGAAGTTAATTGGGTTAAGTGGGAATCCGGTTTTAAATGAAAAGATTGCCACAATTTTAAAGAAACCGTTAATCGAAACTGCTGTTCAGCATTTTAGCGATGGCGAAATTCAAGTTAATATCGGTGAAAGCGTCAGAGGTTGTGATGTTTTTGTTATTCAGTCAATTCAAGATCCAGTAAACGAAAACTTCATGGAACTTGAAATTGTGTTAGACGCTCTCCATCGTGCTTCTGCACATCGAATTAACGTGGTTATCCCTTATTTAGCATATTCACGTTCAGATACCAAAACACGTTCACGTGAACCAATTACAGCTAAGTTGATTGCTAATTTACTGCAAATAACAGGTATGGATCACTTGATTGTCTTGGATCTTCACGCTTCGCAAATTCAAGGCTTCTACAATGTGCCAGTTGATCACTTACACGCTATGCCACTTTTAGCGCAATACTTCCTTGACAATGGTATTGCAACTAAAGAAGAGGATGACATCGTTGTTGTTTCACCAGATCATTCTGGTGCAAAATTGGCACGTAATTTTGGGCAATTCTTTGACGCCCCAATTGCAATCGTTGATCAACGCCGTGCTCGTTATGACGCTGATGTTCATGCCATGATTGGTGATGTTAAGGGTAAAAAGTGTATCATTGTCGACGATTTGATCGATACAGGTTCAAGAATTTCTTCATCAACTAAGTCTGTTTTGGCAGCTGGTGCTAATAAGGTCTATGTTGCTGCAACTCATGCACTTCTTTCACAAGACGCACTTGAAACACTTAATGAGTTACCAATTGAGCAAATTGTTGTCACTGATACAATTAAGCATAATCACTATCCTGACCGGATGGTTCGTATTTCAGTTGACTTACTGCTAGCGCGAGGAATTAACTATGTTTATAATGATCGTTCTATGCACTTATTAAGCGAGAGCGACTTGAAGTAATTTAACATTTTATACACTTTTTACTGTACACATAAACCTTTGCATGGCAATAATTGTGCTGTTTTTGTGTATTTTTGTTTATTTATTTCATAACACTGATATAATAAAAACAAAATGTGTAAGAACGGAGAAACCATAAAATGGCACGACGTAAAAACTTCAAGAGAAGACGAATTATTTTAAGTAATACCTTCAATTTGATTAGGGAAAACGGAATGGATAATGTATCCTTCCAAATGATTGCAGAAAAATCTGGGATTTCCAAGTCGCTTCTTCAATCCTACTATCCGCATAAAGCAAAATTAACTGATGATGTGGTTCGCAATATCCTTAATACGTTGGATGAGCAGGTTAAAAAGTTCAATCCTACTAAGGAAGGTAACATTTGTGCTCGTACCAAAGCGTTTATTTACACAGTTGCGATGCTCGGTATTTATGACAAAGGACTAAAGCGAATTATCTCGGAAGTTTTTAGTAGCAATGAAACACTTGATAACTGGAGTAGTATGCTCAATAGTTGGGTAAAAGAAAACCAGATTTTTGACGAAGATCACTTCAATCTTAATGAAGTAGAATATGGTATTGCTTTTGTTGTAACAGGCGTTGGACGCCTCTATCATGATAGCAGTCGATTTAGTCTTTCTGCAGAACAGTTAGCAGATTATGCTACTAGCTCATTGATGTATAGCTTTTTGCATTGTAATCAAGAGCAAGTAGATAAGGCACTTGAAGCAGGTCATAAGATAATTAAGTCCATTGACATTAAAGCAATTCACAATGCAATTGATACAATGTTTGATGAAGATAAGGAGATCGTCTGTTAGAAAGGACATATATGACAAGCAGTACGCAAACAGATTTGCGTAGAGTCACTCAGGAAGAAAAGCACCAATATCAAAAGGCTTTATCATTTATTATTTTATTAATTGTAGCCTTGGTAATGGTCTCAGTGACTTTTCTCAATCCTTTTTTTATGAAAGGACAAATTAGGTCTGATAGCAATCAAGTTGTGGTTGTCAGACAAGTCAATAAGCACTTTAATACGCTTGCGAGAGAAATTGGGGCACGGCAAAGCGATGATGCCAATTTACTAACTAATAAGCAGACACAGCTAATTGCTGACCACATTATCGACTACACTTTGAAGCCTTGGTTTAAGGTAAACAAGTTAGCTTTAGCCAATGATATATTGTATGATATTAATTTAAATATTGACCAGGGCGCATCAAGCGATGCGCAACTGGTACAAGAAAAATTAAAAAAGCAAGGTAGTAATGCCCCGTATGAAGTAATGGATGCATTTAGTTTAAGCACCATTACTGTTGGCGGGAATGTAGCTTTTGGTCTTCTATTGTTAAATATTGTTTTGATGATAATGGCCGTAATTAGTCTGCGTTCATTATTCAATGAAGTAAGAGCAGCTTTTACTAAAAAGATGTTGATACATGTTATGACCGCATCAAATATGTGGGCAGGCTTTTGGTTAATGCTGGTTGCAGGAATATTTGCCCTTATTCCAGTTATAATTAATGTTGAAGCTGTTGCAGTTTTAGGCTATTTACTTGAAATTGGCAGCAGTATTTTCCTTGATTTTGTAATTGTTGGCGTGCTTTTGTACGTTTTCAGTGCAATTCCTTGGAAGATTACGTCTCCTAATAATTAAGGTTCTAGCTATTTATACGTGATTGAAAAATGACCAAAGGAGGCAAATATGAAAATCTATTTTGCAAACGCACTGTTTTCTCAGGCAGAACTTAATTACAATGCGCAACTCGCAGCTAAAATTAGACAATTAGATCAAACGATTGATTTATACTTACCTCAGGAAAATGATTCAATCAATGACAAACAGGCTTACGCTGATTCTAAAATGATTGCCCAAGCTGACACAGAAAAATTACTTGCCAGTGATTTGATGGTGGCAGTTCTTGATGGGTTAAGCATTGATAATGGTGTCGCCAGCGAAATTGGTGTTGCTTACGCGAAAGAAATTCCAATTATTGGTCTTTATACGGATACACGTCAACAGGGTAGTAGTAACCAACAAAAGCTACAGGCATTAGGTCAAATAGCTGAGAATCAGTTCCATTATGTTAACTTGTATACAACAGGGTTAATTAAACTTAACGGTACAATTGTTAATAGTGAAGCTGATTTACTTGAAGCAGTTAAGAAATATCTCTAATAAAGAAGCACGATTCCATAATTTTAAGGGGAATCGTGCTTTTATTGTTTTAACTGAAATAATTTAAAATGATAGCTAGTGATACCGCTGATATCGACGCGGTACTCGTGATTGGGAATCAAAGGTGTATCACCCGGTAAGTAGGTAATAACTGATTGGAAGTTACCATAGCCGGCACTACTAAAGTTTTCAACTTTTTCAGCTTGATAACTGATGCCACTGTCTTCATCAGTTATTGTGATTTTTGGTGTTCCTTCAATTACTTGATCAGAAAAATAAAGTGACCAAGCGATATTTTTCCCTTTCAAAATTTCGATTGGAAAAACTCCTGCTTCTGGATAGGCGACTTGAGCTTGGCTGGCCAGGCGAAAAGCATCAGTCGAATTGATGACTTTTTGAACAGAATAGCGATAACCGTTTTTGCCATAAGCTGCACCAATTCCAATGGTAGTCAGCTTGGTTGACAGTAGCCAGGCGCGATGTCCCGTATCAGTTCCTGTGAGATTGTATGAATCAGTGAGCAAATCCGTTACGACGTCGCCAGCAGACTGGTTGCACGTATTAAAGTTCAGGTTTGCTGCATTAGAAGTCTTACGTGCAATTTGCCAAGTCCCGCGATTGATGATTTTAGGCTTTTTTTCGTAAGGTAAATTATGCTGATTAATTAAAGGGTTGGCATTAAGGAGTGCTAACACTGCTGCTGTTTTTTGAGCACTAATGTTGTCTTGATGATTGTCACTAACTGGTTCTAAGTTGAAAAGCTGACGATAATAGTTAATATAAGCCAGTTGCTGCTCAAGATAAGCAGGTGCTAGTATGCCTTCTTTAAATTTGCGACTAAATTGCGGTTTAACTGCATAAAGATTAGTAGTATTAAAGGTGGTCTGGTCTAGAGCTTTGTAGTCTTGTTGAAGCTGCTGAATTTTGGCTGTCTCAGCTGATGTGAATTCGGCAGCACTAACCATACTAGTGCCAAAAGGAAGAACACAAAGTAAGCTAGTTAATATTAAAATGATTTTACGTGACACTTTACTTTATTCCTCCTAATCCTCAATTTATTATAAGTCAAAACTTTGCAAATCAGTGCTAAAATTTGCAAAATACTAAAATAAAGGTGCTAATTATCAGTATGTTTTAAGTGTAGGAGAAAGATAATGTCGCTTAATCGGGGGATTCCAAAAGCTCATAATATTCAAATTGAGTTAATTAGTGATTTAGATGATTGGGACGGAGTAACCGGTTCTGTCGATCGTGACTTGCGCCAAGTAGTGGTCCAAAAAACTTATGTGGGGAAAAACCATGCGTATGCCTTGCAGCAAGTCGGTGGCGCAACTTTTGTTTACCGTGGTCGCAAAGGACGCAATGTTTCTTTTGAAAAAAGTTGGCCAACTTTGCGAATAGTGCAAAAAGTAGCAGGTCATACGCAGACTTTTGAAAGTGCCGGTCGAAAGAAGCAATGGTTTGTTGGGGTAAAGCCCAATGACATGAATCAGCAGCAAGGCTGGTCTAGTTGGTCTTCTCAAATTGCTCGCCTAAAGTTACCAAGACTTAGATCGATAACTAACCTTAAGGGTGTGCCATGTCTAACCAACTTAAATCATGCCGGTGAGAAATTCGGAATTGGCTGTCCCAGTGACCAGTTTGCTAGGGTGGAACTGGCTGTTTCGTCTGATCAACAAGATGCACTAATTGCTTATGGTGACAATGATCATAATGGCTATTTTGCGCTCTATCATTTAAATGAGCTTAATGACGCTCTTGACCAGGTAAAAGAACCTAATAAAACTGTTGATGTTACTCAACTCAACTGTCTGGACGCATTTATGATTCCTAATTTGTCTGGTGGCACTGGCCAAGTTGGTTCGTTGCAGGGCTTTGCCCTTAACCATTATTTTGATCAAAGTGGCAAAGAACAAAATGACTTGTATATATCTAGCCAGCCCGCTAGTGACAAGGTGGGACATGATCGAAAAATTGTGAAAATTCCGTGGCGTGAATCTAATCCACTTAATTGGGAAATGGTTGACTTGACTGAGCAGCCCGCATTAGAAATTCCTGGCTATTACACCGAACTTGAGGGTTTACAGCTAATTGGCAATAATGAAGTTTATTTAACAGCTGCGTACCACCAGCAATTTTTGACGAAAAATCCCACTAAAATTAACAAACTTTATCGCATTGCATGGGAATAATGCTAATTAAGTAAGATTACGGCTGGACTTAAAAAGAGAGTTAGTAACTAGCAAAATAAGTAAGTTCATCTTTCTTGTTTCATAATAAAAGTTCCCTAAGCCGTGGCAAATAGGGGCTTTTTCACATTAAAGAGAACAAATAAAGAAATTTTTTCAAAAAAATTGTTTAATTTACACTTTTTTACAAGTTTATTGCCGTATAATTAAAAAGTTAGAAACATTAGTTAAGAGGTAGAATAAATGACTAGAAAAACACAGGTTGGTCTGATCTTTGGTGGCAATTCCTCCGAATATGAAGTATCAATTATGTCGGGCCACAATATTTATAATGCAATTGATAAGGACAAGTTTGACGTTTGTCCAATTTGGATTACCAATGACGGCTACTTGGCAAGTAAGGAAGACTCATTTAAAGTTCTTGAGGATCCCAAATATACTGTGGAAAATCCACATAAAGTCGCGAACATTTCCAATCTGATTGAGCTGGCTGATTTACCTGAAATCGATGTTTTCTTTCCAATTGTTCACGGTAATTTAGGTGAAGATGGTTGTTTGCAGGGACTTTTCCGTATTCTCGACAAGCCATTTGTTGGTGACGATGTTTTAGCATCTGCGGTCACAATGGATAAAGAGTTTACGAAAATCCTGGCGCAACGCGTTGGTGTACCTGTTGCTGACTGGATTTCAATTAAGCGATTTGAATACGAAGATGCAAATAATGATAAGCGCAATTACGCAAAAGTGAGCGAAAAATTAGGTGGTGACTTGTTTGTGAAGCCATCTAATCAAGGTTCTTCTGTTGGGGTTCATCATGTAACTAACGAGCAAGAATTCAATGATGCACTGGAAGATGCCTTTAGATATGATGACAAAGTCTTAATTGAAGAAACAATTCATGGAACTGAAGTTGAAACAGCTGTGCTAGGTAACGACAAGCCTATTGTTTCTGGTGTTGGTCAAATTATCAATGCTGAAGGTACTTTTTATAGTTATGAAAATAAGTATGATGATGATTCAACAACTATGTTACAAATCCCAGCAGATTTACCAGCAGATATTACCGAAAAGGTTCGCTCAAATGCCTTAAAGGTATATCAAGCCACAGAATGTAGTGGTTTATCACGTGTTGACTCAACATTGCGTGAAAGTGATCATCAACTAATTTTAACTGAAATTAATGCCCTACCTGGTTTTACTAACATCAGTATGTATCCTAAGCTATTTGAAGAAGCAGGCATCCCATACTCTGAATTAATCACACGTCTAATTGAATACGCTCAAGAACGCCATGAGCACAAAAAGACACTGCTACATAAACATGATTAAGCTGGACTATGCTGGGAGTATTAATTAATGACAAAAGATAAGCATGATTTTGAAGAGTTAACTGCACCTGCTGCTACTGCTAAAGAACTAAAAATAAGTGTGCCAACTTTGCGGAAGTACTCACTGATTGTTGAAAAAGTGACTGGTAAACCAGACTACTATGAACGGACAAAGCAAAAAGCCCGTTTATATAGTAAAAAGGATTTGCAAGACCTCAAAGACTTTCATAAGCTAGCTCAAGATAATGGTTTGACATTACAAGAGGCGGCCCAACAGATTTTTGCTGTTAGTGATAAAAAAGATAAAACTAAGAAAGTTGCTCAAACAAAAGCTGAGCAGGAAAAACAAGAAGTGATGTCGCCTTCGCAAATGGGAAAATTGCTAACAGCTTTACAGCAGACAATTGTGCAACAAAATTCGGCACTTGATAAATTACAGAAACAGTTGAACCGAATTGAAAAGCAAAACAAAGACTTGCTAGCTAAGCAAAAAGAACTAGTCCAAAAAGATTCTGACGAAAGTGCCTTTGCTGGGCTACCTGATATTTCAGGTATTATTACCGATGATGAAACAGATTTACTCGATCAAGCTGATTCTGACATCGACAAACCGTTAACGGCTGCGGAGAAGCGCGCCCAAGTTGTCGATGATGGACAAAAATCAAGTGAAGAAGTCCATGAAGAAATATTAGCTAAAGCCAAGGAAAATGCCGAAAAAAGTGCCAACAATAGTGGTTTGCGAACTTTGACTGATATGCAGGTCGAACCCAAAAAGGCTCACTGGTGGCAAAAATTTTTGGATATCTAAATAATTAAAAACGACTTTTTAAAGCCGTTTTTTTATTAATATTAAGTTTTAACTTATTAAGCTAAATTAAGATTCCAAATTGCTATTTTTGCGGTAGAGTAGAACCATTATGGATTTAAGGATGGTCAAATTGAAGAGAATTAAGCGACGTTATCTTGTTGCTATGATTATTGCAGTCATTGGTTTGATTTTGACGGCTTGTACATACTTTGCCACTGACATCTATACTAAGCATGATGTTGCCGTCATCAGCGATAGGCAAATTAAAGATACGCTGGTCGAAAAAAGTACAGATGTTTATGACAACAAGGACGAAACAAGAAAGCAAATTTTACATTTAAAAATTTTATCGGGCAAATACAAGGGGCAAACCTTCCGTACGGTAAACTATTACTACCCTTCGCAATTGATTACGCAAAAATATCGGGCGGGTCAACGGATTTTTGTTAATATCAAGCACAATGATCCAGCTATTCAGGGACCTAAAAGGGATTGGATACTTGCGCTCGCACTTACGATCATGATGACACTGATGGTGGCCGTTTCTGGTAAAAAAGCACTGGGCTTGATGTGCTCAATGGCGTTAAGTTGGGCTTTGTTTTACCTGCTGATTATGACCGATATTAAGTTAAACGGTTCATATATCGTGCTACTGTTTGGTTTAGCTGATATTGTCTTTTCCTTTTTCAGTTTAGTTCTTGTTCAAGGTTTAAATAAAAAAATGCTGGCGACATGGTTAGCCACAATCCTCGGCACGGTTGTTTCTTTTGCATTATGCTATTTGATTATGCGTTTGACTGGAGAATCGGAAATCAAATATGAAACAGGCGATTATGCTACACAGGATCCACGGGGGATTTTCCTGGCGCAAACGCTGCTGGGAATTCTCGGTGCGGTTATGGATGAGGCAACTGACATCGTTTCTAGCCTATATGAACTAGTCCAAACTAAAAAGGACCTGACGGCGAAGCAGTTAGTCAAAAGTGGTCGCACTATGGGACAGGAAATAATGGGCCCCTTAATCAATGTTCTAGTACTGATTTTCATGTCAGAAGAATTACCACTGACAATCATTTATTTGCGTGACAATAATACGCTTAGCTCAACCTTTGGCTTTACATTATCACTTGGCGTAACGCAAAGCGTAATTTCGGCCATTGGAATTGTGTTGACCGTTGTCTTTGCAACAGGTTGTAGTCTTCTCTTTTTGGAAGAGAAAAAGAGAAAGGAGTGGAAGCAAATTTGAGTACGTTAATGGCACTAATTATTGTTTTAGCAATTCTGATGACCATCGTTGGCGGTGAAACTGGAATTAGAAGCTTTTTCAGTGTACTGATTAACACACTGCTATTGATCTTGCTGGCAATTTTAATCTCATGGGGCATTAATATTCCAATTTTGATTCTGATTTTTATTCCACTAAAATTAGTAACAATTATTTTCCTAGGGACACATGACTATCAGGTGGCCAAAAATTCGTTTACCTGTTCGTTTATTGTCTGCTTAGTCGTCAGTGTGCTGATTTTAGGCTGTGAATGGCTTGCTCAAGCTGCGGGCCTTGGGCCAGAAGCGGGTGAAATTTTGGTTGGTTTATCGCAAATGCCAGGCTTAAGCTACCCACTAATTGCTGTAGCTGTTGCGATTTTTTCGACCTTAGGTGCAGTTGCTGAAGCCGCAGTTGCAATGAGCTCTGGTTTATTAGAAATCAAAAAGCACAATCCGGAAATTTCACACGAGGATTTAATGGCGAGCGGGTCTAAAATAGGTAATGATGTATTAGGAACATCAATGAACACGATTTTATTTGGAATGTTTGGCAGCTTTTTATCCCT
This sequence comes from uncultured Lactobacillus sp., assembly GCA_946482465.1. GTDB lineage: Bacteria > Bacillota > Bacilli > Lactobacillales > Lactobacillaceae > Lactobacillus. The sequence continues at coordinate 26,497 of CAMLRL010000004.1, forward strand.
ATTTTTATGGTATATTAGGCTAAATTACACTTTAGGTGAAATTCTCAACGAAAAGATGTTTGTTAATGAAATTTTGATTGTCATGTACTCGCTGATTGCCGTACTGCTAACGGTACCCCTATCAACGGCTTTCTTGGCAAAGAATATGGTGAAGCATGAGGTAAAAGAATGAAAGTAACAGATTTAACATTAACTAACTTTAACAACAGGGCATTTAACGTGCACACATACACTTTGGATTCGATTGGAGATTTAGTAACCGCTAAACATCCGCTCGCAATTGTTATTCCTGGTGGTAGTTTTGATCATTTATCCTTGCGCGAAGGGGAGCCGGTTGCATTAGCTTTTAATAATTGCGGCTTTAATAGTGTAGTGATGGAATATAATCTGGTTCAAGATGAGGGCGATATATACCCTGATGCAGGACTTGACGTTTTAAGCACGGTTAAATACTTCCGTGATCACGCTGCTGAATATGAAATTGATCCGGAAAGAATTGTTACAGTTGGCTTTTCGGCCGGTGGACACGTTGCTAGTTTGGCTAATAGCATGGCCAATTCATCGGAATACCAAAAAGAATTTAATTTTACCAGTAAAGCGGTATTGCCAAATAAGACTATTCTAGGCTACCCACTAATTAACCTAGCTAAAATTGGCTTTGATATTCCAGAAGATGAATTGGACAAGGTGCCTGCTGATGATTTCGTTAAAAATAGTGCATTAGGTGTAACCGCTGAAACACCAGCAACCTTTATTTTCCATGCGTGGGATGATCCAATTGTACTCGTCAACAATACTTTGGAATACCTTGAAGCTTTACGTGAACATAATGTTCCGTGTGAAGCGCATTTATTTAATCGTGGTGGTCACGGCTTTTCACTTGCTCGAACTGATATGGTAGTTAAGGGAAGAGAATGGCAAGATAATCCACATGCTGGTCACTGGTTCGAACTAGCACAAGAATGGTTAAAGAGTGAATGGTAAAAAAAGAAGTGGAGATTAGCTTCTTTTTTTATTAACTTGGAAAGTTAAATTGATAAACAAGAATAGACTTGAAAAGTGCCTAAAGAATGGACTATTTTAGCTGAAGAGTATTGCATTTATTTACTGAGGGTATATAATGGCACATATTTGAATCAAAAGAAAGGACATGATTTTTTGAAGTTAACGAAAATAAAAGTTTTGACAGCAATTAATGGCGTACTAACTTTGAGCAGTCTAATCATGTTATTCTTTGGATTGTGCAATCAAGTTAATGAGTCAGACGCCTTTTTAAAAGATGAGCAAACAATTGCTTTGAACAGTAATAATGGTTTGTTTATCTTGACTGCAATTATTGCGCTGATGGTTTTTGGCTTTGCCTTCTTTGCCAACTGGCTTAAGGCAGAACCAGCTAAGGCTCATTTATTACGACACAGAGCTTAAAAAGCAAAAAAGCTGTTCTCAATTGATGGGGGGACAGCTTTTTATTTTCTATTTTTTAAGGGAGAAGAATATTGCAGACAGTTGAAAACAGCGTATACGATCCATTTTTACCCACCTTATTACTATCAATGCATGAAGAATACGTAAACGAAATTTTAATCGGTCAAAAGGTGATTGAGTACCGTAAACGCTTCTTTAAGGACAGCTTCCAGGCCTTTGTGTACACAACTGGTAAAAATGGTGGCATTGAATTGTTTATTAAATGTCCCTCATTAATTCAAAATGATGCGAATACCTTGGCTAAAATTGGCCAGTTGATTCAACACGACCAATATGAAGAAATATATGATTATTTTATGCCGAAAAATGATGGCTGCATTATTCCGATTCTCAATTATTGCGCAGTGAAAAAGGTCACTCTGGAGCAGTTACGTAGTGTCATGCCTGAAATCACTATACCGCAAAGCTACTTGTTTCTTGATCGCCCTGATAAGCAGAAATTGCTAGCGTATTTGCTAAAGCAGGAATGTGGCACACAAAAAGAAAACCAGTGGGAAAAATATTTTGCCGAAATCGAGCAAATGCTCAAAACAAATAAATAGTAAATAAAAAAGCCTAACAAATTGTTAGACTTTTTATTTTTGGGAAACGAATTTTAATACCAGTGATGAGCTAACCAGAAGTTCTTGGCGTTAACCCATGAACCGTAACGACCATATACGTAGTTATCAGCAACACGTTCTTGATTCTTTGGTGATAAATTACCTTTTAAGTAGTTGATATTTAATTGATATTTACCGTAACAAACACCATTTCTAGCATAGTAGTTACCACCAGATTCACGCATTGCAATCCAGTTTTTTGCAGCACGTTCAGCACCTGACAGCTTTTTGGCAGCTTGAACCGTTTGAACACCAGAGTGATCAGTAGTTACTTGTGCAATTGTAGTAAAGCCAAACGATAAGGCTAACGCGGCGACTAACTTTAAAATGATACTTTTACTTTTTTTCAATTTCTTCATTCCCTATTCAAACTTGATTTATTGATACTGATAATACTACACAAGCAATATTTCATTGTTGTTACAAAACAGACACGCAAACCTTACAAACGAGTTTTAATGTCATTTCCGAATAGTTTTGGTAAAATTTGTTATATTGCTATATTAGGAGGCAGACAATGACAGTAAAACATTTTTATGAAACTTTCCATCCCGGGCATTATGATCTCTATATTGAGGTAAACCGGGAACAGAAAACCATTAAAGGTACTACTACAATTACTGGTGAGGCCATCGAGGATTCAATCATGGTCAACCAAAAATACCTGACGATTGCTTCAGTGACTAGTGAAGGCCAAGAGGTTCCTTTTACAGTCGACGATGAAAAAGAAGCAATTAAAATAGATTTGGGCAAGACCGGTAAGACAGAAGTTGAAATTAAGTATTCTGCTCCATTAACTGATACCATGATGGGTATTTATCCGTCATATTACACAGTAGATGGGGTTAAGAAGCAGATAATTGGTACACAATTTGAAACAACCTCTGCTCGTCAAGCTTTTCCATGTGTTGATGAACCAGAAGCTAAGGCTACTTTTTCTTTAGCACTGAAATATGATGAACATGAAGGCGAAACAACTATTGCTAACATGCCTGAAATTAAAGTTGAAGACGGTGTACACTACTTTGAAAAAACCGTTAGAATGTCCAGCTATCTAATTGCTTTTGCATTTGGTGAATTGCAATCTAAGATGACTGAAACCAAAGATGGTGTAAAAGTTGGTGTCTTTGCAACAAAGGCACACCAAGCAAAAGAACTAGACTTTGCTTTAGACATTGCTAAGCGAGCAATTGAATTTTATGAAGAATTCTATCAAACTAAGTATCCATTACCACATTCTTGGCAACTTGCATTGCCAGACTTTTCAGCTGGTGCGATGGAAAACTGGGGTCTAATTACTTACCGTGAGGCAGCAATTTTACTTGATCCAGATAATGCAACGGCTGACCAAAAAGCGTATGTTGCAACTGTAATTGCTCACGAACTGGCTCACCAATGGTTTGGTGACTTGGTTACAATGAAGTGGTGGGATGACCTGTGGCTTAATGAAAGTTTTGCCAACATGATGGAATACGTTTCAGTTGATGCACTTGAACCTGAGTGGCATGTCTGGGATAACACATACCAAGTTTCTGAAGTTCCGGCCGCTTTAAATCGTGATGCAACTGATGGTGTTCAATCAGTTCACGTTGAAGTAGAACATCCAGCTGATATTGATTCGATTTTCGACAGTGCGATTGTTTATGCTAAGGGCTCAAGGATGCTTGTAATGGTAAGAGCATTGCTTGGCGATGATGCCTTACGTAAAGGCCTCAAATATTATTTCGACCAACACAAGTTTGGCAATGCAACTGGTGATGACCTTTGGGATGCCTTATCAACTGCAACTGATTTGGACATTGGCAAAATTATGCATACTTGGTTAGATCAACCTGGTTACCCTGTAGTTAGTGCTAAAGTTGACGCAAATGGTCATTTGATCTTAACACAGAAGCAGTTCTTTGCTGGTGAAGGTAAGGAAGTTGGCCGCAAGTGGGCAATTCCGCTAAATGCAAACTTTGTCGCACCACAGATTATGTCTGATAGAGAACTCGATCTCGGTGATTATAGTGACTTACGTGCAAAAGCAGGCCATGCACTACGTCTTAATGTAGGTAATAGCTCACACTTCATCGTTAACTACGATGAAACGCTGATGGCTGATATTATTGCTGAAGTTGACGACTTAAAGCCTGTTGATCAATTACAATTACTGCAAGATTTGGGTCTTTTAGCTCAAGGCAACCAGATTTCATATGCAGAAATCGTGCCATTGTTACCAAAATTTGCTGACTCTGATTCTAACATCGTAATTGGTGCTTTATTCAGTGCTGTGGCTAGCTTACGTAAGTTTGTCACACCAGATTCTGATGAAGAAAAGAACTTAAAGCAATTTACTGATCAACTTTCAAGTAAACAAGTAGAACGTCTTGGCTGGGAAGCTAAAGAAACAGATACTGCTGATGAACTACAAATTCGTCCAACTGAATTATCAGCTGCTTTATATGCTGGCAACCCAGCTGTGATAAAAGCAGGTCACCAAATTTTTGTCCAAAACGAGGCAGACTTAATTAAGATTGAAGCTTCAGTTCGACCATATGTTTTGATTAATGAAGCTAAAAACTACCACAGTTCAGAGCTTATTGAACGCCTAGTTAAAGAGTATCAAACTGCAGTTGATCCATACTTTAAGCAAGACCTTATGGCAGCCATAACTTCAACTCAGGACAAAGAAGACCTTAAGCAAATTGTTGATAACTTTGAAAACAATGACATTATCAAACCACAAGATTTGCGCTCATGGTACTTCTCAGTTCTTTCTAACAAGCAAGGTGAGCAACTAGCTTGGGATTGGATTCGTGCTGAATGGGCCTGGCTTGAAAAGACTATCGGTGGCGATATGGAATTTACCAGTTTCATAACTGTTACGGCAAAAGCATTCCATACCCCAGCTCGTTTAGAGGAATTCACTACTTTCTTTGAACCAAAAATTGATCAACCTGGTTTAGGTCGAGAGATTCAAATGGATACTAAGGTTATTGCTACTAAGGCTGACTTAGTAACTAAAGAACAGGCAGTTGTTAACCAGAAGATTAAGGAAGCTATTACTAAATAGTTTCCTTAAAAATATTGGCGATCGCGTCATGATTTTTAGATAAAAGAAAAGCAATGCTAAATAAAGTGGCCCCCAAATTTGTCCTAAATTTGGGGGCCACTTTACTTTACTGCCTTTTTTAATGAATTAATGAAATTAGCCGTAATATTGATCATGGTCTAAAGCAGTTTCGTCAAAATTAACTATCACAAATTCATAGTTTGAAAAACACTCCATCCAATTGTTAAAATAGTCGTTCTCTTCTTTTAGCGACTTACTGCTTTCTTCTCCTTCTATTATAAAAGGCTTTGAACATATATTAAAATTTGCATGTATTGCACCCAGCAAATTCAATAAAAGCAAGAAATCTTTTGCTGAATCCACACTTACATGAAAAGATTTAAACGAATTATTATTTTCGCCAAGATATCTTTTTGCTCTATTATACTCATCAACAGATTCTGCCTTATAATTTTCAATGCTATTTACATTCTCTTCAATAATAGCTGTCGGAGCTTGTTTTTCAAAAAAATCTAGTATCTTTCTTAATTTGAAAAATTGTTCATCATTCATTTTTATCATTCCTGTTTAAAAGGCGGTGCTTGGAAACATTATATCTCCTATGAAGCAATCAATTTTACCGCTTAAAGTGGCACAGCCATGTCATCCACGAGGGCAGTTTGGTATAGCTCTAATCATAAACAATTACTGGCTCATGTTTAGTTACGTTACGCCAAACTTTTTTCGCTTCAGCTGGTTTAATGTTAACGCAACCGTGTGAACCACCACGGAGGTAGGCGGTTTTAGTCCAATCACCACGCCAGCTTGCGTCGTGCAGGCCACAACCACTTAAGGTAAATGGCATCCAATATTTAACTGGTGAGGCATATTTTGAACCATCGCTGTTACGTCCGCGAAGAACAGATGGAGATTCTTTATAGTGAATGTACCAAACGCCAGTAGGAGTTCTGTTGCCTTTACCGCCATTTTCGGTTCCTGTAACCACATCGTTTAGATAAACAACCAATTTTCCCTTTTTGACGATCCAAAGTGCCTGCTTTTTCAAGGAAACAACAATATAGTCGTCACCAATGCCATGATTATTTTGACCATAACCGAGGCCGTAAGTACTGTAACCTAGACCGTAAAGATAGTTTTTACCATCTAATTTGGTTTTACCAGTTAAGAATGCTTGTTCAATTGCTGCTTGTGCTTTTTTAACGTTAACACCCCAGCCATAACTTTCGTTTTTAACGGTAATTTCCTTGCCATTCAATTTTTTCTTGACCGGAACAGTGAATTTATAACTTTTGTGCAAAGTTGTAACTTCCTGATCAATCTGGTTAAGCTTGGCGGTTAAGTTTTCGGAGTTAATGAAGTTAAACTTGCCTTGTTTGAAAGTAACTTCGTTAAGCAAGTCGCGGGCCTGCAATTTGTATGACTTGCCAGCGAGTTGATAATTCAATTTTGCTTGACTAACATTTTTAAGCGCATCATTAGCTGCTGCAAGATCTGTGTATTTGTAGTCAAAAATTCGCTTATCAGGCATTGTCGTGTGCTGTTTATCGAAATATTTTTTAACTTCTTCGCGCTGGATTGTTTTAAGCTTGGGATCGCGTTCAATTGAAACCTTACCTTTTTCCAACACAACCATATTGTTAGCTTTTGCATTAACTTTATTCGTTGCTTTATCAACAGTTAGATTTCCCACTTTTACACCATAAATGGTTACATTAGGGTTAAAATGAGTAATAGCAAATTCTTTGGCGGCCTTTTGTGATTCAACGTGCCGATTATATAAAATAACACCAAAGACAACTGCTAAAATCATGAAGATGCCAACCATAATTAAATAAAAGTTGTTGCGATTGTTTTGTTTTTTTAAATCTTTTATAGATTGCATAATTTTACCCACTATAAATAACTTTTTATAAAATAATTGCGGTTCCAGTTTATCATCTATTGCGGCGCTAGTAAAATGCAATAGATAAGATGGAATTTTTTGGAGGATATGATGGATATTGACCCGTTAATTTTTGATGTAAATATTGCAAAAAATAAACCTAATTCATATCGTAAAGTAAAGAATAATTCGGGCTGTCCATTTTGTGAGGTTGACAGCCTAGAAAATATCTATCAAAAAAATGGTGACATGATCTGGTTGCGTAATAAGTATCCAACCTTACGTGATACGGTTCAAACTGTTCTAATTGAGTCGAGTGATCATCATGGTGATATTGCGACCTATTCTAAAGCGTTCAATCGACAATTAATTCAGTTTTCCTCGAACTGCTTTAATAAGATGATGGTGCAAAAACGGTTCCAATCCGTTTTATGGTACAAGAACTTTGGCCCAAATTCAGGAGGCTCACTTGTGCACCCACACATGCAGATTATTGGAATTGAAAAGCAAGACGGCTATCGGTACATTAACGAAGCAAATTTTAAGGGTATAACACTCTTTGATGAAGCTGGAGTTGAGGTTAACGTTTCAACTGCTCCAATTCATGGCTATGTTGAATTAAATCTTAATTTATGTGATTTGTCTAGTGTTGACCTATGGGCAGACTGGATTCAAGCGGGAACCAAGTACATGTTAAATGTGGTGTCGAAGGGGCGTTGTGATTCCTATAATTTATTCTTTTATCCGCGTGAAGGAGGCAAAATTTGTGCTAAGCTAATTGCACGATTTGCTGCTTCACCTTATTTTGTGGGTTATAAGCTACCGCAGGTCGATAATCGTGAAAAATTGCTCCAAGAGGCCGAGCAATTTAGAGCCTTTTTTGAAGAAGAACAGGATTAGGAAAAAGCATATAAGGACAGTTAGAGTTTAAACCTGTATTATCATGGTCTTAGCAACTAATATAATTGTTTGCGACTTAAAAAGTTTAGCAATATAATAGCAAAATGTTATTAAGGAGAAAACTTACATGAGACGAGAACAAACAAGAAACATGGCAATTACAGCTTTATTCATCGCACTTTTTTTACTTCAGACCTTTGTTCCTAACATTGGCTACATTCGTATCCTGCCTGGGTTACCTGCAATTACGACTGCGCCATTAACAGTTGCAATTTACGCCTTATTAATGGGTCCAATGGCTGGAGCGGTTTTTGGTTTGTTTTGGGGAATTTTACGATTAATCTTGGCGTTTACACAGCCAGGCGATATTGTCAGCTTGATGCTCTTTCAAAATGTTTTCATCGCAGTAATTCCAAGTGTGTGTGCTGGACTTTTTCCTGGTCTAATAGGCAAACTCTTTCAGAATAAGAAAAAGGGAATAAGAGAAACCGGCTATGCAACTGCAGGTGCGGTTACCTCTTTAACCAATACAGTCTTAGTCATATTATTAACCAGCCTTGCTTTTATGAATGATTCAGGGCGGCTAATTGGTTATATGGGCAATTTTGCCAAAGGAACGCCATTAATCGAGGCTTTGATTGTTGCCTTAGGGATGAACGGTTTGATTGAAGCAATTTTTACAGCAATAGTTACACCGATTATTGTGATACCACTAAAAAAAGTGATGAAGAGAATTGGCTAAAGCTTAATTTTATATACTAGAATTACAGCAAAACTTAGCTGATAAAAGCACTTACTTAAGTAAGTGCTTTTTTTGTTTGACAAAATTCCAAAACAGGATTAGTGTATTAGATATATAATACACAGTGACTAACAGGAGGAAAAGGAAACATGACTGAAATACTACGTGTAGAGCAGGTAACTAAAACATATGGCAAGCGCGGCGAAAAGCAATATCAGGCACTAAAGGGTATTAACTTCACGGTTAATTCGGGCGAGTATGTGGCTATCATGGGTGCTTCAGGTTCAGGTAAAACGACCCTGCTTAACATTTTGTCAACGCTTGATAAGCCAACAAGTGGTCATGTTTTTATTAATCATGAAGATAATAGTACGTTAAACGCCAATCAATTAGCCGATTTTAGAAGTAAGCAAATTGGCTTTATTTTTCAAGACTTTAATTTATTGGAAAACTTAACTAACCGCGAAAATATTGCTTTGCCGCTAAGTTTGCAAGGAATATCAACTAAGCGAATTGATCCGTTAATCGATCGAATTGCTGGACGACTTGGAATTGAGCAAATATTAGCCAAGTATCCGGCTGAGGTTTCAGGAGGGCAAAAGCAAAGGGTAGCAGCAGCCAGGGCTTTAGTTCATGAACCAGCAATTTTACTTGCAGATGAGCCAACCGGTGCGCTTGATTCAAAGAGTGCACGTGAATTATTGGATACAATGGAAGATTTGAATCAAAACGATGGCATTACAACATTGATGGTTACTCATGATCCGTTTGCTGCTAGTTTTGCCAGTCGAATTCTCTTTATTAAAGACGGTAAGATTGGTAAGCAAATGTTGAAAAACGAGCTGTCGCGGCAAGAATTCTATCACTTATTGATTGATCATTTAGACACCGATGAATAGAGGAAACGAATATGATTTGGAAATTATCTTTAACAGGAATCAAAAATCGTTTTAAAGATTATACGGTCTTATTCTCTGGCTTGGTTGTTGCAAGCATGATCTTTTACATGTTTTTGACCATTGCAATTAATCCGGCCTTTATCAAAAACGATATTCAAACCTCAACTTCATATGTTCAATTTACATTTGGCTTTGGCATTGTATTACTAGTCATTATTTCAATGATTTACCTTGTTTACGCTAATTCGTTTTTGCTAAGCATGCGTAAGCACGACTATGGTATGTATATGATGCTAGGAGCCAAGAGTAGTAAGATTGGGTTGCTAATTTTTCTAGAAACATTGATTACTGGGATTTTAGCCACTTCAGCTGGCATTATTCTGGGCTTTGGCTTGACCACAGTTGTTGCCAAATTACTAATTGATAAACTGGGTTTAACGGTTACTCATTTTAGTCCCATCTTGCTTAATGCCGTTTTGTGGACACTAATCTTTTTCACTTTAATGTTTCTCTTCGGCGCGCTCAAAAATGCACGTAAATTAGTGCATACACCAGTAATCAACCTTTTGAAAGATGAGCAAAAGCCAGCTGAAACGAGTCTTAAAACGGGGCTGCGTTCGGTGGAAGCAATTGCTGGTCTAGTTCTGCTAGCCATAGGTTACTATACGCTTAGTCTTCCCGCAGCAATGATTTTAATTATCATTCCAGTTGCTTTAGTGACGATTGTAGCGGGATCATACTTTACATTTAATTCTTTTTTCAGTGCATTAATTGGCTTTCTATTAAAGCGAAAAGACTTTTCTTACCGCGGAATCCGGGTGTTTACACTAGGTCAGTTAAAGTTTCGGATTCATGACTACACCAAGATCTTAACAATTATTTCGCTACTCTTTGCCTTAGCTTTAGGAGCAATCACTGTGGGATTGAACTTTAGTACACTTAAAGATCAAGCTACTGCAAGCACATATTATGACACGACGATTGTAAGTTCCTCTTCTGCGGTTCAAGAAGCTAAGAGACAGCTGCATATCAAGCACGAACAAACATATCATTATAAAGAAAACAAAAAGTACTTGTACTTTAAGCGGGCTGAATTCAGTGCTAATCCAGTCAAAAACAATGAATTCTATGTCAAAAATGACACACCAGCTTATAAGACAATAAATTTGAAAATTGCTGATCTGGCTAAGCAGGGAACAACTGCTAATAACGCTTTGAACTCAATGCTTCCTGCTAATCACCATAAACCTATTCGTTTGGTTTCACAGCAAAAATGGGCTAGTTTAAAGGGCGACAAGCAGTTTGTCACCCTTCTAACCGTAAAGAATTTTCAGCAAGACTATCCAATCCTCTTAAAAATTGAAAAGCAGCAGCTAGAAGAAAGCAAAAATTATGCCAATGTTTATCAATCAAGTAAGGCAGGAGCCTATCAGCTAGTTATGAACTTTAGTAGTGGTTTTGAATTCATGGGTTTCTTCTTGGGCTTTGCTTTCTTAACTATGCTTGCTTCTACTTTAATGTTTAAGATTTTAACTGGTGCTGCTAGCGATAAAATCCGCTATCAGATGTTGTTTGAAATGGGCACTAGAATGTCTGTCTTACGTAATTCAATTAAAAATGAGATTGGTATCTTATTCCTTTTACCGGGAATATTAGGCGTAGTCGATGTTTTATTTGGTTTACAGATGTTTAGAGTTTTCCTTCCAGCCCCGTACCACAACTTATGGATCCCATTTACAATTTTTATCATTTTGTACATCCTCTATTACCTAATAACAGTGAAGTTATATGAAAAAATCGTTTTGAAATCGGATAGTGTTCTCAACAAAGGAGAATGAGCTGCTAGTTTAGGAAAGAGGAATGCGTATGATTTGGAAGTTGTCTTTAACGGGAATAAAAAGCAGGCTAAAGGACTATCTGGTTTTGTTTTCTGGTTTAACTGTTGCTAGCATGGTTTTCTATATGTTTTTAGCAATTGCAGTTAACCCAGCTTTCATTAAAAATGACATCCACGTTAGAACAGATTACTTAAAATATATTTTTATTTTTGGCATTGTTTTATTAGTCATTATTACTTTAGTCTATTTATTGTATGCTGATACGTTTTTACTCAGCATGCGTAAGCATGATTACGGCATGTACATGATGCTGGGTGCTAAAAGCACTAGGATAGGGCGACTGATTTTTGGTGAAACCCTAATCACTGGTCTTTTGGCCACTTTCTTAGGGCTTATACTTGGGTTTGGTTTAACCTGGATTAGTCTAAAAATACTAATTAGCAAGTTAGGCTTAGAAATACCACATTTTCAGGTCATTTTACCTAATGCGATTATAATTACGATTGCGTTTTTCTTAGTAATATTTTTGGTGGTGGCCTTGGCTAACGTATACAAGTTAACGCACACGCCTGTTATTACTTTGTTACATGAAGATCAGGCACCAGTAAAATTTCGCTATCGTCCATTTTTACGAGTAATCGAAGCAGCAGGCGGTGTTTTCTTACTGGCAATAGGTTATTACGTAATGACACTGCCAAAGGAGCAAGTTTTTAAAATTATTCCAACCGCTTTGGTAACAATTGTAATTGGTTCATACTTGATTTTTGCTGCAGTGTTTAGTTCGCTTGTGGGGCTTTTGCTAAAAAGGAAAAGTTTTTCTTATCATGGCATTCGTATGTTTACACTGGGACAGCTGAAGTTCCGGCTGCAAAGCTATACTCGAGTTTTGACAATGATTTCTTTGCTGTTTGCTCTTGCACTTGGTGCAATCACCGTTGGTTTGAACTTTGATTCGCTCAATGATTTAGCAACGCAATCTGTTTATTACGATGCAACAATTGTTAGCAATTCTTCTGCCGTCAAGAAGGCCGAGTCAAAACTGGATGTAATTAGTAAACAGACCTACCATTACAAGGAAACCAAAAAAATTCTTTACTTTGATCAAGCTGAGCTTTCGAAACAGCCAGCGAAATATGTTAGTGTTAATTATTCCAATAATAGAGGTGTCACTCAATATACGGTTAAAGCACTGCAAGTAAATAAAATATCTGATAGCAATGCAATAGATAATACTATTTTTATGCGGATGGTTCCAAACCATGGCCAGCAAAAAGTTAAGCTTGTCTCGTCAAAGGAGTTAAGCAAACTTAGTGGTCAGAAAAACTTTGTTAGTCTTCTTCGAGTTAAAGATTTTCGCCAGGCTTATCCTATTATCGCTAAAATAGAAAGTCAGCAAGTAAAAGAAAAGCCTGCTTTTTCCGCCCTCGTGCCTCAGTCTAAAGCGGCTTTTTACGGAAACTCACTTGCTTACAGTAGTTCGTTTGAATTCATGGGCTTCTTTCTTGGCTTTGCCTTTTTGACTATGCTTGCTTCAACATTAATGTTTAAAGTTTTAAGTGGTGCTGCTGGCGATAAAGCGAAGTACCGGATGCTCTACCAAATGGGGACAAGGAAACAGCTACTACGGCGTTCTATCAAAGCAGAAATCGGTGTTCTTTTTCTCTTACCAGCACTTCTAGGCGTGATTGATGTTCTTTTTGGACTGCAACTTTTTAAAGATTTGTTAGAAAACCCATACCGTAGTATCTGGATTCCGTTTGTTATTTTTATTATTCTCTATTCATTTTATTATTTATTAACAGTCAAATTGTATGAAAAACTTGTTTTAACAAAAGAGTGAAAAAAGTTGTAATCATTAAGATTACAGCTTTTTATTTTTGCTGAAAAAGCTAACTATTCATTCAAGGTTTTTGGCTAAATTAAATTATTTTTAAAATATTTCTTGACACCTAAAAACAAGATACCTATAATTCTAAGTGTTAAATTAAATTTTTAGGAGGCTATTTTAATGAAAATTACAAAATTAAATAAAAAGAACATTAGAATAGTCAATACGCAAAAGATAATTATTGCCTTGTTGTCAAGTAGGACTTAACCTAAGTAGATTGCTGAATGCAGTTTGTAAAGTTGAGCCCTTGTTTGCTTCTTGATGAATGGGGCTTAACTCATAAAAGACCTAGCGCCTCATTCATTAAGTTGAATGAGGTGTTTTTGTAGGTAAATGTCAAAGGAGAAAAAATGAGTAAGTTTACTAAAAAAGTAATGAGTGCTGTCACATTAGGAGCGGCTGCATTTATGATGGCGGGCTGTTCCGTTGCTAAAAACAGTGGTAGCAAGGGAACGACCCAAGCACATGATGTTGTTAAAATTGGGGCCAATTTAGAGCTGTCTGGAGCTGCTGCCGGTTATGGTAATGCGGAACGACAGGGTGTCCAACTTGCAGTTGATGAAATCAATAAAGCAGGTGGGGTTAACGTTAATGGTCACAAGAAGAAAATTAAATTGATTTTACGTGACAATAAGTCGGCAATTGCTACTTCATCCTCTGTTGCAGCTCAGTTAACTACTAAGGACAAGGTTGCGGCAATTGTTGGGCCTGCAACCACAAGTGCAGGTACTGCTGAAATTCCAAATATTACGAAAGCAGCTGTGCCAAGTGTCAGTCCATCAGCAACGGATTCAAAATATACTTTACAAAAAGACGGTAAGGTTCAAGAGTATGTTTTCCGTGCTTGTTTCCAAGATAATTTCCAAGGAACTAAAGCAGCAGAATTTGTAATGGATAAATTAAAGGCCAAGCGTGTTGCTATTTACGCTGATAATTCAAGTGATTATGGAACAGGGCTTGCTAAGGCTTTCCAAAATACATATAAGGGTAAGGTAGTCGCTAACCAAACCTACTCAGCAGGTGATAAGGACTTTAACGCTGTTTTAACTTCATTTAAGTCGAAAAACGTTGATGCGATTTATGTTCCTGGTTACTACACTGAAGTAGGTTTGATCATCAAGCAAGCTCGTCAAATGGGTATCAAGGTTCCAATCGTTGGTGGTGACGGAATGGCTGATCCGAAGTTACCACAAATCGCAGGTCCTAAGAATGCCACAAATATTTTCTACACCACACCATTTTCTACTCGTGTTGCAGCTAAGGATCCGTTTGCTTCGAAGTTTATGAAAGCTTTTAAGGCACGTTACCACACTGATGCTCCTGCCTTCTCAGCACTTGCTTATGATGCGGTATACCTAGTTAAAAATGCAATTGAAACACAAAAATCAGATGATTCAGTCAAGATTACTGCAGGTTTAGCCAAGACTAAGAACTTCAAGGGCGTTACTGGCGAAATCACGATTGATAAAAAGCACAACCCTGAAAGACCAATCATAACTGAGGAAATGACTAACGGAAAAATCAGTAATTTTTACAAGGTTGATTAACGAAAAACATGTTTAGTTAATAGAGATATTTCAAAGGAGCGATCAAATTTGCAGATAGTTTTACAGCAAATTATCAATGCCTTATCATTAGGCTCGATATATGCCTTGTTGGCGTTGGGTTATAGCATGGTTTACGGCATTATTAAGTTAATTAACTTTGCTCATGGTGATATTTACATGTTAGGGGCATTTTGTGCCTACTACGTAATTAGCCTTTGGCACTTTAACTTTATTACCGCTCTACTTACAGCAATGATTGTTAGTGCACTAGCTGGTGTAGTGATTGAATATTTTGCATATCGACCTCTACGTAAGTCACCTAGAATCGCTGTTTTGATTACTGCTATTGGTGTATCGTTTTTGCTAGAAAATGGTATGTCATATTTAGTAGGCTCTAATGCACGCAGCTTTCCCCAAGTAATGGAACAAGTTAATTACAACATTGGTGGCATTGTCATTTCTAATATTCAAATTTTGATTTTGGCTACAGCGTTGATCTTAATGGTTTTGCTGCAGGTAATTATCAAAAAAACCAAAATGGGACGAGCAATGAGAGCAGTTTCGGTTGATCCAGATGCAGCTGAGTTAGTCGGTGTAAATGTGAACCATACGATTTCATTTACTTTTGCCTTAGGCTCGGCCTTAGCCGGTGCTGGCGGTATTCTGATTGGGATGTACTATAACCAAATTGATCCGCTGATGGGAATGACACCGGGAATCAAGGCCTTCGTGGCAGCCGTATTGGGCGGAATTGGTTCAGTACCTGGTGCATCACTAGGAGGCTTCCTGATTGGTATTTTGGAAACATTTTTCCAATCAATCGGTTTATCTGCATACAAAGATGCTGTCGTTTACTTTGTCTTAATTGTTATTTTGCTCTTTTTACCAGCCGGTATCTTTGGCAAAAATACTAAAGAAAAGGTTTAGGTGGCAAAATGAAAGCAAATTTGAAATACATCTTGTCGTGGCTTGTAATTATGATTGCGGGCTTCTATCTAATCAATGCGTTGATTATGGTAGGCGTGATTGATGACTTTATTGAAAATATGTTGGTCACAATCGGAATCAATATTATTTTGGCAACAGGATTGAATTTAATTATCGGTTTTAGTGGCCAATTTTCACTTGGACACGCTGGTTTTATGGCAATTGGTGCATATGCAACCGCGATTATTACCCAGCACGTAAGTACTGAACTAGGTTTTATTGTGTCATTGCTGGTTGGAATGGCGCTTGCAGCACTTATTGCCTTAGTTGTCGGAACAGCAACGTTTACTCGATTAAAGGGTGATTATTTAGCAATTGCGACTTTAGGTGCGGCTGAAATTATTCGCAACATCATCAATAACCTGAAGATTACTGGTGGCTCAGCGGGGATGTTTAACATTCCTCAACTATGCTCTTGGCCAACTGTTTATATTTTGGTTTGTTTAACGACCCTAGTTTTGATGAACTTTATTAAATCTAAAAACGGACGAGCAATTAAAGCTGTACGTGAAGATGAAATTGCTGCTGAAGCGATGGGAATTAACACTACCAAGTGGAAAGTAGCCGCTTTTGTTATTGGTGCGACAACAGCTGCGATTGCTGGTAGCTTGCATGCATCCTATATCCAAACTATTTCACCATCAAACTTTGGAATTATGGAGTCTATTTCGATTCTTGTAATTGTTGTTTTAGGTGGTGTTGGTAGTATGACCGGAACATTTTTAGCAGCAGTTGTTTTAGGCGTGTTAGATACGGTCTTACAAAACTTTGGTGCGCTAAGAATGGTTATTTATGCAATTGCACTGATTTTAATTATGATCTTCAAGCCATCAGGACTGCTCGGTAACTGGGAATTTTCATTAAAGAATCTTGGTAAACATTTTGGTAAAAAGGAAAGGGGCTAGCACATGGAGCATTTACTGCAAGTAGAACACGCGGTACGAAAATTTGGTGGTGTAACCGCAGTTAACGATGTTTCACTTCATCTAGATGAACATGAATTGGTTGCCCTTATTGGTCCAAATGGTGCTGGTAAAACGACGCTATTTAACTTATTAACAGGGATGGTTCCTGTAACTAGCGGCAAAATAGATTTACGAGTTGACAAGCAAACTTATGATTTAACCAGTAAGAATGCTGTCCAAATTGCTGATTTAGGCTTGTCACGAACTTTTCAGAATATTCGTTTGTTCAAAAATTTAACAGTTATGGACAATGTTTTAACTGCCATGACAAATAAGTACAAAGAAGGATTTTTGACAACTGTTTTTCGTTTGCCAAGCTATTATCGAACTGAAAAGGAAATGAGAGCAGCAGCAGAAAAACTGCTAGACATTTTCGATTTAACAGATAGCCAAGCATTATTAGCTGAAAATCTACCTTATGGAACGCAGCGCCGCTTAGAAATAGTTAGAGCCTTGGCAACACAGCCTAAAATTTTGTTCTTAGATGAACCTGCTGCTGGAATGAATCCAGAGGAAACGGCAGATTTAACTAACCTAATTAAGCGGGTGCAAAAAGAGTTTGGCATAACTGTTTTATTGATTGAGCATGACATGTCTCTTGTTATGAACTTGGCTGAACGCATTTATGTTCTCGATCAAGGAGAATTACTTGCAACTGGTACCCCTGAAGAAATCAGGACAAATAATAAAGTGGTTGAGGCATATTTGGGAGAAGGTGAAGTCTAGATGGCGATGCTCGAAGTTGAAAACTTGTCCGTTAACTATGGTGTTATCCAAGCTGTTAAAGGGGTAAGTTTCAAAATAAATGAAGGCGAAATTGTGACTTTGATTGGTGCAAACGGTGCCGGCAAGTCGACAATTGTTAAAACAATCTCTGGACTACTTAAACCTAAGGATGGTCAAATCACATATCAGGGTAAGAGCATTGTTAAAGAAAAGGCTCCGCAAATAGTATTAGACGGGATTTCACAAGTTCCAGAGGGACGGCATATTTTTTCCGGACTAACGGTAATGGAAAACCTACAGATGGGTGCTTTTTTACAAAAAAGTGGTAGTGAAGTGAACAAGGGTTATCAAGAAATTTTTGAACGTTTTCCAATTTTACAAAAACGTAAAAATCAGGATGCTGCAACGCTGTCAGGTGGTGAGCAACAAATGCTGGCCATCGGTCGTGCGTTGATGGCTAAACCTAAATTACTTTTACTTGACGAACCTTCGATGGGACTGTCACCTTTGTATATTCAGGAGATTTTTAAGATTATTAAAGAGCTGAATGAAAAGGGAACAACAATCTTGTTGATTGAGCAGAATGCTAAACAAGCTCTCTCGATTGCTGATCGAGGTTATGTATTGGCAACTGGTAAAATTGAATTAACTGGTACAGGACAGGAACTATTAGCTAATCCAGAAGTGCAGAAAGTGTACTTCGGTGGCTAAGTAGTTACTTCAAGAGTAAAAAGACCATTCACATTTTTAGTGAATGGTCTTTTAATTTTTGGAGCAAGCTTTATTTACGGCAGAGCTTCTTAATGTTTTTATATCGACTGGCTGAATTGGGTATCTCCCTTCAGTGTCCATGACAGATGGAACCTTTGTGTTATGATCAAACCCCATTGCATGCCCCAGTTCATGTTCGATGGCTTGAAGTACTTGTTAGTAGCGCTCAGCATCGTCTGCAAAATCACACAAGCAACATGTGTTTAACTGGATAGTTGAAGCAACGAGACGATGGTTTTTGACATAATAGCGCCAGTGAGTGTAGCCAGCATAACGGGTTTTTGAATTGTACCAAGGTACTACAGTGATTTGAGCCTTTTTCCTATTCTTAGTTTTTGTGAAAGTAAATGCACCTGTTTCGTTCCATTCTTTAATTGCATCATTAGTTGCGGCAATTAAATCGTCATTTTTCCCTAAATCAAGGTAAATTAAAGCTTTGGCTTTGTTCCATCTGCGATGTGGTACCTTCTTAACTTTCTTAGCCTTTTAGTCTTTTTGGCATAGGTTATTTGATTAAAAGAAACGGGTGAATAGGAACCACTGCTTAGAATAAACGATCCGACGAGAGCTATTGAAACAAATAGTGAACAGAATGATTTTTTAATAAAATGATGGCTTTTTTCATCTTAATTGCCTGTATACTGACTATTACAATTTTAATGACAATTATAACAGTGAACCAATTAAAGCGTGTAAATCGTCAATTTATTTTATTATTGAAAATCAATTCTGGACTAATGATGCCACTCGACAATGCGGTAAATAAGTGTTTAGGGTGATAAAAATCCTCAGTTATCAAAGTAATTGAGGATATCCATAGATAGAAAAGTGTAATTAAGATAATTTCATTTTATTATAGGAAATTACTTTTTTATCTTTGCCAGTCATATTCATAATTGTGATCGAAGCGTTACGAGGACCTTCGCTAATATCAAAGTCACCGTATTTTGCTGCGATGCTACGAATAGTAAAACTATGGGTTACCAGAAGGATGTTTTCTGCGCCATCAAGTTGGCTAATCAGTTTGAAACCTTGGTCGAGTCGTTTCCAGTATTCTTCAGCGTTTTCAGCATCATGAAAGGGATCAGCCTCTTTAACCCAGTCCTTAACCTTATCAAGTGGTTCCTTTTGGAATAGATCATAATGGTTTTTGTAACCATGCGGGCCAGCAATCATTTGCCATGCTGCATCGGAATCCATGCCTTCAAAGTACCCACAAAACTGTTCGCGGAAAAATGGGGAAGCTATATGTTGCAACGTGTCACGATTAGTGTTGTGTGACATGATAATATCACAAGTATCACTAGCACGTTTTAAGTCGCTAGAAAGAGCAATGTCAAACGAGATGTTCTTAAGAACTTCACCAGCTTCATTGGCATCAGCAATTCCCTTATCAGTTAATGGTGTGTCGCACCAACCTTGCATTTTGTTGTAGCGATTAATATAAGTTTGACCGTGGCGGACAATATAGATTCTTTTCATTTTACCTACTTAGATTTTTTTAATATACTTATTTATTGTAAAGTTTTTTGACAGCTTCAATATCTATTTCTTGAATAGAGTAGATAGAGCCAGTTGGATACATAACTGATTGTCCGTTATTGTGCTTAAGCCCAATTGCGTGCCCCAGCTCGTGTTCAACCGTGTTGACAACTCGTTCATAACTGTAATTGTAGCTTGAGAAATTGTCAAGGTAGTAGGTGTTTAATTTAGTGTCAGCAGAGAATAATAGTCCTGATTTTACATAGAAGTGAAAAGTTGTATAGCCAGCATAAGTAGTGTTTGGACTATAGACACTTTCTATTGTAATATCAGCTTTCTTTTTGTTTTTGGTTTTAGTAAAAGTGAATGCTCCGGTGTCATTCCACACTTGAATTGCATGGTTGGCAGCTGCGGTCAGGTTTTTATCGCCATCTAGGTCAACATAAACACTGGCTTTAGGTTGTGCCCATTTCCATTCAGCAGAAACAGTCTCTTTTCTTGATTTCTTGGCACGTTTTTTAGCCTTTTTTGCATAAACGACTTGATTTGGCATGCTGGACAAAATATTGTTGCCGAGTAGTTCAAAGCCGCCGCTAAGTGCGATAACTGCTATTAAAGCGTAAGTTAGTTTATTTAAAAAATGGCGAAAGTTCCTCATGATTTATCAGCTCCGTTACTTTATGTTATTCGAGGATAATTACAAAACTTTCAAACGACCTGTTTACTTTATTATAGTCACAAGTACTATGATTTTCACGGATTGCACTCGGAAAAATTCAAAAGTAATTAAGTGAGTTATTGTATATATATAAATCATGTTTAATGTTAAAATAATAAACAAGTTTTAAAAATACAGGTGACGTTATGTTAAACGCAAAGGATGAAAAAAAAATTGAACAAGAACATCTTGATCATATTTTAAAAATGATAAGAGCTAAAAAGGCAGAGTTATCCTCTTCAATTAAGTCGGCAGAAGGAGAAGCTAAGGATCTTAACTCCCACTTTTTTGATGATGTAAAACTAGATTATGACGGCTATTCCACCTCAATGGAAACGGCTTTGTCAATTCATCAACAGCAACAACTTCTTGATGAACGCGAGAATGCATGGCAACATGCAGCTAGGCAATTAACGACAATCCAGAAATTAGAGCAAAAGCCGTATTTTGCACGAGTTGATTTTAAAGAAAATGGTCAGCCTGCAGAAACTATTTATATTGGTTTAGGCTCCTTTGCTGACAAAAATGATCACTTTTTAATTTATGACTGGCGTGCCCCAATTTCTTCAATTTATTATGATGGCAAGCTTGGCGACGTTTCTTACGTTTCCCCTGAAGGTGAAATTACCGTTGAGATGACCAAGAAGCGACAATTTATGATTGAAGACGGTAAGATTGTCAATATGTTTGATACCAATGAATCGATTGGTGATCAAATGTTGCTTGAGGTCTTGGGTGAAAAGTCCAGTACGCAAATGAAGTCGATAGTGACGACAATTCAGCGCGAGCAAAATAAGATTATTCGTAATACAAGCGCTGATTTATTGTTTGTTCAAGGTGCTGCTGGGTCGGGAAAGACCTCTGCAATTTTACAAAGAATAGCATACTTGCTCTATCGGTACCGTGGTAATTTAACAAGTAGCGATGTTATTATGTTTAGCCCTAATCAGTTATTTAATGACTACATTAAAAATGTTTTGCCTGAGATGGGTGAACAGAATATGGTGCAAATGACATACTGGCAATTTGTTGCACGTCGCTTGCCTGGCATGGATGTCGAAAACCTGTTTGATCAGTTTGAAGACGATGCTGCCGATTCAGCAATCAGTCAATTTAAAGATTCGACTAGTTTCTTTGACTTGCTGACTCGCTATGCAAAACACCTTAATCAACGTGGTGTAATTTTTAAGAACATTTATTTCCGTGACAAAAAGCGTCCATTTTTTGAAAAAGCAAAAATCAATGAAATTTATTATTCCTACAATTCGAACTACAATTTAAGCAACCGAATTGATGCAACGCGTGAAGAGTTAATTAAATTGCTTAACCGCAAGATTAATTCTGAAGCTAAAAAGTCTTGGGTAGCTGATGAAATTCAGAGCCTGAGTCAAGGACAACTTAACGAGCTATATGACCGGCCTGATCAAGAGTTTGAATCCGAGGAAAAAGAAGAAAAATTCTTAAGCCGCAAGATTGTGGTTAAGGCACTGGATAAAGTTTTCCAACAAATTAAGCGTAATAACTTTATTAATATGCGTGCGCAATATCTTAGTTTTTTGCGTCGCGTTCCGAAAATGACCGATCTTTCTAAATGGAATATTACCGAGAATCAGTGGAATGACCATGTTGAAGAAGTCAAAGCTAGTTTTAAGAACCACTACATTCATATGAATGATGTTTCTGCCTATCTTTACTTGTATGACATGATTACTGGACGGCACGTTGATTATGAAATGCGTTATGCCTTTATTGATGAGATTCAAGACTACACACCATTTCAACTTTGCTACCTTAAATATAATTTCCCACGCGCCAAATTCACAATGCTGGGAGACTTAAACCAGGCTATTTTTACTAAGGATGAGAGTCGAAGCTTACTTAAACAAATTAGTGGTTTGTTCGATCCTAAGAAAACGGATGTTGTTCAGTTAACTAAATCGTACCGTTCAACCAAGCAATTAACAGAGTTTACCAAGCAGATTTTACGTCAGGGTGAAAAAATTGAGTCCTTTAACAGACAGGGACCAAAGCCTGTCGTTTGGGGACGAGATGACGATGCTGAGGCGTTAAAAGTTTTGCAACAAGTATTACTGGAAAATGAGCAAAACAAGTTGACAACAGCGGTAATTACTAAAGATCTTGAAAGTGCTAAGTTTGTTGCAGAAGAATTGAAGAAAAATGGTGTAAAAGCCACTTTGATTGCAACCGCTAATCAGCGACTGGTTGATGGGACGTTGATTATTCCATCATATTTAGCTAAGGGATTGGAATTTGATGCAGTCATTATGTGGGATGCCTCAAAGAAAAGCTATCACCGCCTTGATGAAACACAACTAGTTTACACAATCACTTCGCGTGCAATGTATAAGCTTGATATGATTTATACAGGCACCAAAAGTTCACTTCTTGATGTTGATCAAGAAACTTACGAAGAAAAATAGGTGAGGCTAAGATGGAGAAACAGGAAACATTTAAGTTTAAAAAAATTGCTGATATGTCGGGTCAAGAGATGTATTGTGTTGCAAGATTGCGTATTGACACTTTTGTTACAGAACAGAAAATCACTGAGCCTGAACTTGATGATCAAGATCTTACTGCAATTCAGGTCTTTTTGCTGAACAAAGAGCAAAATAGAGCACTTGCTGTTTGCCGTATTTTTAAAGAAAATGATCAGTGGGTTCTTGGCCGTGTAGCAGTTGCTGCTCAAACACGTGGGCAACATCTTGGTACAAAAATGATGCAACAGGTGCACCAATATCTGCGCGACCTTGGTGTTAAGCAATTAATTTGCCATGCTCAAATGCAAGCTAAACCTTTTTATGATCATTTAGGTTATCAAACTAAGGGTGAAGTTTTTACTGAAGCGGGTATTGACCACATTATGATGTACTATAACTTATAAAAAGAAGTAAAACTTGCGTTTTTAACGTGAGTTTTTCTTTTGCAATGAGATAATTTAATTTGATATCAGTAATGATTTGAACATAAGGTAAGGGAAAGACTAAAGATGAAAAATTATTTGCGTTTTAATCGAGATGAATGGGCATCTTTTTCTTCTAATGATGCTGTTAGAATAACGAAGGATGAACTTGCAAAAATTAAATCATTAGGGGATGTCATCAATTTAACGGATGTTCAAGAAATTTATGGCAGCCTAATTAACTATCTTTATTTGGTGTACCAAGAAAAACGTACTTTACAGCAAAAGCAGAGTGAATTTTTAAAGCAGCATGTGCTTGCTGCACCTTTTATCATTGGTATTTCCGGTTCGGTTGCAGTTGGTAAATCAACAACTGCTCGTCTTCTACAAGTTTTACTTAGCCGAACATTTCCTAACTTAAATGTTCATTTAATGACAACAGATGGCTTTATTTATCCGAATGAGGAATTGAAACGGCGTGGCCTTTTTGATCGGAAGGGTTTTCCTGAAAGTTACAATATGAACTTATTGAGTGACTTTCTAAAGGATGTCCTTAGCGGCAAAGAAAATATTGCCTATCCGCTTTATTCACAAGAATTAAGCGATATTGTTCCAGGTAAGTATGGACATGTAAAGCAGCCAGATATCTTAATTATTGAAGGAATTAATACCTTACAGTTACCAACTAATGGGCAAATTGTTACCAGTGACTTTTTTGATTTCTCAATTTACATCGATGCTGATGAAGAACTAATTGAAAAATGGTTCATGCAACGTTTTGAACGCGTGCTTGAAATGAATAAAAATGATCCAACTAATTTTTACTATGAGATGGCTAACGGTCCTCGTGCAGATGCAATTCAATTAGCACAAGACACTTGGCAGATGGTCAACCTAGTTAATTTGCGTGAATATATTGAGCCAACTAAACAGCGGGCCAGTTTAATTTTGCATAAAACAACCGGTCATAAAATTGATGAAATCTATCTGCGGCAGTTTTAACTTTTAGTACCTAGTTTGGGTCAATTTTGCTATACTAAACGGTATGAATACGATTTATTTATTATTAATTAAAAAATTTGCATTGCCTCCAGCGTAAAGTTTTTTCTGGAATTTAAACACGATTAAAATAAGAAGGAGAAAAAACAATGGTACAGGCAATTAACTTAAAAAAGGGTATGGTATTTAGTCAAGACGGTAAAATGATTCGGGTGCTTAAGGCAAACCATCATAAACCAGGTAAGGGCAATACTGTTATGCAAATGGACTTACGCAACATTGAAAGTGGGGCAGTTGTTCATAAGACGATGCGTCCAACTGAAAAGATTGAATTAATCGACATTACTAAAAAGAAAGCACAATTCCTTTATAACGAAGGTGATGTTTATACTTTCATGGACTCCGAAACTTATGAACAATACGAAGTTTCTGGTGAACAACTTGGTGATGATAAGTTTTATTTGATGCCGAATATTGAAGTTCAATTGGAATTTGCTAATGATAGCAAGCTCCTTGGCGTTGAATTACCAGCAACTGTTACAATGAAAGTTGCTCATACTGAGCCTGGTATTAAGGGCGCTACAGTTACCGGTACAGGTAAGCCTGCAACGATGGAAACTGGCTTGGTAGTTCAAGTGCCTGATTTTATTAAAGAGGGCGAAGAATTAATTATTAATACAGCTGAAGGCGTATATAAATCAAGAGCCGAAGGTAATAAATAGTTGCACTTAAAAACGCAGTCGAAAATGACTGCGTTTTATGCTTTTTGTTAAAATGCTGCTAGGTAGCTTATATTTCAATCTGAAAAGCGCTTGCATAGAAAATATAATTGTGTATAATGATACATATAAATAAGAAATGGATTGTTACTCTTTGAGGCATTACCATTAGTCAAAGTGTTTTTTGAACACTTGCTAATCTTGTGCCACAAAGAGTTTTTTTGTGTGCTAAGGGGGGATAATTATGTTTAATTTTTTTTAAAAAGAAAAGCACAAAATTTACTGTTACTGCACCTATTTCGGGAATACTGACAAATTTAAGTGATGTAAAAGATCCAGTATTTTCACAGAAAATGATGGGAGACGGTTTTGCAATAAGCTTATCTGCAACAGCAAATGTAGTTTTTGCACCAGTAGCTGGAAAAGTTGTTTCATTACCTGAAAGCCATCATGCAGTGGGGATAGTTACCAAAGATGGAGATGAAATACTCGTTCACATTGGTATAGATACAGTTAATTTAAATGGACAAGGTTTTACAGCTGTCGTTGAACAAGATGAAGAAATAGAACAGGGACAAGAAATAGTTAAACTTGATCGTGACTTTCTTAAGAATAGAGAAGTCGATTTGACTACGATGGTCATTTTTACCAAGCTGATACCGGAACATCAAGACTGGAAATTGATTGAGAACTATGGCGATAAGGTGACTAATTTGGACACAATAGTCGAAAAGCAAGTTTAATGGGAGTATCTGAATGCAAGTCATTAAGCGAATAAATAATAACGTAGCAGTTTGCTTAGATCAAAATCATGACGAATTGGTGGCTTTTGGTAAAGGAATTGGCTACCCTAAAACACCATATGAACTAACTGACTTAAGTAAAATCAAACTGACTTTTTATCGAATTGACAGTCGTAATTTTAAACTGATTAAAGAAATTCCGGAAAATGTTTTAGAAGTGAGTGCTGATATCATTCAGCAGGCACAAACTATTTTGAGTCAAGATTTAAATCAAAATATTCTGTTTAGTTTAGCGGACCATATTAATTTTGCGATTGAACGTTCAAAAAAAGGGATACGAATTGATTATCCATTTTCGTATGATATTCGTTCGTTTTATCCCAAAGAGTGCCAAGTTGGCGAAATAGCTCTGAAACTAATTGAACAGAAGTTGAATGTAAAATTATCTTCAGAAGAAGTAATTGCGATAGCTATGCACTTTATTAATTCTCAAGTAGTTACAAAACTGCAAATAAGTGAAGATAGTTTTAATTCAATTGCCGACTTAATAGTAAAAGAGATTGAGCAACAATTTAAGCTAAAAATTAATCGTAATTCCTTTATCTATAACAGATTTATTACGCATCTAAGATACTATTTGAAGCGGTTAGAGAGTAATGAGCAAATTGATGATGGCTCAAGTAAATTACTCAGGACAAGTTTTAAAGAAAGCTATCCTAAAGTGTACCAGTGTACAGTAGATATTATTAATCAGATTGATGAAAAATTACGTACAAATACTACGGATGATGAAGAATTTTATTTAATGATTTACGTTCAAAGAATGATTACACAATTAAATAGTGAGGAAAGTGAAAATGAATAAAAAATATCAGGAAATGGCTCAGCAAATTGTTGATGCTGTTGGTGGCAGTGAGAATATTGTTAGTGTAACTCATTGTATGACAAGATTACGATTCAATCTTAAGGACATGAGCATACCAAAAGACGACGAGATAAAAAATATTGCTGGCGTGTTGGGAACTGCAAGATCTGGTGGACAATATCAAATTATCATTGGTCAAACGGTTAATGAAGTTTATGATGCAGTTACTGCAGTGGGCAACTTAACAGAAGCTGCGCCAATAAATGAAATATTGATAACGTAAAAAGCGAACCCAAAAAACTAACATGGAAGTCTGTAGGTAATACGATTTTAAACAAAATTGCTGGAAGTTTAACACCACTCATTCCAATGCTGATTGCGGCATCAATGTTCAAAATGCTAGTAGCAGTGCTTGGACCAACTATGCTTAACGTCATTTCTGTACATAGTGACTTATATCAGCTGTTTAGTTTTGTTGGTGATGCTGGTTTTTACTTCTTCCCAATTGCAATCGGCTATACTGCTGCCAAACAATTTAACACATCCCCAATTCTAGGAATCTTTCTTGGGGCGATTATGCTTGACCCAGGTTTGGTAAAAATAGTTGCTGCAGGAAAGCCATTCACAGTATATGGCATTCCAATGCACTTAACCAATTATGCTAGTTCTGTTTTGCCAATCTTACTATCGGTATGGATAATGTCATATATCGAGCGCTTTTTCAATAAACATATCACTGCCGCATTGCGCACTATTCTTGCACCTACTTTAACAATTGCTATTATGCTACCTCTTGCCCTATGTGTACTTGGACCACTTGGAGGATTTGTAGGCGAATACGTTTCTAAGGGAATCATTTCCTTCGGGCAACTAGGCGGTGTTGCTGCTATTATTGGTGTCGGGCTAATAGGTGCTCTTTGGGAACTTCTAGTTATAACAGGGATGCACTTAGTTATGATAAGTGCAATGATTACGATTGTGGCGCAAACTGGTCACGATAACTTTATTATTCTAGGTTCTTTGGCTGCTAGTTTTGCAGTAGCTGGTATGAGTTTGGGTGCTGCATTACGCTTAAAAGATAAAAAAGAAAAATCTTTAGCTTTTGGTTACTTTATTGCCAACTTTGTAGGTGGTGTTACTGAGCCTGGTTTATATGGAATAGCAATTAAATACCGTAGACCATTTATTGGAATGATGATTGGTGGATTCGTAGGCGGTATATATGCTGCCATAATGCATGTTTCTGGTTATGTAATTGTACCAGTGGCCAATTTTATGTCACTGACAGCTTACGTAGGAGGCTCTACTGCTAACTTAATTAATGGGATTATAAGTGCAGCAATTGCCTTAATAGTTGCAGCAATTGCTACTTATATCATTGGCATTGAGCCAAAAACTAAATAGGAGGAGAATATGAAAAACATAATTATTCGTGCAGACGATTTAGGCTATTCTAAGGGTGTTAATTATGGAACTTATGAAAGCGTCAAAAATGGATTAATCAATAATGTTGGCGTAATGGTTAACATGAAAGACACGCTTCATGGGTTAGACTTGTTGAAACCATTTGATCTTGATATTGGGATGCATACAGTGATTTGTGCAGGTAAGCCTTTGACAGATCCAGAGAAAATACCAAGTTTGGTGACATCTAATGGTTTATTCAAACCTTCTAAGGTTTATCGAACTGCCGAGTATGATGTGGTTAATTTAGACGAAGTTATTATTGAAATTGAGGCGCAATATCAGTATTTCTTAAAAATTGTTGGTAAAAAGCCAGATTATTTCGAAGCACATGCTGTTTATAGTGCAAACCTATTAAAAGGCCTTGAAGTAGTTGCTGAAAGGCATAATTTACCATTATTGCCGTTCGATTTAGACCTAAACCCGGTTAAGTTTAAAAACAATACAACAATCACAACTTTTATGGATAGCATGAAGCCAAATTATGATCCATATCGTACTTTCGCTGACACCGTCAAATTTGCTCTTGCTAGTCCTGAAGATAATGTGCCAATGATGGTATGCCACCCAGGATATTTAGATCAAAGCATTATTCAGCAATCCAGCCTAACTATTCCGCGTACACAAGAAGTGGACTTTTTATGTGATCCAAAGGTAGCACAGGAAATTGAGGATAAAGGACTACATTTAGTTAGATATACTGAATTAAGCTAAAGATGATAGTGAATCAAAAAATAGAAAAAGCAAAGTTTGTAAAAACTCTGCTTTTTCTTTGTTAATCTTCCCATTTACATAAAGTATAGCCGCGGCTAACTGCACTTTTCTTGGATATTTTAGAGATATTTCCTCTTGCAGGCCTGAGACCGCGGCAGTTAGGATCATAATGATATCTTCTACCAGACCTAGGTGCAATATAAACAACGCGACTTTTTCCTTGACGGTAATATTTTACTTGGTTAAACTGCGTTTTCTGAGCAATATTTTTATTGACGGTCAGTACTTGTTTTGTAGGTTTTTTATTATTATGTTTAACTACAAGTTCCTGAACTTTTGCTTTAGCTTGTGGTGCATTATTTTTATGATTAATTTCTACCGAGCGAGCCTCATTAGCTTGAATACCTTGTTGCTCGTTTGAAGTTGAATTATTAGTGAAAAAGGTAAGGGCAAAGAAGGCAACTAGCCAAAGCCACCACTTTTGATAAAACGGTTTGTTAGATTTCATTTACAACTCTCCTTGATTTGTTTTAGTTTATTGTAAATTATTCATGTTTCATATAGTTAATTTTGTGGTGTAAATTCACTATAAAAATATAGTATGAATAGTACTACTTAGCTAGTAGCAGTGATAAAAATAGTTGAATTTTTTTATGCGATAGTATAATTGAACAGAGGTGATATCATGGAAATAGGACCATTATCTGAGTGGGTAACAGCCATAGCAGAGATTGCTGCAGTTTGCGTAGCGCTATTTTTACCTGTCTATGATAAGAAACGTGAAAAAAAGAAAAGAACTCGTAACTTAAAAAAGGTTTTTATATTCCTCATACAAAAGGCTTTAGATGAAAATGATATAACTGGTTTGGAGGCCTACTTTAAAATTAGTTATTTAACGATTGATAGTTTAGAAAACAGGGAGATATATGCAGTAGTTCAGCCTGCATTTGGAATCCTGAAAAATCCTGATACTCCAAAACAGAAAAAAGAAGAGGATCTCAAACCAATACTGGAGTATCTTAATAAAAAATAAAATAGCACTTAGCTTATATTAAGTGCTATTTTTGTTGAACTTTAAAACTTAGTTTCTTTAATGTCATCTTCTGGCCGGTGTTCCTGTACCCGGATAATTTGCCAGTCAAAATCACTTTCAGGAATATCTGCTAAATCAATAGTTAGTTTACCATCTTCATAGCTAAATTTTGGTTCAGTTCGCTTTTCGATCATTTCGATTCGGTTAGGTTCAACTGTAATACCGTCTACCACTACTTCTTGTGCTAGTGGTTTTTTAACAAAAACATATTTTTGATATTGCATGTGACGGTTTTGCAAGACGAAACCGTTATCGCTAGTGCATGCGCATGGCTCGCTTTCGTTTAAAGCGTGGCCAAAAATGTGCATCCAGTTGTTAATTGCGGTGAACATTTCTGTCGTGTTTTCACTAAGTGAATTAGCAGAATCCACTTCAACATTGATAAATATGCTGTTGCCATCTTTACGATGATTAATAATTTCATCAATTACATTGTCAGGAGTTAAATCAACTCCAGTTTGCGCGTCAACTAGGGCAATAGTATATTTAGCACAAGCCTTTTCGAAGTCAGCTTGCAATTGATCAGTTGTAACAGCTCTAGCCCCAATATTGCGCGCAGTTTTTACTAAAAAATCAGCATCTACATCTTTGGTGCTTTTTAGTTTAAAATTTAAGATAATAGCAAAATCGGGATTCATTAAATCTCTCTCCTTAATACTCATACTATTAAGTTTAACCTAAAAGGCGGTAAATACGAAAGATGAAAATTATTATCTCACCAGCAATGAAAATGAAAGTTGATACTAATGCCTTTGCAGCGAAATCACAACCACAGTTTTTAACTCAAGCAAAAGAACTATCCGATTTTTTAAAAAAATGCAGTTTTACGCAATTAAAGGCAATTTGGGGTGGAAGTGACCGCACTACTGAAGAAGGACAAAAACAACTCACTGCCCTGGACATAACTGAAGTAGAG
Source organism: uncultured Lactobacillus sp. (assembly GCA_946482465.1). Lineage (GTDB taxonomy): Bacteria > Bacillota > Bacilli > Lactobacillales > Lactobacillaceae > Lactobacillus. The sequence goes on from CAMLRL010000004.1 coordinate 57,417, forward strand.
GGCTTAACGCCAGCAATTATCTCGTATTCAGGTATTCAATATCAGTACATGGCACCAGACTTGTTTACAGCTGAAGCCTTGGCATACCTGCAGAAAAATGTGCGCATTTTGTCTGGCCTCTATGGTGTTTTGCGGCCATTTGATGGTGTGTGGCCATACCGTTTAGAGATGAAGAATAAAGTTTTAGGTTTTAGAGAACCAAACCTTTATAAATATTGGGGCGAAACTTTGGCCGATAACCTCTTTGATAAAAATGATGTTGTAATTAATTTAGCTTCAAAGGAATATTCAAAGAATATTGCGCCATACTTATCTGATAAACGACAAATGATTACAATTGATTTTCAGGAACAAAAAAATGGGCAATGGAAGACGGTAGGCGTTCATGCCAAAATGGCACGAGGCGAAATGGTTCGCTTTATTTCAGAAAACGAACTCAAGCAGCCAGAAGAATTACAGCAATTTGATGATTTTGGCTTTCAGTTTATTGCGGAAGAAAGCACAGCTAGTAGGTATGTTTTTCGAACAGACTTTGATTTTAAGCGACATTAATACCGATAAGTTAGCAAATGGAGATTAGCATGGAAATTGTTTTTGTACGGCACGGTCAGACAGATTTAAATAAAACTAGGAAAATTCAGGGGTCACGGTTTGATCATGATCTTGACCAGGAAGGGCGTACATATGCAGAAGAAGCTGCAGCAAATTTTGATCCTAATCAATTTGATCTTGTATTTTGTAGTCCGATGAAAAGGGCGATGACGACAGCACAAATTTTTACTAAAGGACAAAAAGAAATAATTACTGATGAGCGCTTAGTAGAGTTCAATTTCGGTGAGTGGGACGGAGAATACTTAACGGAATTAGGAAAAAAGTATCCGGATGCGCTTGATCCATGGGGAAAAGCGGCAGCTAATTACGTTAAATACGCGCCACATGGCGAAACCTTTGCGGAACTTGATCGACGTTGCGGCAGTTTCCTGGATGAATTGCAGGAAAAATATCTCGATAAAAAGATTTTAGTTGTTTGTCATGGCACGTTAATTAGAATGATGTTTGCCCACTATTTTACGGCCGGAGATATCAACGCATTTGAAACCATTGATAACTGCGCATTAGCTAAAATCTCATACCGTGATCATGTGGCCCGGATAAACTATTACAATCGATTATTAGTACTTAAATAAATAGGGAAAAGAGTTCGAGTAGGAACTCTTTTTTATTACTCAATTTTTAACCAAGTAAAAATTGCAAGAGCTTTTTGATTGACGGAAAAAATTATAAGAGTTAATATTTTTCCAAAGTGACACGATGTCACTTTTTGAAAGGGAGATGAGGAAATGGTAAAACCAACTTTCGTAAATTTACCGCAGGACAAAAAAGAAAAAATTGCACAGGCTTTACTCAACGAATTTAGCAATCATCCGTTGGCTGAGGCACAGGTGGCCCGGATTGTTAAAGAGGCTGAAATTGCACGTGGAGCTTTTTATAAGTACTTTGAAGATTTGTCTGATGCTTACAGATATTTGTATCAGCTCGCAATGAAAGAGATTCATTCTTTTGTTAAGGCGCCAGTGGTCTATCAGCCTGAAATTTTTTATCAAAATGTGGTTGATTTTATTGATCAAACGCAAGGTAGTAAATATGCCAAATTAGTTAAAATGCACATGTTGTATAACGAGAGCACAGTTAGTGAACCATTTCCTCAGGAAGTGTTAGTTAAATTAAGTCCACAAAATTGGAGCGCCATGGTTCTCAGTCATGTTGCTATTAGGGAAATACTGGCTGAACCAGCGCAAAAGGAGCTTGTTTTGTCTAAGCTTAAGGTGGGCTTGACGCTACTTAAAAAGGAGTCAGATTAATGTTTTTAGCGATTAAAGAAATTAAACGGGAAAAGTTGCGTTATGGATTGATCATTTTAATGATTTTCCTAATCAGCTACTTAATCTTTATCTTATCGTCACTAGCAGTTGGTTTAGCGAGTGAAAATACGCAGGCAATTGAGTCTTGGGATGCCAAGCAAGTCGTATTAAATAAAAATGCTAATGTGAGCATGAGTCAATCACTTTTAACTAAAGATGATTTGAGTAAAACAAAGCTAACTAAAAATGAAGCCTTACTTGGTCAGACACCTGTAGTTGCTAAAAACAGTAACCGCCCACAGGTTTCGGCCCAGTTTATTGGGGTAAAGAAAGATCAGTTTATTTACGATGATCAAGAATTAATTGCTGGTAGAAAAGCCAAAAAAGATCGCGAAGTTGTGGTCGATCAAGCCTTTCAGACAAAAGGTTATAAGCTAGGTGACAAGCTTGAATTAAACGGCTCCGCAAACAAGTATCGTATTGTTGGTTTTGTCAAAAATGCCAAAATAAATATTGCACCAATTATTTATGGTTCGTTAGCAAGTTGGCGCAAATTACGTCAAGGGATGCCTAATATAAAGGCATCTGCAATAATTTCACGGAATGCAAATTATAGTTATAATCATGCTAACAGTAAGACTTACCCGATTGCTCAGTTCATTAAAAAGCTGCCGGGTTACACAGCTCAAAACATGACTTTCCAATTAATGATTGGCTTTCTGTTCGTTATTTCGTTAATTATCATTGCAGTCTTTTTATATATTCTGACAATGCAAAAAATGCATAATTTTGCTGTAATGAGGGCTCAGGGGATTCCAAGTAGAACTTTAGTAGCAGCAACAGTCAGTCAATCGGTTATTTTGGTTGTAGTTGGAGTAATTATTGGTTTGGCTGCAATGTGGTTAACAGCAAAAGTTCTGCCTGCTGCGGTTCCAATGAGCTTTACACCACAAATTATTTTAAGTGGAACATGCGGCATGCTATTAACTGGAATTATCGGTAGCTTAATTCCAGTTAGATCAATTTTAAAGGTAGATCCGGCTAAGGCGATAGGTGAATAAAATGGCAGTTATTGAATTAAAAAATGTTCAAAAAGTATACGGAACAGGTGCGGCAGAAGTTCAGGCACTCAAGCAAATAGATTTCAAAGCCAATGAAGGCAAAGTCGTCCTAATCATGGGACCGTCTGGAGCAGGTAAAAGCACCTTTTTAACGATCGCAGGTTCTTTACAAAAACCAACTTCTGGACAGGTTTACATTAACGGTGAAGATATTGCTAATATTTCTGCTAAGCAAAGTAATGCATTGCGTTTGAATCAGATTGGTTTTGTTTTGCAGGCATACAACTTGATTCCTTTTTTAACAGTTAAAGAGCAGTTTGAACTTGTTGATCATGTAAAAAAGCAGGGCAACCTTGACCAAGCAATAATGGACAAGTTGTTAGAACAGTTGGGAATTGCTGGACTAATAAATAAGTATCCGAGTGAGCTGTCTGGAGGGCAGCAGCAACGTGCCGCGATTGCTCGGGCTCTTTATGCCAACCCTAAAATTTTACTAGCAGATGAGCCGACAGCATCACTTGATAGTAAAAATGTAGATGAAGTTGGTCAATTGTTCAAAAACCTTGCCCAAAACTACCAAAAGGCAGTAATTTTAGTGACCCATGACCCGAGGTTGGAAAAATATGCTGATCATATTTACGAAATGATGGATGGGGAAATGATAAAAAAACAGTAGTTCTTTAATTGGTATATACCTTTCATAGCTGGCTTAATTATTTTGTTATTGTATACGATCATTTTCAACAATGATTAAACTGGCTATTTTTTATTGCTTTTTATATAGTAAATTTCCACTCTACGGGTTCATTATCAAGTAACATTATTCGTTGAGGCTATTAGAGAAACTAATAATTTTAGGTATAAAATAGCACATTGATCTTGACAAAATAGTTTTAAATTTACTATTCTTATCATTGGATAATTAATTGTTATTTTATGAGATGGTACTGTTGTCAATTCAATAAACAGATTAAAAATGAGGTTTCTTTAAGACAGTTATTAGTCATTTGAGCCGAAATGTTCTTTTAAGAGAAAATAGCAAAAAATTATGTTAAAGAAGATGTTTTTGTATTGTGGAGTCGCGATTTTACGCCATAGCAAATAGCTATAGAAAAATGAGTGACAAGCCAAGAGTTAAGTAATGAAAAATTGAGGTAGAAAATGGAACTTCCAGAAGATAAAGCAATTGAAATAACAACAGATTATGAGAATCAAAGTATTAACTTGAGATTTTCTGACAATTTAACGGATGATCGCGAGAGAGGCTATATTTTATCAGCTGCATTCTTTTCATTTTGCGCATCACAAGGTTTAAGCAAAGACGAAATTGGCGATATGGTCTCGTCATATTACGATGAATTTTCAGATAACGAAAATTAAAGAGTTTTCTGCGGGTATGGGCAGTTTAATGACTTGATTGCCAGCGAGCAGGGAAAATTATGGGTACTAAATTAATCAAGGAAAAAACCTTATGGCAAGAAAAAAAGAAATTGGGAAAAAGAAAATTTTAGCTATTGCTTATAAAATGGTTGTTAAAGATGGTATTGAAAGCTTAACTGCCCGAAATATTGCTAAAGTAGGCCACTTTTCAACACAGCCATTGTATCTTGAGTTTGAGAGCATGGACGAATTGCGCAACGAGGTTTTGCGTCAAATTGCGGACAACCTTAGAAGTAATATTTTGCAAAAGCAATACACCAGTGAACCTATGGTAGATATGGATTTGTCGTACATTGAATTTGCTGAGCAACATGAAAATCTTTTTCGTGCAATGTTTGTTGATGGAAAGTTTGGCAGTAAAGTTATTTCAGATACTTTGATTGAGCTCGGAATTATTAAGTTTAAAGAGCAGTATCCGGATGACAGTCATACAAATGAAAAAATCAAAAATATTGTAATTGCCAATTGGATTACCACTATCGGAATTGCGTCTTTAATCGTTAATGACATTGCAAGCTTTTCGCAAACGCAAATCGTAAATGTGCTGTCTGCACAGCTTAATGATGCAGTTATTAACGATTGGCTAAGTGAGACTAGCACCGTTTCTCTGTTCGATACTGATGATGTTAAAGAAGCTAGAGCAAAAAAGAAGAAAAACCACAAAAAATAATTTTTTAATATAAAGCCATATATAACAAAGGTTATAGAATAAAAAATTAAACTTCTGTAGGCGTACGGTTATGTTTTTTGTTCAAAAATTAGAGATGATGTTATAATTATTTAAGAAATTATTTTTCTTGAAAGGTGGTTTTTATGAAAATTCTTGCATTATCTGGTTCAAATGCCAATAATTCATTTAATGAAGCATTGCTTAAGTTTATCTCTAAGGAATTTGCTAACAAATATGACTTTAAATTAGCAACTGTTAAAGGTTTACCAATGTTTAAAGAAGGTGAAGACGTTCCTGAAGCTATTCAAACTTTGACTAAAGAAATTGAAGATGCTGATTTGGTCTTAATTGGTTCACCAGAGCAACAACACTCTGTAACTAGTGCTTTAAGTAGCACACTTGAATGGTTATCAAGTGCAACACATCCATTTAAGGGTAAACCTGTTGCTATTGTTTCAACTTCTCCAATGCCTCAAGGTGCTTCACGTTCACAAAGTCGTTTGAAGAGCTTGATGACTGCACCTGGTTTTGGTGCTAAGATCTTTAACGGCGATGAGTTTATGATGGGTGTTGCACCTCAACAATTTGATGAAAATGGTGACTTAACTGATAAGTCTTCTGTTGAATTCTTAGGTCACTTCTTCGATGAAGTTGATAGTTGGTACGCACAAGTTACTAAGTAGGAGGACCAAGAATGAAAATTTTAGCAATTGTTGGTACAAACGCTGATTTCTCATACAATCGTTTTTTAGCAAAGTTTATTGCTAAGCGTTACGGTGACAAAGCAGAGATTGAAGTAAAAGAAATTGATAAGTTAACACCATTCTGTAGAACAGAAATGGCTGATGAAACTATTAAACCTTGGATTGAAGACGTTAAGAATGCTGATGGTATCATCATCACTACACCAGAATACGACCACACTATTCCTGCTGCATTAAAGAGTAGTCTTGAATGGTTAGGTTCACACGCTGGCCCTAATGTAATGAAGATGAAGCCAGTTGCTGTTGCTGGTGCTTCATACGGTACACAAGGTACTGGTCGTGCACAAGAAGATATGCGTGAAATTTTACTTTCACCAGATATGAGTGCTAACGTTTTACCAGGTAACGAAGTTTTGATTGGTCAAGCCCCAAGCAAGTTTGACAAGCAAACTGGAGAATTAACTGACGAAGCAACAATCAAACAATTAGATGGTATGATGGATAACTTCTTCAAGTTCATTGAACAAGCAAATAAATAATATTTTGCTAGGTTGTTTAGCAGAGAGTAAAATAACCGGATAGGATTAACTATCCGGTTATTTTTGTCAGGAAGGAAATTGTCGATGACTGCCCCAATTGTATTGCCAATAAAATCTGTTCGTAATCCCCGTGATGTTGGAGGATATGTAGGATCTGATGGCCGTAAAATTCGAACACACTGTTTACTGAGGACTGGTAATATGAGTGAAATAACGCCAGCTGATGAGCAGTTTTTGCTAGATTACGGCTTACACACAATTATTGATTTACGTTCACCAGCTGAATGTAAAAAAAGTCCTGATAAAGAGCTGGACAATGTTGAGCACTATGCTTGTCCGCTTTCTGCTGAAGATAATACTGGTGGGCAGGGACAGAATATGAGTAAAGAATTTGCTGAGTATCGTAAAGACCAATATGCAGGTTTTAAGTTGATGTGCCGCCGCTATCATCACCATATCCTTAACAAGTCAGCCCAACAAAGCTTTCATCATATTATTGAATTGATAGCAGAAAATGATGACGGGGCAATTCTTTACCATTGTTCTGAAGGTAAGGACCGCACAGGTCTGGTAACGATTATCATTTTATACATTTTAGGCGTAGATATGGAGGTAATTCGCCAGGACTATCTTTATTCAAACTACATGTTGAATGATTATCGTGCAGTTCGTGACCAGCACTTTAAACAGGCGGGAGAAAATGACAATTTCCGCGCCAATATGCGTGTCTTAGGTTCGGTTGCGAATTCTTATTTTGACACCAGCTTAATCACTATTAATGAAAATTTTGGTGGTCTTGATTCATACATTACTAATGAACTTGAGATTGATGACCAAATGCAAGAACTAATTAGAGAAAAATACTTGGAGAAATAGAAAACATAATGATTGAAAATTTAACTTTAGAGCAGGCAACAGGGCAGCATCAGGCCTTAGGAACCGCAATTACTTTGCAAATTTTTGGTACAACTGATGATACTTTGATTAATGAAACGTTTGATCTGATTGATCACTACGAAGATTTATTGACGGTAAATCGTGAAAATTCAGAAGTAATGGATATTAATCATGCTGCGGGTAAGGAACCAGTTCAGGTTTCAAGTGCTGTCTATGGTTTGGTTAAGTTAGCGGTTGAACAAAGCCGAGAAAACTTTGGCTTTAATGCACTAATTGGTCCGTTAGTTAAGCTGTGGGCAATTGGCTTTAAGGATGCACATGTTCCAACTGATGAACAAATACAAGAAAAAATGAAATTAATTGATCCATTTAGTGTTGAATTAGATGATGAAAATCAAACAGTCTACTTGAAGAAACCAGGGATGGAACTCGACTTAGGTGGCATTGCTAAGGGCTGGATTGCTGATCGAATTCGTGACTTTTGGCATGCTTACGGCGTCAGAGCTGGCATCATCAATCTGGGTGGTAACATTTTGCTTGTTAATGATTCGCCTAAGCGTACGAGTGGTCAATGGACAGTTGGCATTCAAGATCCTAAGAAGCCACGTGGCAATAACATTTCAACGGTAACAGTTCCAGAGTGCTCAGCTGTGACCAGTGGTACTTATGAGCGTTATTTAGTTGTAGATGGTCATAAGTATCATCATTTGATTGATCCAAGAACTGGCTATCCAGTAGAAACTGATTTGGCTGGTATAACTACCTTTACCAAGGACTCAGTTGAAGCCGAAATCGAATGCAAGCGTCTTTTCTTCGCAGGACATCCAATTGAAGGCTGGCATGACAATCCTGATCGAATTGGTGCAGTTTTTGTATATAATGATGAACACGTTGAACATGATAATTTTGATCAGTAGAGATTTAAAGCTGCTTTTACGATATTGTAAAAGCAGTTTTTTATTAAGTAACAAAAAAACGAAGCTGAGATTTAACCAGCTTCGTTTTTTAAAATAATTGAATTTATTTAATAGTAATAGCCTTGTGACAGAATTCATGTTGAATTGTTGCTTTTGGAAGCCAAGCAATGGCGCCATGGTCGTAGTTCATGTTCTTGCCACCAGTACCAGCACCATCATGCTTTGAGTAGTATAGAGGGTCATAAACTAGGAATTTACCTTTTTCATAGCCAACAATAACTTTGCAGTGGTTACGTACATTGTCACCAGGCTTTTGGTATGAAGAAAAACCGTAGTAAAGAACAGGCTTTCCACCTTGAACGTACATTCTGATGTCCTCTAAGGTCAATTTCTTGTTAGAAATGTTAATAACATTTTTACCGGTCTTAAAGGTACGAGCATATTTAGCTAAAGCACCTGGGCTGATTACATAGCCAAAACCGACACCGGTGTAAACATTACCTTTTTGACCACCCTTAGTTGGTTGCATTGGTAAGTTGTCCTGTACTTTCTTTAAGAAACTTGCAGTAATCTTTTGACCTTGTGAGCCAAGTAGCATTGACATTGAAGCACCCGCACAGCCCCAAGGTGTTTTAACTGGAACGTATTGGCTGACATATGGAGCCTTAACAATTTTAGCTTGGTTAGGTGTTGCGACAGCATTTTTGTTAATGTAGCCAATTGCTGGTTTGCCTTTTTGGCTGATCCAGTAGTATTTTTTACCGTTGTGGGTAAAAGTTTTGCTGACATTAAAAGTCTTGTGGAAGTATTTTGAGCTAGATTTTTTGTTCTCAAAATTGCCTTGATAAATGCCGTAGTTCTTCTTAACAATTGCTACTTTGAAAGTCTTAACCTTTTTATTTGAAGCAGTTGTTGTTTGCTCCTTATTCGTGGTCGAAGGCGCTTTTGTCTGATCAGATGAAGATGGCGTCTTTGTTTGATCAGTTTTACTTGATTGTTCAGTTTGACTAGGTTGCTGTGTTTGAGTTGTTTGACTGCTTTGAGGTGTTTGTGATTGAGCCTCATCAGCAGCGCTAACAACTGAAACGATACTTGAGCTTGCGATCGGAGCAGCAAGCAAGATTGCAGCAGAAAGTGTCTTTATTTTTTTAAGCACTGATTTTTTATCCACTTTTTTCCTCCAAAATTTCACATATTATTGTTAAATAATCTTACCAAAATCTTACCAAAACTAGTTTACTACAATCACCAATTAATTTGTCATATTTTTAGATGAAAAAAGATAACAAAAAAGGCAATCGTAGTTGCTTTTCATTTGTTTGACTTTTTTATGCAGCTGTCCGACTAATACTAAAAATATAGTTGAACATACCGTTAGATAGGCCTGGTGTACTATAAATTATAAAACGTAAAAATGATGAATTAAGTGTTTGTTGAATAAACCATGGATTTTGCAAAGCATTGAGCATCGACAAAATTATATAGACGAAAAAATAGCTAGCAAAAAATTGAGCGGTCGCGCCTAAAACACCATCTAAAAGAGTACCAAAACTGGTTGAGTGTGGCTTTTTGCTTGGGAACCACCCTTTAACAATTTTGATTAACCATTTACCAACAAATAAAATGATGAAAAAGGCTAAGAATCGAAAAATCATTAAATTGGTGCTAGTGGTCAAACTGGTTTGAATGTTTTGACCAGTAATTTGGCTGTAGAGCCAATTGCCAACAGGATTTTGAAATAAGATTGCAGCGATGAAAACAACCGCTGCAAAAATTAAATTAATAACTAATTTGGTAAAACCGGTTTGGTATCCCTTATATGTTTTTAGGGCCAAATAGACTAAAACAATTAAAGTAACAATCATAATGATCTCCTTTGACGATATTATAGCGTATTTTGCTGATTTAGACTTTGACGGCAGTCAAAAAATATTTCATAATTAATAAGATATAATGGCTTTACAATAAGCCGCTTTTAGCGTTAAATTTATAGGGTGTGAAACAAGGTTTCACGGGTGAAAAATGAATCCTGAACAATTTGTCCAAGAATTATCAAAGCGTAATTTTAAATTAAGTGAAAAGCAAATCAACCAATTTAACCAATACTTTACTAGTTTGATTGAAGCTAATCAGCATGTTAACCTCACACGAATTACTGAAGAAAATGATGTTTATCTTAAGCACTTTTTTGACAGTATTACGCCACTACTCATGTTTGATGAATTTTTTAAATCGGGCAGCAATTTATGTGATATCGGTGCTGGCGCGGGTTTCCCATCAATTCCGCTCAAAATTATAAAACCAGAAATCAAAGTCACTATTGTCGATTCACTAGGTAAGCGACTGACTTTTTTGCAAGAACTTGTTGATAAGTTAGATTTGAAGGATGTAACACTTGTTCATGGTCGCGCCGAGGATGTCGGTCAAAACAAGCAATACCGTGAACAGTTTGATCTTGTAACTGCACGTGCAGTTGCCAATATGGCGGTATTGAGTGAATATTGCTTACCACTAGTCAAAAAAGGTGGTAGTTTCATTGCACTTAAGGGACCTAAAGCTGATGATGAGTTGAAAGATAGTCAAAAGGCAATCACAACTCTTGGTGGCAAGGTCAGTGAGGCTGAAGAACTGCAATTACCTTATAGTGACGAAGAAAGAACGCTGATTCTTGTTCAAAAAGTCAAAATGACACCTAAGAAATATCCACGACAAGCGGGAACACCGCATCGTAAACCAATTCATTAATAGGGGGACAATCATATGTCACTATTTTCTTCTTTAAGACATCACGATGAAATTCCTAAAGATAAACAAATTCAAGATATTGAATTAACTAAAATCGTGCCCAATTCTTATCAACCAAGACGTGAGTTTTCCGATGAATCAATTCGTGAATTAGCAACGACGCTTGATAAGGAAGGATTGCTACAACCGATCGTGGTTCGCGAACAAGGCGAGCAATACGAAATCATTGCAGGTGAGCGTCGTTTTCGTGCTGCTAAGCAATTAGGTTGGGAAACAATTCCTGCAATTGTTAACAATATGGAGGAAGCTCAGGCAGCATCATTAGCGCTGATTGAGAACTTACAAAGAGAGAATTTAAATCCAATCGATGAGGCGCAAGCATATAATAATTTAATGAAGCTAAATAATTTGACGCAAACAGCTCTTGCGCAAAATATTGGTAAGTCTCAATCATATGTTGCCAATAAGATGAGATTGCTGAAGCTATCACCTAAAGTTCAAAGCTATCTTGCCAGTGGACAAATTTCGCCACGACATGGTCGTTGTCTAGTAGGCTTAAGCCAAAAGGACCAAGGGCGTGTTTTAGATGAAATCTTGGACAATAATCTTAATGTTAGTGATACAGAAAAGATTGTCAAAGACGTTGCTGGCTACTTTGAAAATAAAAAAGAGCAGGACAAGGCAGAAAAAACAAAGCGCGCTGTCAGCCGAATACCTAAGGATATGCAGGTCCAAATTAACACAATTAAGCGTGCAGTTAAGTTAGCTAAAGAATCTGGCATCAAAGTTAAAGTCAAGGAAAACAATGATCCTGATGATTATATGATTACGATTGAATTAAAGAGAAAGTAGGTTGCACATGGAAAATATGGTAAGTGTAATTTCAGTTGCTAACCAAAAGGGTGGTGTTGGTAAAACAACCACCACGATTAATTTGGCGGCTTCGATTGCAGAACGTGGCTACCGCGTTTTAATTGTCGATATTGATCCACAGGGGAATGCAACTTCTGGCTTAGGAATTGAAAAATCAGAAATTGATCAAGATATTTACAGTGTGTTGATTAACGATGTTCCACTCAAAGACACAATTTTCCATACTTCGACTGATAAGCTAGATTTGGTGCCAGCCACCATTAATCTTTCAGGAGCAGAAACTGAATTGATTAGCATGATGGCACGTGAAACTCGACTCAAGTCAGCGCTTGATACAGTTAGTGGCGATTATGATTTCATTTTTATTGATTGCCCACCTTCTTTAGGACAATTATCAATTAATGCCTTTACAGCTTCAAATTCAATTTTAATTCCAGTTCAAAGTGAGTACTATGCAATGGAAGGATTAAGCCAGTTGCTTAATACCATTCGCCTAGTTCAAAAGCACTTCAACAAGGACTTAGGCGTTGAGGGTGTATTGATGACTATGCTGGATGCACGGACTAATTTGGGTGCAGAAGTTGTTAAAGAGGTAAAATCTTATTTCACAGATAAGGTTTATAAAACTATTATTCCTCGAATAACTAAACTGGCAGAAGCTCCAAGTTATGGCGAAGCAATTACAGAATACGCACCTAATTCAAGAGGTGCCAAGGTATACGACGATTTAGCTAAGGAGGTGCTGAAGAATCATGGAAAGAGACTCAAAAAATAAAGAAATGAAGCGAAAAGGTGGTCTTGGCCGTGGGATTGAAGCTTTATTTGAAGATGAACCGCAGATTGAAGAAACTGAAGAAGAAATCAAGGACCTTGATCTTGGCGATATTAGGCCCAATCCTTATCAACCGCGTAAGAGTTTTGACGATAAAACTCTGAGAGAATTATCAGATTCAATTAAGGAAAACGGTGTTTTTCAACCAATTATTGTTCGTAAGTCCGTTAGTGGTTTTGAGATTATTGCGGGTGAGCGCCGTTTCCGTGCTTCCAAGTTAGCCAAGAAAACAACAATTCCAGCGATTGTACGTGACTTCACCGAAAGTCAAATGATGGAAGTGGCGGTTCTTGAAAACTTGCAACGTGAAGATTTGTCACCGCTAGAAGAAGCTCAAGCATATGAAATGCTGCAAAAGAATTTGGGATTAACACAGGAAGAAGTTTCAAAGCGGATGGGCAAATCACGTCCATATATTGCCAACTACCTGCGTTTGCTTACTTTGCCGAGCAAAACCAAGCACCTTCTGCAACATGGTGACCTTTCAATGGGTCAGGCCAGAACACTGCTAGGGCTAAAGAACAAAGATAAAATTGATGAGGTTGCCAAGCAAGTAGTTAAAGAGGGGATGCCTGTTCGTAAGGTAGAAGCCCTGGTAGCTAGTCTTAACGCAAAGAAACCTCATAAGAAAATGACCAAGAAGTCAGCCTTTATTCGGGAAAGTGAGCATCAATTATCTGATAAGCTAGGTTCCAAAGTTAATATTTCCGAAAGCAAAAAAGGTAACGGCCGTTTATCAATTGGGTTCTCCTCAGTTGATGAGCTGAACAGAATTCTCGATATCTTGGGTGTTGATCTTGATGAATAAGACGATCAGTTATAACTTGGCAGACACAGTTTTAATGAAAAAACCGCACGCCTGCAGAGTAAATGAATGGGAAATTTTGCGTTTGGGCGCTGACATTCGTTTAAAGTGTATGGGTTGTGGTCACATTGTAATGATGCCGAGATCAAAGTTTGATCATAATCTCAAAAAAGTTTTAACTAAGGCAAATGATCCTGTAAATGAGAAAAACGAGTTCTTTGTACCAAAGGAAAATATTGTCCAACCAAATTTTAATCAAGATAATAATTAATTTAGAAAAAAGAAGAGGATAAAGATGTCATTAACTGCTGGTATTGTTGGATTGCCAAACGTTGGGAAGTCAACCTTATTTAACGCAATTACTAAGGCGGGGGCCGAAATGGCTAACTACCCATTCGCCACGATTGAGCCAAATGTAGGGATGGTCGAAGTACCTGATAAGCGTTTGGCACGAATTCAGGAATTAGTACCTGCGAAAAAAATTGTTCACACGACTTTTGAATTTACTGATATTGCAGGCTTGGTTAAGGGTGCGTCAAAAGGTGAAGGGCTTGGTAACAAGTTCTTAGAGAATATTCGTCAAACAGATGCGATTGTTCATGTGGTACGTGCCTTTGAAGATGACAACATTACCTCTGTAACTGGTAAGGTAGATCCAGAAGAGGATATCAATACCATTAACTTGGAATTGGCAATTTCCGATTTGGATGCAGTTAACCGTAGAATTGACAAGGTAAAGAAGCTTGCACAACAAAAAGATAAGGAAGCTAAAGCTGAACTTGCTGTTTTGGAAAAAATCAAGCCAGTTTTAGAAGAAGGCAAGGCTGTACGCTCAATTAACTTCAACGAAGAGGAGCAAAAAATTGTTAAAGGCTTGTTCTTATTGACAGCTAAGCCAGTTATCTATGTTGCCAATATTGCTGAAGATTCTATGTCCGATCCTGAAAGTGATCAATATTTCCAAATCGTTAAAAAGCATGCAGAAAGTGAAAATGCTGAGTGCTTAGGAATTTCGGCTGCTACCGAAGAAGAAATAGCCGGACTTGATGATGATGAAAAAGCTGAATTTTTAGAGGCTGAAGGTGTCAGTGAGTCAGGACTGGACCGCTTAATCAGAGCAGCATATCACATCTTAGGACTTAGAACTTTCTTCACAGCTGGTGGATCAGAAACACGTGCTTGGACTTTCCATGAAGGCATGAAAGCTCCACAAGTTGCTGGTGTAATTCACTCAGATTTTGAACGCGGCTTTATCCGCGCTGAAGTTGTCTCATTTGCTGACTTAGACAAATATGAAACAATGCAAAAAGTTAAAGAAGCTGGTAAGCTGCGCCTTGAAGGAAAAGACTACGAAGTCCAAGACGGCGACATTATTGAATTTAGATTTAATGTTTAGGAAAAGATAATGGCTGAAAAGAAAACTGAAGAAGAAGTAAAAATAGATACGAATAAGCAAGAAAAGCTGAAAGAAAAAGTTGAGAGTCAAAATAAAGACGACGAAGTGAAGGAAATGAATCCGGAGCAGCTGCGTAAGCAATTGAGTAATAAAAACTCGGATTATATTTATCGTTTGCAAAAAGAACTAGAAACCCAAGGCAAAATGAGTGCTGAAGATGCAGATAAACGTGTTGATGATTTATTGGCTGACCTAGTTGTTGCTCAACGTCATGGCCAGCCAGCTTCTACTTTTTATGGCATGGCACCAAAGCTCAAGGCAGCTGATATGTTAAAGCCAAAGAAAAAGACTGCAGCTGATATCCCATTTTGGCAATATGCAGTAGATAGTGCACTCTTATATATTGCATTATTTGTTGGTATTTTTGGTGTTATTGCGCTCTTTACGCCAAACTCAAAGAATAATTCGCAAATGGGAATTTTGTCGCTGGTTCTTGTAGGTGGTGTAATGGGCGTCTTCATGACCAAATATAATGAATGGGTTTTGCCTTCAGCTGGAAAGAACAGAAAAATTCCTTGGTCAAAATTGATTTGGGGCTTTATTCTGATGCTGGTGATTCTGTTTGCCTGCTTCTGGGTATTGGCAATTCCAGCATTAAGAATTATTAATCCTGTTTTGTCTGGAGTAGCTAACATTATTATTGCAGCTGCGGCATACGGAATCCGTTGGGTGTTCCGTCGACACTTCCAAATAATTGGTTCAGTTTTTAATCCGGCGACAACAAACAAATAGGTGCTTTTTATAAAAAAAAGGCCTATAATTAATGACTATATATTTTAAGAAGGATAAATAGCTTTTTAAGTCTATTTATCCTTTTAAATTAAAATTTGCACTTCGAGAAATAGCTATTTTCCCGTGGATAGAAAGAGGTACTTAATGATTAATACACTGCGTAAATCAATTAGGCAGTATAAGAAGCAATCTTTGCTGTCCCCACTTTTTGTTATTTGTGAGGTTATCATTGAAATGCTGATACCATATCTAGTTGGTATTTTAATTGATAATGGAATCATGAAGGGGAATATGTCATATATCATGAAAACAGGTTTACTGTTGTTCGTGATCACAATTGTGTCACTTGTTTTAGGTGCATGTGCGAGCTATTTCTCTGCTCACGCTGCAGCAGGGTTTGCTGCTAATCTGCGAAAAGATATGTTTTACCATGTTCAAGATTTTTCGTTTGAAAACATTGATAAATTTTCCAGTTCCAGTCTTGTAACTAGAATGACGACAGACGTTAACAACATTCAAATGGCATATCAAATGCTGATCAGAATTGCTGTTAGAGCACCAATGATGTTGATTGTTTCAATCATTATGTCTATAATTATCAGTCCTAGATTGTCATTAATCTTTGTCATTATTGCTCCTGTTTTTGTGATTATCATGGCGCTCATTATTAAAAGTGCTAATCCATATTTCCCTAAAATTTTTAGAGGCTACGATCAGATGAACCAGGTGGTTCGTGAAAACATCCGTGGTATTCGTGAAGTTAAGACATATGTTCAAGAAGATGAGCAAACGACTAAGTTTAAGAAGTCGTCTGGCTTTATTTACAAGCTATTTTCAACAGCACAAAAAATCATGTCACTTAACTCAATGGTTGTGATAGCTGTTTTAAATATTTCAAACTTAGCAATTTGCTGGTTTGGTGCAAAGGAAATCGTTGGTGGTACTCTACAAGCTGGTCAATTGATTTCAATGTTCTCATATTCAAACTCCGTTTTAAACAGTCTGAATATTTTAGCAATGATCATTACTCAGCTTGTCGTTTCAGCTGCTAGTGGTCGAAGAATTGCCGAAGTAATTAATGAAAAACCATCCATTGAAAATCCGCTTAAGCCATTAAAAGAAGTGACTAATGGTGAAGTCATCTTTGATCACGTTAACTTTAAATACAATCCAGATGATAAGAACTACGCCTTGCATGATATAAACTTAAAAATCAAGCCTGGTGAAACACTAGGTATCATTGGTAAAACTGGTTCATCAAAATCAACTTTAGTTTCAATGATTCCGCGTTTATATGATACGGACTCGGGTGCAGTTCGCGTTTCTGGACACAACGTTAAATCCTATAACTTAAAGACTTTACGTGACAATGTTGCGGTTGTTTTGCAAAATAACGTGTTATTCTCTGGCACAATTAAGGACAATCTGAAATGGGGAAATGAGAATGCAACTGACGACCAAATTTTAGCTGCTTCAAAGATTGCTCATGCAGATGACTTTATTCAAGAAATGCCTGATAAATACAACACAATGGTTGAACAAGGCGGTAACAACGTTTCTGGTGGACAAAAACAAAGAATTACTATTGCCAGAGCACTTTTGAAGAAACCGAAAATTTTAATTTTGGACGATTCGACTTCGGCAGTTGATACGCAAACGGAACGTGAAATTCGTGAATCGCTAGCACAAGAAATGCCTGATACGACTAAAATTATCATTTCCCAACGAATTGTTTCAATTAAGGATGCAGATCGAATTATCGTAATGGATGATGGTAACATTCAAGACATTGGTAACCACGATGAATTGATGGAGCGTAACGATCTGTATAGCTCAATTGCTAAATTCCAAGAAGAACAAAAGAAGTAGGTGATGAATTTGGATAAAGCAGTGACAAATAAAAATGCAGAAATGAAGGGGCAGCGAACTACTACCTTATTTAGATTATTGAAGTTAATCGCAAATACTAGTCCTTGGATGCTTATTACATCTATCATCGCCATTATTTTGTCGGCAGGGGCTAACATAATTGGATCACTATTTATTGAGCGGTTAATTAATGTTTATATCATCCCTCTAACTAAACAAGCACATCCAAATTTTGGTCCACTTTGGCAAGCAATTGTGGTAATGTTTGGTTTTTATGCAATTGGTTTTATTTCTAGTTACCTGTTTGCCGTTTTAATGGCAGTTTTAGCTCAAAAAGTTCAGTATCGGGTACGTAATGAAATGTTTGAGCACATGGAAAAACTACCAATTTCATATTTTGATGAAAATGACTATGGCGATATCATGAGTCGTTATACAAACGATATTGATACATTAATGCAAATGATTTCCCAGTCAATTCCGCAATTTATGAACTCAACTTTAAATATTGTCTTCGCATTAGTGGCAATGTTTACTTTAAGCTGGCAGCTAACAATTTTCACTTTAGTGATGTTTGTGCTTTCACTAGGAATTGTGCGTTTCCTAACCTCTCGTTCATCGCACTACTTCCAGTTGCAACAAAAAGAACTTGGGCAAGTTAACGGCTATAACGAAGAAATGCTTAATGGACTGAAAGTTATTAAGGTCTTCAGTCATGAACCTGAAGTTGAAGAGGAGTTTGAAACTTACAACCATGCTCTAGAAAATGCTGCTGGTAAGGCAAATACATATGCTACTGTCTTGTTCCCAATTATGGGTAACATGGGTAACTTACTTTATGTTTTGATTGCAGTTATTGGTGGTGCCGTTTCACTTAACCACCTCGCACCAATTTCATTGGGTGTGATTGGTGCCTTCTTGCAACTAGCAAAACAGTTCTCAATGCCAATTGCGCAAATTTCGCAACAATTAAACTCAATCGTAATGGCTTTGGCTGGTGCTAAACGAATTTTTGATTTGGAAGATGAACCGGTTGAAACTGATGATGGTGATGTAACTATCACTAAGGACCGCGACGTTAAGGGTGCATGGCACTGGAATGTTCCTCAAAAAGATGGATCTGTTAAGCAAGTAACTGTCAAAGGCCACATTGTATTTGACAATGTTAACTTTGGCTACTCACCAAATAAACAAATTTTGTATAACATTTCTCTTGATGCAAAACCAGGAATGAAAGTTGCACTTGTTGGTGAAACCGGTGCGGGTAAAACAACTATTTCCAATATGATTAATCGGTTTTATGAGATTAATTCAGGAACAATTACCTACGATGGCATTCCAATTAGCAGAATCAAGAAGGATGACTTGCGTCATTCACTATCAATTGTTTTGCAGGAAACTCACCTGTTTACCGGAACTGTAATGGATAACATCAGATTTGGTAATATGGAAGCAAGTGATGATGATGTTTACCAAGCAGCGCATTTATCGCATGCTGATGAATTCATCCATAATCTAGATGAAGGCTATAAGACTGTAATTGATGGTAATGGTGGAGATCTTTCTCAAGGTCAAATGCAGTTACTA
This sequence comes from uncultured Lactobacillus sp., assembly GCA_946482465.1. Taxonomy (GTDB): domain Bacteria; phylum Bacillota; class Bacilli; order Lactobacillales; family Lactobacillaceae; genus Lactobacillus. The sequence continues at coordinate 76,406 of CAMLRL010000004.1, forward strand.
AGTATTGCGCGAGCAATGATTGCTGATGAGCCAGTAATGATTCTGGATGAAGCAACTTCAAGTATTGATACTCAAACTGAGAAACTTGTTCAAGCAGGAATGGATAACCTGTTGGCTGGACGAACTAGTTTTGTAATTGCCCACCGGTTATCGACAATTGTTAACTCTGACTTGATTCTGGTTCTCGACCATGGTCACATTATTGAAGCTGGTAATCACCAAGAACTATTGAAAGAAAAAGGTTATTACTACGAGTTATATACTGGTAAAAAGGAAATCGAATAGTCTTAAATTAAGAAATCCTAATCTCTTATTAGAAGAGGTTGGGATTTTTTGTATGCTCATAAAAAGCGCTCAAATAAAGGAAATGCCGCAAAGCAGATATTTGTTCTAGAACACTTGTTTGTGTTATCATTATACAAAGATAAAATTATAATGATAGGTTAAAAATACTATATTCAGCAATTAGCATGCATGTGGTATTAATAAAAGGAAATTAGTGATGAACCAAATACTTCAAATTCTGAGCGAACGTAGGAGCGATTTATGGGTAGCATTTTTACAGCACTTACAAATTTCGCTTGTTTCGCTATTATTGGCGATGATAATTGCCATGCCGCTTGCTTTTTGGGCAACGAAGCACAAAAAGGCGGCGGAATTTCTCTTACAGGTGACTAGTATTTTACAAACGATTCCTTCGCTAGCTCTTTTAGGATTATTAATTCCACTTGTTGGAATTGGCACTATTCCAGCAGTAATTGCACTTGTTGTCTACGCATTACTGCCAATTTTTCAAAACACTTATATCGGCCTAACTGGAATTGACCCGGCGTTAGAAGAAGCTGCAAATGCCTTTGGAATGTCAAGGATACAGAAGTTATGCAAGGTTGAGATACCGCTAGCTTTACCAACAATTATTTCTGGTATTCGAACTGCACTGGTGTTAATTGTTGGAACGGCGACAATGGCTGCATTAATTGGTGCAGGTGGTCTAGGTAGTTTTATTTTACTGGGAATTGATCGCAATAATACTGCTTTGATTATTATTGGTGCGGTTTGTTCAGGTGCGCTGGCAATCTGCTTGAGCGCTCTAATTAAATGGCTTGAGCATGCATCTGTGAAAAAGGCTTTAGGCGTTTTTGCAGTTTGTCTGTTTTTCCTAGCAGGGTCAGGTATTTATCGGGCTGTGGAGAATCACACGGAAACAATTACTATTGCAGGTAAACTTGGCTCAGAGCCAGAAATCTTGATTAATATGTATAAGGAATTAATTGAAGATGGCGATGCACACGTTAAAGTTGTTTTGAAGCCGAATTTTGGTAAGACTACTTTTTTATATAGTGCACTTAAAAATAATAAAATTGATATTTATCCAGAATTTACCGGGACAATCTTAGAGACTTTTGCTAAAAAGCCAATTTCAACTTCCGGGCTTGACGAACAGCAAACTTATCAAAAAGCTCGGCAATTAATGAAGCAGCAAGACAAGTTAGCTTTGTTAAAGCCAATGGCGTACGACAATACTTATGCGTTAGCAGTAAAAACCTCATTTATGAACAAATATCATCTGCATAAAATCAGCGATTTGGCACCAATTCAGTTCCAATTAAAAGGTGGAATGACGATGGAATTCATTGATCGTAGTGATGGTTTTAAAGGAATTAAAAAGCGCTATGATCTTGACTTTCCGGTTAAATCAATGGAACCAGCACTACGTTACCAAGCAATTCAACAAAATAAGGTCAATATTGTCGATGCTTATTCCACTGACAGTGAGCTACGGCAATATCATTTGAGTATTCTGCGGGATGATAAACATAATTTTCCTATTTATCAGGGTGCGCCTTTAATGAGCTTAGATTTTGCCAATAAACATCCAAAGATTGTTCAAAGCCTAAATAAGCTTGCCGGTAAGATTACTGAAAAAGAAATGCAGGAAATGAACTACGAAGTTAATGTAAAAAACGTTGATCCTGGCAAAGTTGCGCACCAATATTTGGTCAAGCATCATTTGATTAAGGAGAATTAAGATGACGGCAGCAATAAAATTTGAGCATGTAAAAAAATCTTTTGCCGATAAGTTAGTAATTAATGACCTTAATCTGGAAATTAAGCAGGGTGAATTGTTCGTCTTAGTTGGAAACTCTGGTAGTGGTAAAACAACAACAATTAAGATGATTAACCGATTGGAAGACCCTACGACCGGACAAGTACTGGTAAATGAGCAACCAACTACTTCATATGATTTACAGAAATTGCGTTGGAATATTGGTTATGTTTTACAACAAATTGCATTATTTCCGAATATGACCGTTGCTCAAAACATCTCGCTAATTCCAGAAATTAAGGGCGAATGTCGGCCCAAGGATAAGAAGCAGGAAAAGAAAACTGAACAATTGTTAACCGAAGTAGGACTCGATCCTAAAAGCTATTCTTCTCGCTATCCTAGTGAATTATCTGGTGGAGAGCAACAACGAATAGGTATTTTACGTGCGATTTCTTCTCAGCCGCCAATTGTTTTAATGGACGAACCGTTTAGTGCGCTTGATCCATTATCTCGAACTAATTTACAAGACTTAGTTATCGACCTACATGAAAATCTACATAACACAATTGTGTTTGTCACCCATGATATGAGCGAGGCACTTAAAATAGCAGATCGAATTGGAATCATGAAAGATGGTGAGCTGCTCCAAGTGGGTGAGCCCAATGAAATCTTGCGTCATCCGGCTAATCAATTCGTCCAAGACTTTTTCCGTGGCAGCTTGGGTAAGGATATCTACGAAACGCCTGTAAGGCAAGCAATCTTCTTCAATCGACTGGCTGAAGATCATGGACAAGAAAGTGAGCAGCTTCCAACAATCAGCGTTGATGAAAAGTTGGCTAAAGTGCTCAGCCTTTTATGTAATGCCGAAAAAGTTGCGGTTCAGGATCATGATGGTAAATTTATTGGCTTTCTTGACCGGCAATGGGTAATTAAATACTTGAATGGAATAAATGATTTTAGCTAAAAGTTGGGCCAAGTGCCCAGCTTTTTTAACAAAAAGATAAGTTATGTGTGAATGTTAGGTGATTGTAACAAAATTAGCTAAAATATGAATTATAGAGTCTGCTACACTATAAGTAGTAGAGATTATTCACAATAATTAATAAATAAAAAGAAGGGACAAAGCCCTATGAAAATTTTAGTAGTCGATGACGATAAAGAAATTGTTGAATTATTGAGTATTTATCTAAAGAATGAAGGTTATACTCCGGTTATAGCATATAGTGGTAAAGAAGCTATCACTAAATTAACTACTACACCTGATATTTCGTTAATGATTTTGGACGTAATGATGCCAAGTATGAGCGGAATTGATGTAATTAAAGAAGTTCGAAAGGACTCTGATATTCCAATTATTATTGTGTCAGCTAAAACCGGCGACATGGATAAAATTCAAGGCCTAATTACTGGTGCTGATGACTACGTTTCAAAGCCATTTAATCCGCTTGAAGTAATGGCTCGGGTACGTTCACTTTTACGTCGGAGTCAAAAGCAAGTTAAGGATGATGAACCAGATGTTTTGGAAATCGGGCCGCTAGTTATTAACCGTGATTCACACGAAGTAAAAACAATTGATGGCAAAGATATTCAGTTAACAGCATTGGAATTTGGCATTTTGTATTTACTTGCTAGTCACCCAAATCGTGTTTTTTCTGCTGACGAAATTTTCGAACGAGTATGGCAACAGGAATCTATTGTCTCGGCCAAGACTGTAATGGTCCACGTTTCGCATTTGCGTGACAAAATCCAGAAAGCTACTGGCGGCGAAGACGTTATCCAGACTGTCTGGGGTGTAGGTTATAAGGTTGAGGCCTAAATAAAAATGAATAAAGAACATGTCAAGTTAACAGCTACGGAAAAAAGTGAACTGTTTGCTGAAGGCGTGATTACAATTGTGCTACTCTTGTTGCTCAATTTATCCATTGTTATTTTGATTAATTTGACGATTTTGCAAAATAAGAACTTAGTAAACGGTATTTATTTTTTAAAAAAAACAATTACGTTTGCTGGAGGCCGACACCTATGGTCCTGGCAAAATACGTTTTTAGTCATGATGGGCGTCGGCGATTTGATTGTCTTATATTGGCGTTTAATTAGACGTTATCATCAAATGCAGTTGCGCCATGTTATTTCAGAGCTGCACTATATTGCTCAAGGTCACTTTGACCATACTATTTCGTTTAAAGTAAAAACCGATTTACAGAAGGTGATTGATTCAATCAATTCTTTAGTTGACAGTACTGTAAATGCAATTAATGAAGAAAGGGCAATTGAGCAATCAAAAGATGAATTAATTAGCAACGTCTCACATGATATTAGGACGCCATTAACATCAATTATAGGTTATCTCGGCTTGCTTAAATCTGGTGTAGACGATCCTGAAGAACAGCAACGCTACCTTAACATTGCGTATTCTAAAGCAGAACAAATGAAGTCACTTGCACATGATTTGCTTGAATATACAACGCTAAAATCTACTAATACTAGTTTAAACCTGACTTCCCTGCATATTTTTTCAATGCTTGAACAGGTAGCGGCTGGTTTTGAATTTGAAGCAGATGAAAAAGGGGTTGTTTTTAACATTGAAACAAGACCCAAAGACTTGACGATTCAAGCTGACCCAGAAAAATTAGTGCGTGTGTATAATAATTTGATTACTAATGCCTTGAAATATGGTACCGGTGCTACCCAAATAAACTTGATTGCCAATTTAGTTAATAATAATGAGGTTGAATTGCGAGTAGAAAATAACGGTGAGCGCATTCCAAAGGACTCTTTAAAGAAAATCTTTGAGCGTTTTTATCGTATGGAAGGCTCGCGGAATACTCAAACTGGAGGAACTGGACTTGGCTTAGCTATTACCAAGAGCATAGTCGACTTACACCATGGCAAGATTCGCTGTGAATCCGACGATAAGTGGACACGTTTTATCATTTGTTTGCCATTAGACCCAAAGAACACAAAATCTCTAGCCTAGCTGTGTTATAATTTTGACTAGATAACAAATAGAGGGGTATAGCATGAGTATTTCTTTAAATACCTGTATTTTAATATTAAAAGAACATCACTTACTTAAATCGAGCGCAGTTCAAGATACTGTTATGACCAAAATGGAATATGTGTCATACGATTCACGTGATATTAAAACCAACACCTTGTTTTTCTGCAAAGGTGCCGGTTTTAGACCAACTTATTTATCAATGGCAAAAGATAATGGTGCTAACTGTTATGTGGCTGAACAGCCCTACCCAGAAGGTAAAGGGATGCACGCACTGATTGTTCGCGATGTTTCAAAGGCAATGGCATTGCTATCTGCGGCATTTTTCCGTTTTCCACAAGATGATTTGTATGTAATTGCAATTACTGGAACTAAGGGCAAGACAACAACCTCTTACTTTTTAAAGGGGATGCTAGATCAAGTTAATGGTGGACGTACTGCATTAATTTCTTCTGTTAACAATGTCGTTGGTCAAAAGCCAGAAGATACTTTTAAGTCGAGTTTAACTACACCGGAGTCGCTTGATTTGTTCCGTGATATGCGTGAAGCAGTTGATAACGGAATGACTCATTTGGTAATGGAAGTTTCTAGTCAGGCTTATAAGCGTAACCGTGTCTTTGGCTTAACTTATGATTTAGGCTTCTTTTTGAACATTTCGCCTGATCATATTGGACCAAATGAACACCCAAACTTTGCGGATTATCTGCATTGTAAGTTACAGCTGTTGGTTAATGCGCGCAAGTGTATTATCAATGCGCAAACAGCCCACTTTGATGAAGTCTACGCAGCAGCTACAACGACAACAGATCCCGATAGTATTTACTTATTTGCGGATGAAAAGTTCACCAATCCGAGCTTAAAGCAAACAATTGACTTCCGCTTTTCTACGGAAGAACTTGATATGGCTCGTACGAAGTTCCAAGTTCTTTGTGTTAGTGACAAGGCAAAGCAGCTTAAGATAGCTGGTGATTATCAGTTGAAGATGCTTGGTGATTTTAACGAGTCCAACGGAACTGCAGCAGTTATTGGCGCAGGCTTGGCAGGCATGGAACATGACCCTGCTGCCAAAGGTATAAGCCAAGTATCTGTTCCCGGAAGAATGCAAACTGAAATTACTAAGGATCATGGTGTGGTAGTTGTTGATTATGCTCATAATGAAGCATCAATGATGGCTTTAATGGGCTTCATGCAACGTGAATTTGATAATCCAAAAATCATAGTAGTAGTCGGTGCACCTGGTGATAAGGGCATTTCACGACGTCCTGGTTTTAGTAAGAGTTTGAATGCATATGCTGACAAGGCCTTTTTGACAACTGATGATCCAGGTTTTGAAGATCCAATGGAGATCTGCCAAGAAATTGACGCGGGAATTGATCACTCCAAAGTTGATGTCACAATCGAATTAGATCGACAAAAAGCAATTTATGATGCAATTAGTATGGCAAAAAATGGTGACGTCGTTCTAATCTGTGGTAAGGGTGAAGATGGCTTCCAAAAGGTTCGCGGTGTCAATACTCCTTATCCTTCTGACATCAATGTAGCCCAGCAAATGATTAATGAGCTGGAAGGACAGAACGAGCACTTTAAATAGTGAGAAAAGCGCAAAAATGAGAAACTTTTTTACAATTCTTGGTGGTATGGGGACAATTGCAACTGAAAGTCTTGCAAGACAACTTAACCACCGAATTAAAATCACTAAAGACCAAGACTATTTAAATTATGTTTTGGTTAATGACGCCCAAGTACCTGATCGAACAGCATATATTAAAGACCATTCCAAACCTAACTTTTTCATCAATTTGCGTGAAGATGTTTTACAACAGGCGCAATTAGGTCCAGATTTCTTTATCATGCCGTGTAATACAGCACACTATTTTTATGATGACCTTGCTGGTCTAACCGATGTCCCTTTTTTGCATATGATGCGGATCGCGGTGCACCGATTTGTTGAAGAATATCCTAATGAGCAGAAAATTGGTGTAATTGCGACTGAGGGATCAATTTATGACCATTTATATGTTGACGAAATTACGGCAGTTGGCCGTCAGGCAGAACTGGGTGGTCCTGAAATTCAGCCGATGGTTACTGAACTGATTTATACTAACATCAAGCAAAAGGGTGTAGTGGACGCAGAACTATATCATAGTATTTTGCGTAAGATGCATGATGAGTACGGCTGTAACGTTATTTTGTTAGGCTGTACTGAGCTTTCTTTAGCCCAAGAAAAAGCCCCTGATCATCCTTATAAGGTGATTGACCCACAATCAATCATTGCTGATGTAGCGATTGAGTTAGAATTGAAAATTCGTGTGGGGATGGATCCTAAAGAAGCTGTAAAGAAATACTTATATTAAAAAAGTTTCACTTGCTATTGTGAGTGAAACTTTTTTAAGTATGTAATTGATATTTTGGTTATTAGAAGACAAAAAATATTGCGGGGGAGAAAGATGATTGCAATCATTTTTTTGATTTGAAACAAAAATAAAAGCTCTGAAAGTATTATTCCAGAGCTTTTATTTTAGAATTTTTATACTAATAACATAGCATCGTCTTCAACTTCAGCACCCACTTGCTTTTGGAATAATTCCATTAATTTAGGTACTGTTAAGCTTTGCTTTTCTTCACCTGCTAAGTTAACTGCAACTTTTCCTTGATGTAACATAATTAGCCGGTTGCCGTAGCGAATAGCGTCTTCCATGTTGTGTGTAACCATGAAAGCAGTTAGCTTTTGGTCATTAATTAGCTTTTCGGTTAATTCCATTACTGTGATTGAAGTTTTGGGATCAAGAGCAGCAGTGTGCTCATCAAGTAAAATTAAATCTGGCCGTTGCAATGTGGCCATTAATAATGTAATTGCTTGACGTTGACCACCTGATAATAAACCAATTTCTGTATCCAAACGGTTTTCAAGATTAAGTCCTAACTGAGCGAGTTGTTTTTTGAAGAACTTGCGATCTTGCTTTTTAACTCCCGGACGAAAGCCACGTCTTTGTCCACGTTTCATTGCCAAGGCTAAGTTTTCTTCTACAGTCAATCTTACTGCTGTTCCCATTTTAGGGTCTTGAAAAACTCGGCTTATATTTTTAGCACGCTTGGTAACAGGTAATTTGGTAATATCAGTTCCGTTTAAAATGATTTGTCCTTCTTGCACCGGAATGGTTCCAGCAATACTGTTTAGTAAAGTGGATTTACCAGCACCATTACTACCGATGATGGTAACAAAATCACCAGCCTCTAAATCTAAATTAGCGCCGCGCAGCACTCTGTTTTCATTAACGGTGCCACTTTCAAAAGTTTGGTGTAAATTTTTAATCTTTAGTACTTCTGGCATGGTTTTTCCCTCCCTTTAGATTACGCGGTAAATGGAAATTAGGTAATACAAGACATACAACTAGAACTAAGGCAGAAGCCAATTTGGCATCTGCAGGTTCAACGTTCATCTGGAAAACTAAAGCTAAAATCAAGCGGTAAATAATTGCGCCTAAGACTAAAGTGAGTAAACGTCCCCAAATTGGCAAGTTGCGTACAAGAACTTCTGCGATAATGATTGAAGCTAAACCGATAACTAGGGTACCTACACCAGAGTTTAAGTCGGCAAAACCATTATTTTGGGCAAGTAACGCACCGGAAAGAGCAATACAGCCGTTAGAAATCATGTAACCTAAAATCTTCATTTGCTCAGTCTTGATACCATTTGCGGCACTCATTTGTGGATTGTCACCAGTTGCCCGCATTGCTAAACCAATTTCAGTTCTGAAGAAAATTACAAGTAAAGCTATTACTAGTAGGGCAATGATTAATCCCATAACGATAACTGCATTATTTCTGGATAAGCCCCATTTTTGCGCGATTGAGAAAATTGTTTCTTTACCTAAAAGAGAAACATTAGCGGCATTTTGCATGACCCTTGAAGTAATCGAGTACAGGCCAGTCATTGTGATGATTCCAGCCAATAATGACGGGATTCGTAATTTAGTATTTAAAACTCCTGTCACTAGTCCTGCAATTAAACCGCCGCCAAAAGCTGCTAGCGTAGCTATAAAGGGGTTAACGCCTTTAACTAGACACATTGTGGCGATTGCTCCGCCCAAGGGAAAACTGCCTTCTGCGGTCATATCGGCCAAGTCAAGAATCCGAAAAGTTAAGTATACGCCAATGGCCATTAGTGACCAAAGCAGTCCTTGTGAGGATGCTGAGAGAAGTAATTCCCAAAAAGTATTTAACATTGTTCTACATTCACGCTACCTTTCTGCTATTTATTTTGGGGCCTTAATGGAATTAGGATCAATTCCAATGGCCTTAGCCATCTTTTTGTTAACAACTAATTGTAATTTTTCTGCTTTTTCAACTGGCATATCAGCAGGTTTAGCTTTGCCATCTAAAATTTTAGCAGCCATTTTTCCTGTTTGTTCGCCAAGTGATTCATAGTCGATACCGATTGAAGCTAAACCACCAGTTTTAACTTGGTCAGTTGAGCCGGCAACCAACGGAATTTTCTTTTCTTTAACAACCTTACCAATGATTGAAGCTGCCGAAGCAAAAGTATTGTCAGTTGGAACATAGATACCTTGAACTTTTCCTGCCAAAGTTTCAGTTACTTGTTGAACGTCATTAGTTGTATTAGCTGTCTTAACTACTACTTTTACACCAGCTTTTTTAAGAGCCTTGATTGCTAAATCTCCCTGAATCTTTGAATTTGATTCACCAGCATTGTACATAACGCCAATTGTTTTAGCTTTTGGAACAATTGATAAAAGCAATTTGATTTGCTTGTCAATTGAAACCATGTCGGTTGTACCAGTAATATTTCTGCCTGGTTTTGCGTTCGAATCAACTAACTTAGCAGCTTTTAAATCCGTTACGGCAGTAACAACTACTGGGATATCTTGAGTTGAGTTAGCCACACTTTGTGCTGCTGGGGTTGCTATTCCAAGAATTAAGTCTGACTTTTCGTTCACGAGTTTTTCACTCATACTCTTCAAGTTGTCCTGACTGTTTTGAGCATTTTGGTAGTCAATCTTGAGGTTTTTACCTTCAACGTAACCACCTTTTTTAAGTCCCTTTTTAAATCCAACATATGCTTTGTCAAGGGATGGGTGTTGAACGACTTGCAAAACACCAACATGTTTTACGTCTGAATCATTATCAGCTTTTTTATTATTGCTACATCCACCCAATAAGAGTAATCCGGCTAAACTTAGCCCCGCCATTAATTTTTTGATCTGCATTTTGCAATCCTCCATAAAAAAATACCCACTTACTTCTAAGTGGGTATCACAAAAATTATTTTGTAATTTTAATAGTTGCGCCTAGCCACTTAAAAGTTATGTGGCTAACCGTAAACAAATCGCTCTAGCCATCATAGATAAATTCAAACTTGCGTTTTGTTTGAACTCACCTTGATGAATTCAAACACTATCTAAAGTAGCTAAAGTAATAACGGTTATTCAGTTGTGAATTTTGACAAACATTCATTATCAAATACCTCCAACCTTGATGAAAAAATTATAGGAAAAAAAGAAGAAAAAGTCAAGTTTTGTTATGGTTGTGTCTGGAAATAGGGAAGGAGGGTGTTTTAGCCGAATAAAAAAGGTCGCTGATATTAGCGGCCAGAATTATACTTCTTACAGTTATTTAGGTGCTTTGATTGACTTGGGATCAATTCCAAGTGCCTTAGCCATTTTCTTGTTGACAACTAACTTCATGTCATGAGCTTTCTCAACCGGCATGTCAGCTGGCTTAGCTTTACCAGCTAAAATCTTAGCTGCCATTTTTCCAGTTTGTTCGCCAAGTAATTCGTAATCAATTCCGATTGAAGCAAGTCCACCAGTTTTAACCTGATCAACTGAACTTGCCACTAGTGGCACTTTCTTTTCTTTAACAACTTTACCAACAACGTCTGCAGCGGAATCAAAAGTATTGTCGGTAGGAACGAAAATACCGTCAACCTTTGAAGCTAAAGTTTCAGTTACTTGTTGAACATCGTTAGTTGAGTTAGCTGTCTTAATTAAAACTTTGACTCCTGCTTTTTTAAGAACAGCTGTAGCTAAATCTGCTTGAATTTTTGAATTTGACTCACCGGCATTGTACATAATACCGACTGTTTTAGCCTTGGGAACAATTGATAGAAGTAGCTTAATCTGTCTCTCGATCGAAACCATATCAGTGGTCCCAGTAACATTTTTGCCAGGTTTAGCATCGGACTTAACTAGCTTAGCTGCCTTTAAGTCGGTGACGGCGGTAACCACAATTGGGATATCTTGACTAGCATTTGCCAAACTTTGAGCAGCAGGAGTTGCAATACCAAGCATTAAATCGGATTTCTCGTTAACCAATTTTTCACTCATACTCTTCAGATTATCTTGATTATTTTGTGCATTCTGGTAATCAATCTTAAGGTTTTTGCCTTCGACATAACCTTCTTCCTTTAACCCCTTTTTAAAGCCCTTGTATGCCTTGTCTAAAGAAGGGTGTTGAACGACTTGTAAAACACCAACGTGTTTTACGTCTGAATCATTATCAGCTTTTTTATTATTGCTGCAGCCTCCTAATAATAGTAATCCGGCTAAACTTATTCCTGCCATTAATTTTTTGATTTGCATTTTGCAATCCTCCATAAAAAATACCCACTTATTTCTAAGTGGGTATCATTAACTGATCTATAAATTAATTATTAGTACTATTTTGCTCTAATAATTAGCCACTTAGAAACCTATGTGACTAATTACACTCAAAAAGCTATAGCCATCATAGATAAATTCAAACTTTTCAGTCTAAATTCATCTAGATGAACTTAGACCTTATCTATAGTAGCTATAGTAATAACGGTTATTCTGCTGTAATTGCTGATTAGAAATCATCAAATTACCTCCAAACCTTTAATATGTTTAGCATAAAGTATTAATAAAAATGTGTCAAATGAATCTAAATATATGCGGCAGTGCAAAAGGCTTATTAATTAATGTTTTCGCATAGGAAAATCTTTTTTTAAAATATTTTTTTAAAATATTTTTAGTTTTTTGCAAAAGAAAGCGCTATTATTTATAACTAGAATACAAGTAATATAGTTATTTACTAAATTAGAAGGAGAAAAGCCGATGACACGATTGCAAAAAATGGTCTTAAAACCGAAAGAGCAGTTAGTTACGCGGCTTTTTTTGTCGCCTAAACTTCAGCAAAACCTAACTGTTTTATCTTATAGCACCTATGATTTGGTTAGTGCAATGAAGGAATTAAGCGAGAGTAATCCCTTTGTTTCATTGGCTGAACCTAAAAGTGAAACTCATAGCCTGGAATGGATTGGTGATACTGAAAGTGAAAGCTTGCCCGATCATCTTTTATTACAGGTAAGGATGAGTGACTGGAGTAATAAGGAAAAGAGCGCTGTTAAGTTACTAATTTATAATTTGGATGATGATGGATATCTGCGTGCCAAATTAAACGAACTTGCTCAAGCCTCAGAATTTTCACTTGCAGATTTAGAGCAAGCAAAAGTACTATTACAAAGTTTAGATCCATGTGGGATTGGTGCAAGTAGTCTAAATGAATGCCTGTTAATTCAAGCTCGTCAAAAAGAGAACTTTGATGAAACTGCAATGCAAATTTTACTTTCTGACAGTTTGGAATTACTTGCGGATCCACAAAAATGGGAGCAGTCAGATTTTTCGGCTAGTCAATTAACGCAGGCACTAGCTAACATTCAGACACTAGATCCGACACCAGCAAGTGAATATGTGACTGAGCAAAACGTTCAATATTTGTTACCTGATTTGATTTTTAAAGTTGAAGATGGACGACTAACAATTGAAACAGCGAAGTCACAAATTCCCGAATTACTATTTGATGAAAAAACTTACAAGGAATTAAAAACACAATCTGATCAAGGTAAATATTTTTCGCAACAACGTCAAGATTATTTAGAAATGAAAAATGCAATAGACCAGCGGCAACAAACTATCCTTCGCTTGGGAAAATATGCTGGTGAATATCAAAGAGCATTTTTAACTACAATGCAAACGCAGGAATTAAAACCTTTAGGCTTAAAAGATGCGGCTAATGCATTGAACTTAGCTCCAAGTACGATTAGTAGGGCAATAAAGGACAAATACATCCAGTGTCAGAATAAAATTTTTAGTTTAAAAATTTTATTTCCACGCAAAGTTACGACCGATTTATCTCAGGCACGAATTGAGTATGATTTGCAAAAGTTAATTGATCAAGAAAGTTCTCAGCAGCCATTAAGTGATCAGCAATTAGTCGAACATTTTGCGAATCACGGTGTTACTTTGAGTAGGAGGGTAATCGCGAAATATCGTAAAAAACTAAATATTCCTAATAGCTATCAACGTAAAAGAGACTGACAAAAGTAAAATTTTTTCTGACTTCTATTTATTAATTGTTTAGAATATGGAATATAAAGTTTCTGATATGCATGCTGGAGCTAAATATGGAGAGCTAGAAACACTTGTCACGTATAATACTCCACAGAAAATGGCACAAGAAGCCTTTCAACAATTTGTTTATAAAGACGCTCAGGCAAATTTTGCCCATAGAGATGATTTAAAAAGCAAAACAATAAAAACTATTGGAATTGGTTTAGCTGTTACGTACTATGATGGATATGATTCAAACGGTAACGTCCGTTGTAAGTAAAAATCTTTAGAATACTATTCTAATCATTACATCAATAAAAAAGCCTAGACAACAATCTAGGCTTTTTATATTTAGTTAGCTTTTCTTTACAAATGCTAGAGTATTATTTCTAGATGGAAATTTAAGGCAAGTCATTGCCAGCAGCTAGGTAAATATCGTACCATTCTTGAGCTGTTAGTGAGACGCCTGCACCTTTAGCACTGTCAACAATGTGTTCTGGTGTCATGGTTCCAATGATTACCTGACCAATTGCTGGGTGACGTAGTATCCAGGCGGCTGCAATTGCGTTTTTAGAAACGCCCTTTTTGTCCGCTAGTTTCTGTAATACATCGTTAACTTCTGGGAACATAGGGTTGCCGATAAAGTTACCTTCAATTTGACCATATTGGAATGGTGACCAAGCTTGAACAGTCATATTGTGTAAGCGTGAATAGTCTAAGACACCGCGGTCGTGATCAATGCTACGAGCATCAGTCATATTAGTGTGGATATTAAAGTCAATTGGGCCAGTGTGCATGACACTCAATTGCAATTGATTAATCAGCAATTTTTGACTCAATCCAGCCTGCAATAGTTCGACTTGCATTGGGTTAAAGTTGGACACACCAAAATGACGCACCTTACCATCTTTTTGCAGTTCATCAAACGCAGCCGCAATTTCGGCAGGATCCATCAATGCATCTGGACGATGCAAAAGTAGGCTGTCTAAATAGTCAATTTTCATGCGAGAAAGAATGCCATCAACACTTTTAATGATATGTTCTTTTGAAAAATCATAGCGAGTTGTCTTGAAGTTTTGCGATTCATCCTCAAAAATTCCAGTTTTTGATTGAATGTAAAAATCATCACGACTAAGTGAAGACTTTTCCAAAGCTTCGCCAAAAATTTCTTCTGATTTGCCATGACCATATATGTCTGAAGAATCAATAAAGTTAATTCCTGTGTCATGAGCAGTTTCTAATGCTTTAACAGCTTCATCAACTGACAGCTTGTTCATCCGCATTATCCCAAATGCGATTGCAGAAGCACTAAAGTTAGTGTTACCAATTTTTATTTGTCTCATAATGAACCTCCTAATGCTTAGTATAGTTCATGAAAGATAAAAAGGGTTGAAATCATTTTTTAATTTTTGTTGAAACTCCGTTAGCAGATTTAATTATTTTTTAAATTTAAGTTCATCTTTAATAGAAAACAGCTATAATGAAAGATAACAAATTTTTTAGATAATACTTTAAATTACTTTCTAGGAGGACAAATATCATGAGTAATAAGATTGGCATCATAGGTGATGGTCATGTTGGTAGCACAGTAGCACATCAGTTACTTGTTTCAGGTTTGGTTGATGACTTGGTTTTAATTGACGTAAATGAGGCAAAAGTTACTGCGGATGAGCTTGATTTCCAAGATGCAATGGCTAACTTGAAGCATCACACCAACATTGTAATTAATGACTATTCTGCTTTAAAAGATGCCGATATTATTATTAGTGCTTTTGGTAACATTAGTTTAGAAGCTGGTGGCGAGCGTTTTGCGGAATTAAACTATAATAGAGAACGAATTGGGGACATTGCTGCTTCAATCAAAAAGAGTGGTTTTGATGGCATTTTGGTCGCAATTACTAATCCTGTTGATGCAATTACTAATATGTATCAAGGATTGACTGGTTTACCTAAAAAGCATGTCATTGGAACGGGTACACTTCTTGATACTTCAAGAATGAAAAGGGCTGTCGGCTCGCGTTTGAACGTTGATCCTCGTTCAGTTGAAGGCTTTAACTTAGGTGAGCACGGTAATTCGCAATTTACTGCTTGGTCAACTGTTAAAGTTTTGGAGCAACCAATTACGGAATTGGTTAAAGACAAGCCTTGGAAGCTTGAAGACTTAAATGATGAAATTAAATTTGGCGGTCAAACTGTTTATAAGGGTAAGCAATACACCAATTATGGGATTGCAGCAGCTGTTACTAGATTAGTAGAAACAATTGAAAGTGACGCTCGCACAGAGCTTCCGGTTTCAAATTACCAGGAGAAATATGGTACTTACTTATCATACCCAGCAATCGTTGGACGTGACGGCATAGTTCAACAAGTCCAATTGGCTTTGACTGATGAAGAAGAAAAACTGCTGGCAAAATCTGCAGAAACAATTAAAGAAAAATCGAAATAAGTACTTTTGCTAAATGATGGCTAGTTAAGCCATCATTTTTCGTATACTAAAAAATAGAGGTTATATTCCTTTTTAAGTGTATGATTATAGTAATTAAAAAATCATTAGGAGAAGGAAAATGAGTCAAAAAAAGGATGACTATATATTAGGTCTTGATATCGGGACAAACTCATGTGGTTGGGCTGCAGCCGACAAGAAAAATAATCTTTTAAAGTTACGTGGTAAAACCGCTATCGGTTCACATTTATTTGAAGAAGGACATTCAGCCGCAGATCGTCGCGGCTTTAGAACTCCACGCCGTCGGCTTAAACGAAGAAAATGGCGTTTAGGATTGTTAGAAGAAATTTTTGCGGAGCCAATGGCTGAAGTTGATTCAAGTTTCTTCGTTCGTCTTCATCAATCATGGGTTTCCCCTTTAGATAAAGATCGGAAAAAGTACGCCGCAATTGTTTTCCCAACTGCCAAAGAAGATGCAAAGTTTTATCAGAAATATCCGACAATTTAACATCTGCGTCAAGCTTTAATGACAGAAAATCGCAAATTTGATTTACGTGAGATTTTTTTGGCGATGCACCACATTGTTAAATACCGTGGCAATTTTTTGCAGGATACTCCTGTCAAAAGCTTTGAAGCTTCAAAAATCGATGTAGCACCAATATTAGAATCAATTAATGCTGCTTTTAACAATAAAGCGGATGAAGACTGCGAAAAGCTAGAATTAAACTTAAAAAATGCACATGCTATTGAAGAGGTAATAAAGGGTGAGGACCAGGATAAAACGACTTATAAAAAGGACAAAGTCAAAAAAATCGCGTTATTGTTACCAACCTCTACCGATAAAAATGCAAAAAATGCAGCTAAACAGATTGCTAATGCCATTATGGGCTATAAAACGCAATTTGAAACTATCCTAGCTAAAGAAATTGATAAAAGCGATAAAGCAAGATTGGAATTGGGAAAGTTTTAGATGGCTGTTAAATCAACGATGATTAGAAACGAAAAGCCTCTTCCTCCAATTAATTGAATTGGTCCAAGACATAATATAATCGCATAAAGAAAAACGCGCTAGATAAAGCGCGTTTTATTTTGCCAAAGTAAAGCTTAAGTATGACTAGTTTTGGTCCAAGAATTATTGCCAATTAATTCTCTACCAATTGAACGGTAGGGGATAAATGATAATACCCAGCGGTAAATACCAAAACTAAAAATGATTCTTAAAATCTCAATTGGGTTGCTAACTGTACTAAAGCCAGTTTCAAACCACTGCTTTTTAATCATTAAACCATTAATGGTATATTCAGTTAATAAAAGGGCTAAGATAATTGCTAAGCTTGCCCCCAAATTGTATCTGGCATAAGCAATCAGCGTAATAACCGACACGATTGAGGATGGGACTACGATAACTGATACATAAGGCACTAATAAAAACAATAGGATAAAGGCCTTAATTCCAGCTGATATCCGGTCAGATTTGATAATTTTCTCACCATAAATTTTTAGACATTGCAGACCACCTTGACACCATCTTGTGCGTTGCCGGATTAGCTTGCCAAGATTAGTGATACCTTCTTGTCTAATTGCAACGGTATTTAAGAAGGTGCCATAATAACCTTTTAACAGTCCTTTTAGTGAAAACTCACAATCTTCAAGTAGAGAAGAGGACCAACCAACTTTTTCCGCCATGGTTAATGTAACAAATTGTCCATTGCCAGATGCGAGAGCCGTGCCCCAATTAGTACGGGCCATTTGCAACAAACCGTTGTAAATGGATAATTCAAAATTTTGCATAATCGTCAGATTGTCTACTGTATTATAGACATCTACGCGTGTTTGAACCAAGTCATAATTTGAATTTTCAAAGGCATTAACTACTTTGTTTAAATAGTTACTATCAAAATGACTATCTGCATCAATAATTCCAACTAATGTCTGTTTTACAGGAAAATTCATTTTAAGCAGATGATTAATTGCGTCTTGCAGCGCCGGTCCTTTACCTTGCTGTGCATTAGGCTTAATACGATGGATAATGTAGAGATTTTCAGGGTTAGATTGTGACCATTCATCTAGCAATTCTGTAGTGCCATCGCTAGAAGCATCGTCTATAAAAACTAGTTTCAAATCAATAAATTTTTTGCATTTATCGTGTAATGTAAGCAATCCGGGAATATCTCGCTTCAATGTCGAATATTCATTCATTGCAGGGATTAAAAGAAGCAATGTGCTGAATTTACGCTGGAAGTGAGAATATTTTTCCTGCTTAATATGTTGACTAAATGTTAAGTAAAGGCTAAAACACAGATCGAAAATAAAGGCACATCCACTAATGATAAGCATAATCGCTATAAAATACCTCATTATTTTGTCAGCTCCTTGTTATTTAACAGTTACTACTCTTCATGTTCATCTTACCACCATTATTAAAAAGTAAGTAAAAAACCGCTTGCTAATTAAAACTAAAACAACATATAAGAATATAGAATAAATGGTGTCTGCGATTTAATAGTCAAAATAAAAATCAAGTAGAACTCTACTTGATTTTTACTAGTTATTCACCTTTAAAAGTGCCGTTTTCTACTTCACGAATGAAATCAGCCAAAT
>CAMLRL010000005.1 GCA_946482465.1 uncultured Lactobacillus sp.
TAATATTGCAAAAAAATCGCAAAAGTAAAATAACTTTGACCGATGCCGGCGACTTACTTTATAAAAGAGCAAAAATTCTATTGCAAGATATCGCCAGTATCAATTATGATGTGATGCATGCCAGTGACAAAAAAATTCGGCTTGCCTTTTCTGGAGAGGCCGGTAGCCTTTACATTGCCGATATTATTCAAAAGTTTTATCAAGCAAATATTGCCAATCTAATTGAATCTAGAATTGAAAGATCGGCTAACGCATTTTCTGACTTGACCGACGGCACTGTAGATGTGGCAATATATTCGTGGATGGTTCCTATTAATGATCCCGAATATTTTATTCATAACCTGCAAAGAACTGAACTAGTCATTATTACCAGTACAAGCGACAAGTGGCGGGATGTCCACCAAATTAATGCATCCGACTTACGCAACCGCAAGTTTGTCGCTCGTAAAAGAGGTTATTTAACTAGAGAATGTTTGGAGCAGGAAGCGAAGTTGGGTGATTTTACGCCACAGATTTCATACACTGCTACTACAATGAGAATGATGATAGAATTAGTTAAACGCAATGTAGGCATTGCTCTTGCCATGGAAAGCAGTCTAAAAGAGGTTTCTGATATTCACGTCATTCGATTAAAACCAGGTCAAAAATTGTGGGCATACATGCAGATAGCAATGAGAAAAAGTTTCATACCAAACAAGTATCAGCGCAAAGGGATCGAAATACTGCGACATTTTAAACCAGATGAATATCAATAATTTGGGCATAAAAAAACTCATGACTTTTCAGTCATGAGTTTTTGATATTACAGTTGAACTTTATGATAAAAGATTAAACAATAATGCAGCTAATGTACCACCAAGAAACGGACCAAAGACTGGAACCCAACTATAAGCCCAATCTGAGTCTCCTTTGTTAGCTATTGGCATAAATTGATGTGCTAGTCTTGGACCAAGGTCACGAGCCGGGTTAATAGCGATTCCAGTAGGTCCTCCCAAGGAAAGACAGATTGCTGTAATCAAAAATCCGGCTAATAGTGGATTCAATCCAGGAGCCAACTTAATATTGGTCAATCCGAGTAAACCGTAAACTAAGACAAAGGTTGCAATCATTTCTGTAAAGAAATTCCAACCATAGTTTCTAATTGCCGGTTCCGTAGCGAAAGAACCTAAAATTCCTCCTTTATCAGTTGTTTTTGCCCAATGTGGGTAGTATGTCAACCAAACTAGGATACCACCAATAAAGCCGCCGGCTATTTGTGCCACAATATATGGCAAAACTGAAGACCAAGGTAATTTATTTGCAATTGCCATACCTAATGACACTGCTGGGTTAAAATGCCCTGGACAAAGCCAACTGACACAGAACACGCCAAATGTTACAGCGAAGCCCCAGCCAAAAGAAATTGCGACCCAGCCGCTGCCTTCAGCTTTTGACTTTTTTAGATTGACACCGGCGCAAACGCCATCTCCTAGCAATACTAAGATGATAGTTCCGAAAAACTCACCCATTAATTGCATTATTAAGTTACTATTCATTTTTATCTCCTACTATGATTATTGAGCCCTTTAAAGTCTCAAAATAATTATTAGTAGTAAACTGTCCCCATTTAGAATATATTACTTTATTAGTTTAATGTAAACCCTTTCTGCAATAAAAAATATTGTGAGCTCACTTTTTAATTTTTAATGGTCCTAGTTGCTGTTCAATCTCAGACAGATCAACTCCAGCTTCTACCAAAGCTGCTGCTGTATATGCTCCTTCAATAAAAGAGACATCATACACATGTATTTTCTTAGAAGTCATTTCTTGCGCCAGTTCCAAATTCATTTTGGCACTACCTAAATCATAAAAGGCCAGAATTTCGCTTGCTTGATTATCACTAAATGCTTGCAAAATTTTATCCATACTGGTACCGATGTCTTGATCATTTGTACCACCAGCAATCGTAATAGGAACATCTTTAGCAACTTGCTTTAAGAGCTGGTTCAAACCTTTTGTAATTTCTGGGACGTGTGAAACTAGTGTAATTCCTAAATTCATAGAATACCCTCAGTTTCTAATAATGCCTTAAAAAGATAGCCGCTTGATTGAGAACCGGGGTCAATATGACCCTTCGATCTTTCTCCTAAATATGATGCCCGCCCTTTTTTAGCCACCAGTTCTTTGGTGTGAGCTACTGCTTCATCAATTTTAGCGGCTGTTAAAGAATGGTCTTTTACTTCAGGAACTAATTCTGTCCAAACATCAACCATAGTTTTATCACCAGGAACAGCTCCACCACGCTTTTTTATTCCAGTTAATGCTGCTTCTAATAATTCACCGATATCACTGGTTGAGCTGCTTTTTTTAGCCATCTCTAAAAAAGCAGTACCGTAAAGTGGTCCCGAAGCACCACCAACAGTAGAAATTAAAGTCATAGCAATTTGCTTAAAAGCATCTGTAATAGAATCTGGCATCGTACTTAATTTTTGACTAACAGCGCTCATACCGCGGCTCATATTAAAGCCGTGATCACCATCACCAATTGCAGTGTCAAGATCACTTAAATATTGTTTATTTTGCTCAATTTTAGTGGCAAAATTATTCATCCATTCAACTAAGTTATTAACAGTTAACCCCATATTACAAACTCCTTTGTGATTACCAAGCTATTGTTTCAACCGGCTTATTCAAATACTCCAGCCATTTCTCATCTGCTAATTCAAAAACAGTAAGAGAAATACCAGCCATATCTAAAGAAGTCATATAATTGCCGACTTTCATAAATGCCGGCTTGACGTTAAACTCATTTAGTTTATCAAGTAAATCATTACTAAAGATGTACTGTTCCATTAAAGGAGTCGCACCCATGCCATTAACTAAAACCGCATATTTCTTGTGCCCATCTAAGTGCATCTCATCGTTCAATTTTCCAACTAATTCTGTGACTAAATCTTTTGCCGGTCTAATTTTTTCACGACGATAACCCGGTTCAGAGTGAATACCGACGCCATATTCAATTTCATCATCTTTTAAAACAAAACCTGGTTTGCCAGTTTCCGGATTGGTTGCTGCTGAAAGGGCAACAGCAATAGTCTTAATATTCGGCAAGACCTTTTTAGCAGTGGCATCAATTTCGTCTAAACTAGCACCTTCTTGAGCTAATGCCCCTACAATTTTATGCATGAAAATTGTCCCTGCAACACCGCGTCTTCCTTGAGTAAAAGTACTATTTTCAACAGCAATATCATCATCAACGACAATGGATTTAACTTTGATATTATCCATATCAGCCATATCTTTTGCCATATCAAAGTTCATGACATCTCCGGAATAGTTCTTAATAACTAAAAAAACTCCTTTTCCTTGATCAACAGCTTTAATTGCTTCATAAATTTGATCTGGGGTTGGCGATGTAAAGACTTGTCCGCAAACTGCTGCACTTAGCATACCTTTACCAACAAAACCAGCGTGAGTTGGCTCATGACCTGAACCTCCACCGCTGACAATGCCGACTTTGCCGCTCATTGAGTCTTTATCTGCTCTTACAACTGCTGCAGTATCTTTTATTTTTTCAAGATATTGCGGGTAAGATCTCACCATACCTTCAACCATTTCTGGTACAACATTAGCAGGATCATTAATAATTTTCTTCATGACTTATACTCCTTAAACAAACTGAAAAAACAATTTAATTGTAACGCTTACATTATTTATTATACCAAGTACAGATTGCATAAACCATTGAGTCTGCAAAAATTATATATTTTGATAGCAAAAAAGCTTTAGTTTTCTTGTAAAAAGATTAACTAAAGCTTTTTAAAAATTTGGTTTTTAAAAGACCTGTTATTTTCTGATAACCTGATACCGATTGGCACGATTATTATCTGGCTGTTCAGCAGCATGTCCACAAGCTACTATCACACATGTCTGAAAACCAGCAGGAATAAGCAATTCTTTTTGCAAATCATTCGCAGAATTAAGAACTAAAGCCGCATTCATCAAATAAACTGAACCTAAGTTTAACTCTGCAGCTTCAATCATTAAATTCTCTGCCGCTACTGAGGCATCCCTCTCGCCAAAACTACTATCTTTTTTGACGTTAATGACAAACAACAATGGAGCATTATAGCAAGCATTATTTGTTATCTGTTCTATCTTAGACAATAAGGTTTCATCTTCGACAACCGTCATTTGCATTACATCTGCCTCATGCATGCCGCATGGAGCAGCCTGAAAAGCAGCGATCAATTTATTGATGTCCTCTGGAGCTACCTTTTCACTAGTATATTTTCTAACAGCTACTCTTTTTAAAACTGGATCAGTCATTTGTATACCTCCTAGAAAACAAAAACTAAATTATTTAATAACCGCTTTACCGGTCTTGTGAACTAAATCAGACCATTTTAAGAATTCTGTATCAGAAATTCCTACAAACTTTTTACCTTTGACCTTCTTGACGCTAAATACATAAACTGTTTTACCTTTTTTAACGTAAGAATATTTATTGCCTTTTACCAGAAGCTTGCCTTTGCTATTATAAACTTTTGCGTTCCGTTTGACTTTATAGCTGGCAACTTTAAAAAGTTTCACATTACCGGGCTTAATGTATTCTTGTTTCTTACTTTTCTTACCATTGACTGATATTTGCAAGTAACTCTTATTTTTAACCGTCTTAAGACCAATAATTGAAAGAATTGTTCCCTTTTTCAGCTTTTTGTTTTTAATTCTTTTACCTTTATTATCATAAACATAGGCATTTTTCTTTAACTTAACAGTTTTACCAACATACTTAAACGCGTTATTGTTATTAGTAGTATTCTTGTTAGGTTCCTTATTAGTATCTGACGGGGACGAAGTATTATTCTTATCTCCGTTTGTATTCGTCTGATTTTGATCAGTATTAGTACTGGTATTGGTATTTCCTTCAGCTGTATTGGTGCTTGAAACAGTAGTCTGATTTTGACTTGAAGAAGCTGCAGTTGTATCTGCGGCCAAAACCGGTCTGCTCGTACTCAAACCAATAGTAAGAGAAGCAACTCCAACTATACTTAACAATAGTCTTTTCTTCATATTGACACCTCATTATTAAAAAACTTATTTATATACATTCTACTACTTTGAATAAATAATTTCTTGTCTACCAGTGAAAACAGGCTGTACATAAACTAATTTAACCAATGATTAACACTTTTACCACTTATATTATAAGGTAATAATTTCTTTTTTGCTTTATACTAGTAAAGAATGAAATTGAAACTTACGCTTCAAAGGAAGGACTCCATGGAAAAGCAGCAAAAAGAACCAATCGAAATTTTGGTCACTATTGACCAGAATTATATCAAACCACTTGAAGTAATGATGTACTCACTTAAACTCAACAACTTGAATGAAAAT
Organism: uncultured Lactobacillus sp.; assembly: GCA_946482465.1. Taxonomy (GTDB): domain Bacteria; phylum Bacillota; class Bacilli; order Lactobacillales; family Lactobacillaceae; genus Lactobacillus. The sequence continues at coordinate 5,377 of CAMLRL010000005.1, forward strand.
TTTCGGGTATGGCTGATTTACGACAATATCAATCGGCACTCTTTGACTAAATTAAAAAAATTTGGGGCAAAGATAGGCATTGACGTAATGACGCTAACAATGAATAAAAATATTAGCTTCCCCGATTCCCTGCTCAACTTGCATGACTATCCTAAAGAAATGTATTTCAGATTACTATCAAGCAAGATTTTGCCAGCTGATTTGCACCGCATTATTTATCTCGATCCCGATATATTAGTAATTAATTCCATCGTCCCTTTATGGCAATTGGACTTAAAAGGTAAAATGTTTGCGGCCTCGGTACATGAAGGTTTAACCGACATTATGAGTTCAATTAATAACATTAGGCTTGGCACGTCAACGGGCTATTTTAATTCAGGAATAATGCTAATGGATTTGGACCAGATGCGTGTAAAAATAAATATTGAGGATATTACACAGGCAATTGAAGAACACCACGACACTTTAATTTTGCCAGACCAAGATATATTAAATTACTTGTACGGTGAGGACATTTTAAAAATACCCGAAACAAGATGGAACTATGATGCGAGGGCATTTTCAGTTTACTTGACAAGAAGTACGGGTGAAATTAATACTGAATGGGTTATGAAAAACACTTCGATTTTGCATTTTTGTGGTAAGCCAAAACCCTGGCAAAAAGAAAAACATTCTCGTTTCAAACCCTTGTATTTGAATTACCAACAAATGGTCAATCGCCTGTTAAAACAAGAAAAATAAATATAACATTTAGCGTTTTACTGTTGAAGGAAGCTATATCTGTGCTAAAATAATAAAAGTTGCCGAATATCAAGCGACACAATGCTTGACGTGGTCTAGGTATAGAAAATATCCGGCTATTTTTAGCATTGAATGTGTAATATTTTTTATAGAAAAGAGAAGAATTATGGCTTCAATTAACAAATCTGAACTTACTAAAGAAGTTGCAGCAAAAACTGACCTTAAGCAAAAGGATGCTGAAAAAGTTATCGACGCTTTGATTGAATCAATTAAAGATAACTTGGCAAAAGGCGAAAAGGTACAAATTATTGGTTTTGGTTCTTTTGAAGTACGTGATCGTGCTGCTAGAAAAGGTAGAAACCCACAAACTGGTAAGACTTTGACCATTCCTGCAACCAAAGTACCAGCATTCAAGCCTGGTAAAGCATTAAAGGATGCAGTTAAATAATTTCTATTAATAAATACGAAAAAACAACGAGTTTTTAGCTCGTTGTTTTTTATATTTAATGATTTTGATGATTTAACTTGGTAGCGAAGAAGTCACCAATCACCTGAATAATAAATATTAGAATAATGACTAAAGCTGTCGCAACAAACGTCACGTCATTATTAAACCTATTGTAGCCATAGGAAATAGCTGTATTACCTAATCCTCCTGCTCCAATAGCACCAGCCATTGCTGTCAGTCCAATTAAACTGATAATTGTAACTGTAGAAACACGTGCAAGCTCTGATCTTGCTTCATTAATATAGACATTAAAAATAATGTCCCAAATTGTAGCTCCCAAACTTTGAGCAGCTTCAATTTTACCGTGATCAACACTTTCAAGTGCGACTTGTACTTGACGGGCGTAAAAAGGGAAAACTCCCAAAGTTAGAGGTACAAGTGCAGCCTTGACACCAATCTGAGTGCCCACTATTTTTTGAGTTACTGGTGCGATAAAGGCCAGCAAGATAATAAATGGGATTGCACGGAAAATCGAAACTATTTTGTCACAAATATTAAACCAGAATTTGTTTGGTCTAATACCATCACTTTTAGTTAAAACTAGAATAACTCCGAAGATTAATCCTAATATGCCACCAAAAATACCAGACCAAAATGTCATAAATAATGTTTGAATAATGCTGGTACCCCAGCCGGTATCACCTAACCAGCCTAATTGCACCACATTAGGAAAAACACTGTTAAACCAACTACTCATATAGGTCCCCCTTTTCGTTTAGTCGAGTAACTGCAACTTTTTCTTTTCTTAAAAAGTCTACTGTTGCTTGTTGTTTGTCTTTGTCACCTTTAACTTGTACTAGCAATGTACCAATTGGTTCGTCATCTAATAATTCCACGTTACCATATAACATACTTGCTTCAACGCCAATTTGCCGGTACAAATCAATGATGATGGTTTTGGTCACATTTGCCATACTATAGACTAATTGGTAAATTGCTTCGTTATCATTAAGTTCGTCCAAATTAAGTGACTTAAGCGTATTAATGACTTCAAGGGAGCCACCAACAAAACTTTTAGTAAGATCATTTTGAGGATGAAGCACCACATCACGCAAGTTGCCTTTTTCAATTATTTGACCAGATTGCATCAAAGCAACTTTATTGCAAATTTTCTTAACAGCACCCATTTCGTGTGTGATTAAAATGATTGTCAAGTTAAGGTCTTTTTGTAATTTCTTTAGTAAAGATAAAATTTGTGCAGTATTTTGAGGGTCAAGAGCACTGGTAGCCTCATCAGAGATTAGAATATCTGGTTCATTTGCAAGTGCGCGGGCAATCGCAACCCTTTGCTGCTGCCCACCTGAAAGCTGAACGGGATAAAAGTTGGCCTTCTCTTTTAAATCGACCAGATCCAATAAATTTAGTGATTTTTCCTTTATTTCCTTTTCTTTCAGACCAGAATGCTTTAGGGCAAAGGAAACGTTGTCAACTACACTAATCTCATTTAGCAAGTTAAAGTTTTGAAAAATCATGCCGATCTTTCTACGCGCTAATTGTAAATTTTTATTAGCTATCACTTGCTTGCCGTCTTTAACAAAATCAGTATCATTGACTCTAATATTCCCAGCAGTTGGTTTCTGCAACAAGTTAACAGTTCTTACTAAAGTAGACTTACCTGCTCCAGAAAAACCTACGATGCCATAGATATCACCCTTTTCTACCGTTAAATTAACGTCGTGAACAGCATGTACAACTTTTCCTTTTTTGTCAGCGAAATCAACATTAACATGTTCTAATTCAACAATCCCCATTACATTCTTCTCCGATCATTAAAACTTAACATCCCAAGCTGGTTTACTCATATCACCATAAAACTTCTTGTCTAAGCGCTTAGTTTCAGCTGTTTGATATGACTTAACCACTGCTAGATAATCTTTATTCTTTTCCTGACCTTTCTTTGCACAAATGATATTTACCCATTGTAGAGAATCTTTATTAACCGGTTCAATGAAGATGGTTTGCTTCTTACCTAAACCTGCAGGACCGGCAAAGTCATTGTTAACCACAGCGGCATCAACAGAATTAATTACTCGACCACATTGATCAGCACTAACTTCTTTAACTTTGATGTTCTTAGAAGTTTTAATTACGTCTGCAGCAGAAACTAAAATTTTACCTTTGCGTAACTTAATTAAACCAGCATTTTTAAGAACAAATAATGCACGTGATTCATTACTTGCGTCATTTGGAACAGCAATCGTAGCGCCCTTCGGTATCTCACTTAATTTATGGTACTTCTTGGAGTATAACCTAATTGGGTTAATTTCAGTCCGACCAATTGCAACTACACCGCCTTTATTGGCTTTGTTCCAAGCTTTAAGAAAGGCATAGTGTTGAAAAGCGTTGAGGTCAATATCACCACTTTTAACAGCTTTATTAGGTTGGTTATAATCAGTAAAGTTTTTAATCTTAATTGTTACCCCGTACTTTTTCTTTGCCAAAGCAGCAGCATGTTGCCAGATAATTTGCTTGGGCTTGGTTTCACTAACAATACCCACAGTGACAACGTGATTGCTCTTTTGATTATCACCTTTTTTACCAAAACTAAACCAAGCAATAGCTACTACAACTATAGCTACCACAACTCCAATAATTATATTGCGACTCTTCTTTGTCATTTGAAAAACCTCCCAATTTTTCAATAAAAAAAGCACTCATCCTAACATAAGGACGAGTGCTTCGTGTTACCACCTTTATTTTATTTATTACTCACGTAATAAATCTCACTAGCTATCTACCAATAGCTTGCAATTCTAACGGATGCAACTCCGCCACTAGCTAAATATCACCAGCAGTCATCATTTCGAGCCCATGTTCACTACACTTCGTTAACTAACTCTCACCAAACGTTAGCTCTCTTTATTAACTTGAGTAATAGTTACTCTGCTTTTCAAGATGTATTAATTATTTAATTGTTTATTAATTTAGCATTTAAAAATTATTCTGTCAACCACAAAATTAAAATTATTTGCTATTTTCATGGTATGACTTTATTTGGTCAAAATAAAAACGTCCAACTGCAAAAGTAACTATTCCCATCCCGATTACTTGCCACCAATAATTATGATTCAGGTTCTCTGCTAAAATAAAACTGCTTATCAAGGTTAGGATACAGATGATTAAAATTAGACTAGATGTTAATATTCGTCTCATTAGATTGCTCCTTTCTCTTATATGTTAAAAAGTCAAATGAATATTTATTCTGCTCATCAGGGTAATGACTTTCTTTTTTAACCAAACTAAATTCATCATATTTGATTGAAATCATTGTAGTATCCGCAGTGAAAGTTGCTTTTATTGCCGTTTTTTCCAAGTAGTCTGCCTGCTTAATTAAAGCTTTAAAAACCGAATTGCCCCCTATCACACATAAATTTTGGTTCTTATGTTTTTCAATCCATTTTTGTAATTCATTCTTTGACTGCACAATTACGACATTTTTATAATTTTGATATTTTCTTTTTAATTCTTTACTAGTTGTTAGAACCACATGTTTTCTGCCCGGCAAGATTTTAGGCAGGCTCATGAAAGTTTTACGCCCCATTATTATTGGGTGACCATAAGTTATTTCTTTAAAGTGGTGTAAATCCAAGGGCAATTTCCACGGTAAATGCCCCTCTATACCAATTTGGTGTTGTTGATCTTCAGCCCATACAAAAGTAATCATTTGTTCTCCTTTAACTTAATTATACCGTTTTTGAGTGCACTTTGGGAAATACTCGCATATCTGCCGTTTATTTTTAAACCACAAATCAATTTACACATGATTTTCGCTTTTAATATTGCTATAGTTATTTAAGTAGATAAAATGATGGAGGAAAAAATGACTAAAGCGGATCAATTTACAGATGAAAAATACAACCAAATGAAACAGACAGAAGCAGATTTAATAAGGGATTTGCAAGCTGTAGTCAAAGAACCTGAAAAAGAAGCAGAACTTAGCGCTGAAATTTTTAAAAAGCATCAGAAATGGCTACAAATCATTATGCCAAATTACTCACCTGAAATACATTTGGGAATTGTTAGTGCCTATGACACTGACACCCGTTATCAGTCATATTATGATGATAAGGCGGGAAAAGGTGCAACCAAAATTTTAAGCAGAATTGTCAAGAAACATTTAGCAAAATAAAAAGTTCTTCCTATCAGAAGAACTTTTTTAATGGAACCAATGTGTATGCTTATCCGTAAACGCTAATAAATCATTGCTTAAATATAAAATGTAGGTCAAAAATAATGTCAGATTTGCATCCCCCTGAAAAGCAGTTACGCCCCAAAGTATTATTGCTAAAATCCCCTGAATAGTCCAAAAATAATATTGCTCTCTAAAATGCAACATACAAAGCATCGAACCAGTAATACCGACTGCACCCGCGGTGGCATCAATCCAGGGTCTGGGACTGATAAAAATTCGGGTATCCATTAAATAAAGCAGGCTTAAAACAACAAAGAAAAATAATAAGCTAAAAACCCAATTTTTAAAATTCAAACCACGAATATGTTTTTCAGCATTTTTCGTCCAAGACGGCAAGAGCAAAACTGGTAAGTCTAAAAGAAAAATATAGATGGCTTGCAAAATAATGTTGGCATAATTTTGCGCAGCAACAGAAACGATAATATAAATAATACTTGAAACTAACCCCAATATGCCGTTAATCGGTCTGGCATTTGTGATAGCAAGAGTGCAAGTAAATCCCAATATGGCTGCTACCATGGTAATTATTGAAATAAAGTTTAATGAAGATGAAAAAGTGGTGCCGATGATAACACCTATTCCCAACATCAATAACATATAAGTCTTAAAACTCCAACCCCGCATTTGGTCGATATACCATTGCAATTTAAAAATTCCAGTATTCAGCTGCATTTTCATTTTTTAAATCTATCCCTCCATCAAAATTGAATGAAAACATGTTTTTAATCATACCATACTTGAAGTGTGGGAAAAGAAATCGAACTTCTATCTGATAAAAATGTGTCACCTAAAATTGGATTATTTATTATGGCTAATTGCCCATTTTAACAAAAAAGGTGATAAAACAGTGGTCATAATAATAGCCCCAATCACAGTAGAATAAGCTGTCGGCGCCAGTAAATGATTAGACAGACCTATTTGTGCAACCACCAGAGCCATTTCTCCGCGAGAAACCATTCCCGTTCCGACCAAAAAAGCGTTTGAATTGGTAAAACCAGCTATTTTTGCCCCTAAGCCAGCTCCAATTAATTTTGAAAGTATGCTCCCTACCGTTAAAAGCAAAAACAGTAAGAAATCATTGGCAATGCTTTTAATGCTCATTTCTAGGCCAATGCTGATAAAAAAGACCGGAATAAAGCTGCTGTAACCAATAGCAGTAAAATTTTGTTTTAAGCTTTTTTGAGCTTGAGTTTTGCTTAAAGCCAATCCAGTAAAAAATGCTCCAATGACATTGCTCAGACCAACCATTTCTGCTCCCCAAGCACTTAAAATGATCACTATCATAGCTATTAGAGTCTCCGAAGCTGGTAAGGTAATTTTTTGACTTAACTTAAATAGTCGCGGTATTATCTTGACGCTGATAAAAGCCAGCAAAAATAAGTAAAGAATTTGTAGGAATATCGCCAATATTAGTTTTAAACCGGCACTATTTTTGGCGGTTGCAACCCCGATCATACTTGTAGCAACGCTTAATAATAAAATCGAAAGTAAGTCATCAACCACTGCTGCTCCTAAAATAGTCAGCCCCTCTTTGCTGTTTAATCGACCCATTTCCTGCAAAACAGCCACCGAAATTGAAACAGAAGTTGCCGCAAAAGTTAATCCTAAAAAGATGCTTTCTAATTGTGAAAAGTGAAAAAAGATGCCAGTGGCATAAGCTACTATGATTGGGATTATCATTCCGCACACAGCTACCAAAAAACTGGGACGTAATAATTTGACTAATATCTTTAGATCACTTTCTAAACCAGCTAAAAACATTAATAGAATTACTCCTAAATCAGAAAAGATTTTTATCATGTCATTTGGTTGCACAATGTTCAATACAGCCGGGCCTACTATAATCCCGGCAAGAAGTTCACCTATGACCGCTGGTAAATTTAATCTGCTGCTTAACTGGCCGCCAATTAGTGTTGCCAGCAAAATGATAAATAAAGTTTCTAAGAATTGCATTTTAAATCTACTTTCCATATAAAAAAGACCTTCAAAAATCAGACAGGCAACCCAAACCTGAAACTAATTCTTGAAAGTCTATGACTCCAACCTAATACTTATTAGTATTGATATTATAACAAACTTACCTAATAACTGCTAAATTAAGCGGATAACAGCCAATGAAACCATCCCCACTAACACAATAACCAACAATGATTTACTAATAATCGCGGCGGCAAAAGTTGGAATTGATGCTAAAACATACTCTAAATTAAATTGGGGTAAGTGTCCCGGTTTTGCGAGCAATAAATTACTGAACCAAAGCGCAGACATAATCACAATTGGCACAAATGAAAGAAAATCAACCAATTTTTCTGGTAAAGAAAATTTTTTTAACAAAATGAAGGGAATTACCCTTGATAACCAGGTCGCAAGACCGCAGCCTAAAATCGTTAACAACGTATAATTAGAAGAAGACATACTTAAGCACCATTCCTAAACTACAACCAATTAGGGTTACCACTATCACAACCATATTTGCTGGTAAAACAATTGTCAGTAAATACGTCAAAACAAAAGTGATTGCTATGACAATAACCTGCAAAAGTTTCTGCAGCTTTTTATCACCAACAACTTGCAAATATAATAAGCCAATAAACATGGCTACAAGAGCAAAATCAAGTCCAAATTTCTCTGGACTAGTAACAAAACTCCCTAGGAGTGAACCAATCAGAGTGGCAATTAACCAAGTTATGTAAGACACGATATTTGCGGTATTAAACCAATCAAAGGTCATTTTGCCGGAAGTATAATTAACCTTATTTATGCTCAAGGCAAAGCTCTCATCTGTCAGAAAAGTGCCAATCAGAATTCCCTTACCCAAATTATCTTTTTTAAAATACCTTGCTACCGTGGTGCTCATTAAAATCATACGAGAATTGACTAAAAAAGTAGCCAAAATGATTGAAGCAATAGGACTGCCCGCAGCCAACATGCTCACAGTAGTGAATTGGGCAGAACCAGCGTATATAATTACAGACATCAAAAAGACATTTAAAGTAGAAAATCCACTTGCTTTGCCAATAATGCCAAAAGCCATGCCAATACCAACGTAGCCAAAGACTGTCGGAATTGCGTCTATCACTGCAGCACGTTTAGTTAATGAGCTATCCATCTTGCACCTCTTTATCTTGAAACATTAATATAAAATTAAATTGAAGTTAGCTTACATTAGACGATTAAAAAAGTCAAACTCGTCTCGCTCTTAAAAATATTTCGCTAACTAAAAACTAGCTCGCTAAAAAGTAGCAGCTAGTTTCAGGAATGAGCTTATTCATTTTTATTTGTTTTTGTAAAATCTATTCCGCGGTCTTTAAACACTTCTTTAGCGACAGTAATCGCATTCAGTACTTTGGGAAAGCCAACATAAGGAATGGTTTGAATAAAAGTTTCGATTATTTCTTCCGGCGTTAAACCAACATTCAAGGCACCATTGATATGAACATTCAGTTGCGGTTCCGTATCACCCTGTGTTAACAAAGTTGTGATAGTGATCATTTCTCTTTGCTTTAGATCTAAAACACCGCGATCGTAGATATCACCAAACGCAAACTCAATAATGTAACGCCCAACGTCTTCAGATAAGCCAGCTAGTGATTTAATAACTGATTTACCACCTTCGCGATCAACTTTTTCTAAATTTGCTAAACCCTTTTGATAACGTTCATCATTTTTCATAGTTTCTCTCCTTTTTATTCTGCAAACTTGTTTCAACAGTTATTAGAATAGTTGCTGGAGTGCAGTCCATGTCAACTACTATTTTAAAAATATTACGACATGGTAAAATATAATCATATACTGTTAAGGAAGGAAATTAGATGAAATATTCAATTGGTCAATTTGCCAAACTTAGTGGCTTTTCAATTGACACACTGCGTTATTATGAAAAGCAAAAACTGCTTTTTCCCAGTCGTGATAAAAACAACCGCAGATTCTATACTGAAAAAGATGTGGCTTGGATTAGTTTTATTTCGCGCTTAAAAAAGACCGGTATGAGCATCAAAAAAATGCAAAAATATGCTAAATTGCGCTATGCGGGTGACCAAACTATTCCTGAACGGCTGGTTTTGTTGTTCAATCAACTAGATAATTTACATGAAGAAGAACAGAAAATTAATGATAATATCAAGGTTGTAGAGCAAAAAATCAAAACCTATCTCAAGACAATTGGAGATTTTAAGGAATGATGGTAATTCTTTTACTTTGACTGCCTTTATAAATGGTATTGTTTAGATGTGCGCAGATAATTAGACAAACTCGAGCTAGTTTACATCTAGAAAAATTAAAACGAGTGTCTTTTTACCGATTTTATGATAAATGGCAAGTTGAAAAAATTTTCAGATACGGTATAATGTTATTCGTTATGGAGAGTTGGCAGAGTGGTAATGCACCGGACTCGAAATCCGGCGAACCAAGTTTTCCTTGGCGCGCAGGTTCAAATCCTGTACTCTCCTTAAATATATGGTCTTGGAGCTTGATATATTAGTATTTTTAATTTATGTGATCGCCAAATGTTCGCCAACCTTTTTATTATAGTAATTCATTATTCAAGATAAAAGAGCAGTTTCTATAACTGCTCTTTTATTTACGATCTATCATTGTTTAAATTAAAAGGTTATTGTATTTGATTATTGTTAATGTTGCTTGTGGCGAACCAATTTTTGCCGAGCAAAACATTATAGGATATCTAGATTAAAATGCCAAAGAACAGAGATTATGACCCTATTATTCTTAGTAAAAAAGGCCACGGAAAATACTCGGGAAAGTTGTCCGTGTAGAATATGATGTTCAACAGCACTGAAAAATATATACCAATTTATTCTTTTAAGACATTTATAAAAATGGTAAATTATAAATGTATAGTTACAAGTATAATGGGAGAAGGTAAATGAAATTATTATGGATAATAGCACTAATAATCTTTGTTATTTGCATAATTATTAGTGATAGAAAATTAGAAAATAACAAAGATTATAAAGAAGCATCAACGCCAAGTAAAAATCCATCAAAGGAGCTGTTAGTGAAACGTTGGTGGGTATGGGGGTTAATACTAGTTTTAATTTGTGGTTTCTTTGTCTCAAATTCAAAAGATTCCGAAAGTCATAATGAAACATACAAGACTACCACACATCATTTTAAAAAGCCATCACCTATAAAAAAGAGAAAAAAGCTTTCTGCTTATACTACCAAAAAGGTTTCCAAATTTATACCAGTGAAAAACACTGCTAAAGCAGTTACTTTAGGTGCTGGTAAGTATAAAGTCGGCAGAGATATCAAGCCAGGCAGATACGTTATTAAAGCTGTCAAGGGCAGTGGTAATTTATCTAACAGCGATTTCACTATTAACGTTATTTTAGGAAACGATGATAAAGGAGATCGGTTAACTTCTTTTACTACCAACTTAGTAAAAAACGACAAAATCAAGATAGATTGGATAGAGTCTACAAGCTTCACACCAACACCAGATAAATATACATATAAAACAAAAATAAGTGCTGGTATATGGTTAGTAGGACTTGATATTAAACCCGGAAGATATGTCATACGGCCAATAAAAGGCAGAGGTAATTTAATATCGGAAGATGGTTCTGATGATAATTTAAACGAAATATTAGGCAAAAATGCTGAAAAAGGTCAAGTCAGCAAAGTAACGGCTGATTTAACTGCTGGAGAAGTTATATTGTCTACTATAGAATTAATTGGCTTAAGTAAAAAATAAGATTTAAATATTGAAAATAAAAAACTTCTAAGAATTCACTGTTCGAATTTAGATTTCTTAGAAGTAACACAAATACCACAGGGTTATGCCCTTTTACATACGCTATTATAGTAGCAAACGAATTGATTTATATGCCGTTTCAAAACTTTTAGGACACTCAAACGTGACAATTACTGCAAAAACTTATGTCTATATGCTTGATGAGTATGAAGTACAACAAGATGGATACCATTAAAAAAGTTTTCACAGGTATATAGAATTGTTGGACAAGTTTAATATTAATTATTAAATACAAGTTTACTTTTTGAAAAAACTTTTACACTCCTTAGTTATATTAAATAATTTATTTGTAAATGAATCATAAAATTATAAAAGCGGAAGTGAATTGAAACAAAATTCATGATGAACTATAATAAAAATGAATATTTTATAGCAGATTCCGGATATAAATCCTGCTATGAAATTATACTAAATTCTTTTAAACTGGAGAAATAATGATGAAAAAAAGAGATTTAGAATCTAAAAAAAACAATTCAGAAATTTATCAACGTGATTTGCAACCTGACCATACATTTAAGATGATGACAGTCACTGGTTTATCAGATAAAAAGGAGAGTAAAAATAAGCAAAACAAAAAAATTACAAAAATTTTTTTTAAAAAAATATCGAATTGGATACGTAAAAAATATTAAATTTAAGGTTAATATTATAATAAATAAGTCTATTTAAATATTAAATTGTTTCAATGAATATATTTAACTGATCTAAGCATAAATCAGTTAAGCTGACTTTAGTAAACACCCAGTATGTTTCGTTGTATGTCTGGTCGATAAACTTCGTAGCACTTTAAATTTTCAAAGTTATTAAGAATTGCTTTAAATATATGATTTAATCACTAAATATTTATAAACAATAATTAATTATTGTTATCGTTCTTTTTTTTTATAATTTTTTTACAATTTACTGTAAAAACTACTATTATGAAATTCTGTTTAAAGTTAATATTTGTAACCACACTTTCAAATTTTAATCTATATATATATTCACCATCTTCACATTCTTCTATTGGAAGTTTTTCATCTGTTATAAAATTTCTAAGTTCGTCAAAAGATGGTTGTTTTGGTACTTTATCTAAAACTTTAAGGTTTAATGAATAATTACTGTTAGTGTCAGCTGAAAATGCTTCTCCTAAACCAAAAATAATTGGTTCTTTATCTAGTTTGTATAAGTATACTAACTTTTGTTGATCACTTTCTATTTCTCTTATTTTAGTCCAAGGTTCGCCAGGTACAACTCCCATTATTTTGCTACCGGTTTTAAAATAATGGATGATATTATACAGGCTTTTAACAAAACTTTCACCAAATTTTGCAGTAAAAACGAAAACTAGTGCTATCGTAACTATTAATGCTATAAAATTTATAACATCATCTGGGAGTAGAGAATTTTTTTTAATTGCCCACTTTAAAAATAGGTAAATAAAAAAGTCGGGTAGTGAAAAAAGTAATGTTGAAAGAGTGATGCGGACACCATTTTCGTTACCATTAGTTAGATCTTGTTTTTCTAAAATCCAAAAATTTATATATCCTAGTCCTCCTGCAGCTAAGAAAGTTGTAACCATTTGATCAATATCTTTCATATATTTATTTCTCCAAAAATATTCTTAATTTCCTATAAATAAGCATCTGTTATTTTATTGGTTTCTACTCTATTGATGTTAATCTAAAAGTACTAACTATTGTCCTTGCTGAAGCTTGTTCAGCTACTTTTATATATTTAATTTCATTAATTTTAAAAAATTCAAAAGTTAAACTGCTAATTCTAGATTACCTGAAAACTTTTCTAAACTTCTATCCCTTTTCGCAATAGTAGGTATCGTTAATTCACTTAAAACACAACTATGTCTCCTTTTATATTTTATCAATTACTGCATAAAGTGCAAATATATTTTTTGGAACTGATAGTATTACTTACATTTATGATGACCATAAATTTCATTTATTTATCGAAATTATAATATTTGAATTTTAAGACAAGATTAATGCGACGTTTTTTGCAAAATTTGTAAATTCAGATAGTTATCCTGTTATTTTCTTATATTTTAAATATAAATCAAATATTCATCTTCTCTTTTTTTCCGAACTAAATATTTCCATATTCTTGACAATATGCTTTTTTTAATAGTCTATTATTGAATTCATTTTTAGTTGCTTTAACTGCTTTACCCTTTTCATATTAATGTCTTTTAAGATAAAAGATAGCAAATAATAGAAACCTCTGGCAAAAGTAAATTTACAGACTAAACTATACCCGAAAATACACATCGTACAAATATGTTTAATAATTCCCTATTCTCTCTTCTTTTTTTATTAATTCGTGTCGGTTAAAAATATCGACTATCACTGTTATAAAAGCTACTGTTTTTTATTTGACATGTTTTTTCAAAACTATTCTATAAAAACCAAATAGTATTAATGCATATAACTGTTAAAGCATACCAACTTTCAGAGAAAAATCAGGATTAACTATCTATTGATACTGTGAAATATATCAATTAAAGCCACTCACTGATACTCTTACTTCTTTTTCGCGGTTCAATTCAAATATAAGTCCTTTAGTTATATTGGCTAGGGTATTTTATTTAAGTGATTATTTAAGATTTCGCGAAAATACTAATTTTATTAAGCTGCTTTATCAAAACAAAAAAGTCAGTAAAAGAAAGTTCTTTTACTGGCTTTTCTTTAGCTGTATATCTTTAAAAGACTCCAACTTTTTCTAAATATCTATATTGCAATCCTGTAGCAACTAACGCCACAAATAAGCCTATCAAGTTCACAGCATACCTGTTAATAGCACTGGCCGAGAACAAGCATGTAGCAATCCATGGTGCAGCAATAATCAGATAGCCTCGAATTGCAGTCATAATTAAAGAGCCCCATTTAAAGCTTTTACTGATATCCTTTGCAGCAACCTTATTTTGTAAAAACTTTTGAAATATGATTGTTCCCAATAATACTAAAATAGTGATTAAGACAAATTGCCAAGCTTCAAATTTAACTAGGATAAATTCCTTATAAGCAATATTGTTTGAGCAAACCACAAAAGCACAAACAATATCAAACAAATAGCCACGGCTAATATAATTTTTTCTGCAACTATTAATAATGAACTTAGTAGCATTTTTAAAAGTCTGCTTAGGCGATTGCTCTTGTCTGTCAATGACTTGACGATTAATTAGATAATGATATTGCCAAGATATTCCAATTATAGCCACAACTAGACCAGCTATAATGGAAATAAAGACATTGAACTGCCCCTTAGTATAGAGGCTATAGGCTAACAAAGGAGCATTACCAATTACAAATGCCCGGACTCCTGTTGAAATCAAACTAGTATTGACAAAAAACGGAGTCATTTTTTTGCAAGTAATTTTATTTCTTAAAAAGTTCTGGTAACGAATTAAACTAATTACGGCTACTAGAGCTAGAAGTACAAAAATCCACTCAAATCTAAGCATATAGGGTTGTAAAATTGCCAAAAGATAAAGTGTGCCATAAACAGCTAGATCACCAATATGGTTAGTAGAATTATCAGCTAAAGCAAAAGCATGTTCATGATGAGCTATATCGCGTAAAGCTTCACCGACAGTTTCCTGTTTAGTGGTTTTATTATCAGCCATTTTTCTCACCTCGAAATCCAGCATATTATTGATATCATCAATTTTAAGTTGTTTTTCATCAAAGTCAAGCTTTAATTTTAAGTTATATTTTACCTTTATCATCATTAATTAAAACTATTACTTATATCGAAAAAGTCTACTAATATTGCAATTCTTAAGTTTTATTCAAGAGTAAGTTTTTATTTTTATACCAAACAAAGTTGCTGTTAAAATACAAACGAGTAATAGTTATAGGTAGGGATTTGACTTTGAATATTAACTTCTGGATTGCAATTTTATCTGCAGCCATATTGTTGCTACTTATTTTCAATGTCAGAAATTCTCGTCGGTTCAACTTATTCGATCATTGGCTTCACCATAAACTACTGATTAGAAAGCACGATGGGATTGGCTGGCAGATTATAGCCTTTATAAATGATCCTAAACTACTAGTGGTCTTAGACGTATTTCTTGCTAGTTTCTTAATTAGTAAAAATAAAAATTTACTTGCTTTTTGGGTGCTATTTACTTTAGGCTTTACAGATTTAATAGGAATATTTTTAAAAAAATGGATGCGCAGAAAACGTCCGATTTTGCACTCAGACTTAGAAGAAGGCTATAGCTTTCCGAGCGGTCATGTTTTAGGCAGCACGGTAATGGCATTAATAATCTGGCAAATTTTTGCCAATCAATTAGGAAATCGGCTGTTATTAATTTTAGCTATCATTTGGCTGATGGTTGTGATATCGCGAATTAGTCTTAAAGCTCACTTTCCTTCAGACATTTTGGGAGCTACTTCTCTAGCAGTTTTATGCTTTAGTATTGCACAGCAGCTACTTTTCTTAATTGTTTAATCAAAAAACACCCCTGATTTTTATTAATTCAGAGGTGTTTTTAAGTATGAGAAATTTGTCTTAGAGATTAATCAATATTATAAGTAACTTAACATTTTACCGGCAACAAACACGATAATACACAATATTGCAGTGTACCATGCACAATGAGGCAGAGCTTTCTTAAGAATAACCCCCTCTTTACCTTCAAGTCCGGTTGCACCAGTCGCGATTGCGATATTTTGTGGTGAAAGCATCTTACCAGCGGTAGCACCAACCATGTTAGCTGCTGCCAACCAATATGGACTTACTTTCAGTGCATGGGCAGCTTGTACTTGCAATTCACCAAAGAGTACGTTAGCTGAGGTATCACTACCAGTGATAAAGATTCCTAGTACACCGATGATTGGTGAAATTACTGGGTAAAATGCACCAGTTAAAGTTACAAGACTAACCGCAATGACGTCAATCATTCCGCTGTAGCCCATGACTTTGGACAAAGCCACAATAGAACAAACAGTGATAATTGTTTTAACCAATTGTTTGATTGTGCTCGTTAATACGGAAAACATTTCCTTAAATGATAAGCCTTGAATAGCACCACCAATGATACTTGAAAGCAGTATTAAAGTACCTGGGGATGATAACCAGTCAATGTCAACCGGTTTGGCATTTGCACCATTGTAGAAATGGAAACTAGTTTTGACACTTGCCAGTGCATTATGAATTGCAGGAAACATTGATGAGGTAAAAATGATAAAGCAAAAGACCAAAATGAATGGTACCCAAGCTTTGATTTTTTCAGCAGTAGAAATTCGCGCTTTTTCTTCCTTTTCATCACTAGAGGATCCTGCTTCATCTTTCTTGCTGTAACCTCTAATAATTATTACCAAAAATAGCAAACAAACTAATGAACCAACAATTGAAGGTAGTTCAGGGCCTAAGTACTTAGTAATGAAAATTTCTGGTACTGCAAAAGTTAAACCAGCTACCAAAGTGCAAACCAATACACCTTTGCCTTTGAATGACTTAAGGCCTTTACCCTCAGTCATCATTACCAAAACGAATGGCACCAGCATCATTAAAACAAACAATTGTATAGCAATTAAATAACCTAATTGAGTTACTCCCAGTCCTGTTACTTTAGCCAGAGTTGTTACTGGTAGACCAACAGCACCAAAGGCTGTAGGAGCAGTATTTGCGACCAAGCACACTACAGCGGCTTTAATTGGGTTCATACCCAGCATTATTAAAATACTTGCAGGAATCGCTACCGCAGTTCCGAAACCGGCAATGGCTTCCAAGAATCCGCCTAATCCCCATGCTAAGATTAATACTAAGAATCTCATATCCTTGGTAATTGAAGTTAACATAGACATTATTGTATCCATTCCGCCTGATTTTCTACTGATGTTGTAGATAAACAGAGCCGAGATGATGACATAAATTATCGGCCACAAAGCCATAATTATACCATCAATTCCCGCTGTGATACTGTTTGAAAACGAAAAGTGGAAACCGACAATGCTCAAAATTAATGATAATGCAAAGCCGATTAAACACGCCAAGTCACCCCGAATGTGGAAAACACCCAGGGAAAGTATCAGCCACACGATTGGAATGATCGCAAGGACTGTTTTAACTAAATCCATTATTATTCCTCCAACGAAACTTATTAATATGATTAAACTAAAACCTCTCATTAACTAAAAGATAGATTTTAAATAAAGATAAACTTGATAGCGCAGTTTGGTTTGTGATGAAAGCGCTATCTAATTTCATTATAGCACTATGTTCAGTACTTTAGAAGATGAATTTCATTTCACAATCTATGTAACAAAAGCGCTTTCTTTTTCTTACAAAAATAAGTCCTAACTTTATACTGTTAGGACTTAAGCTACATTTTTCTAATCTGTTATCTATAGAACAAATAAAATCTGGGTTAAAAAACTTTAGAGGTCATCAAAACCGATCATTAGACTGCCTTCTTCGGCATAAAAGGTACATAATCCCCTCATTGGACGAATAGTTATCGCAGCTTCAGGATAAAGCTCTAAAATTTTTGCTTTTAAAGTTTCAGCATCTTTCATGTTTTTGCATTGGTCAATGATAACATGTCCACCCTGATACTTCATTTCACCCATTAATTTGATGATTTCTTTAAGCGCCCGCTTAATGCCGCGCACTTTTGCCAGTGGCTCTAATTTTCCTTCATCACTGGCAGTCCCTATTACATCAATATTTAAGACTTTGGCCACTTTGGCTACAGCCATATTGACACGTCCATTAAGCGCTAAGTTGTGTAAAGATTTCAATACAACGAGCAAATGCGTATGGGTTTTGTAATCTGAAATTTTTTGCTCTAGATCAACAAAACGAGCATTACTATTAACCAACTTTTGAATTTCTTGCAAAATGACCGAAATCTCGGGTCCAGCTGTTCTGGAATCAACCACAATTACGTGGCTGTCGGGATGATCTTTTTCATATATTTGTTTTGCTTGAAATGCGGAAGAAAAGCTGCCACTTAAACCACTGGTTATGGTCATAATGATTGCTCGCTTACTCCCAGATAAAGCTTCAAGCCATTCGTTGATACTGGGACAAGAAGTTTTACCTTCTTCCGTATTCTTCTCCATACTGGCAATAAATTCCTCAATATTAAGATTCTCATTATCGACAAAATCCTTGCCAGAAATAGTCATTGTCAAAGGAACGACAGTCAAATTGCTATTTGCCTGGTCATTTGAACCAGAATCTATAATTAACCTTACTTTTGTCATATTAATATTCCTTTTTGAAATAAACCAATCTTTTTAAAAATTGTATAGCATAATAATAAATCAAACCTGTCAAAAAAGCGACAAAATTATTTTTAATATTTTTTAACATTAGAAATCGGTTACAAATGTTTACATAATCACAAACTTAGGCTAAAATTTGTCATGTAGATATGGAGCCTATGCTCCACTAATGTATGTACTTACACAAAATAGTACAGCATTTATTATTTAGGAGGTTTTTAGATGTTAAAATCAGTCATTGAAAATGTTCATGCACTGGAAATCTATGATTCACGTGGTAACCCAACTGTTGAGGCTTTTGTAACCTTATCAAATGGTGTCGTTGGTAAAGCTGAAGTTCCATCAGGTGCTTCAACTGGTGAAAATGAAGCAGTTGAATTACGTGATGGTGGCAGCCGTGTAGGCGGTAAAGGTGTTTCCCAAGCCGTTGAAAACGTCAATACTAAAATCGCTGATGCTTTAAAGGGTTTGGATCCACACGATCAGGCAAACATTGACCGCGTAATGATTGAATTAGATGGTACCCCTAACAAGGCTAAGCTTGGTGCTAACGCTATCTTGGGTGTATCAATGGCTACTGCAGCTGCTGCAGCAAAAGATAGTCACCAACCTTTATACAGATACCTTGGTGGTACTGATCTTGAAATGCCTCAAACTTTCCACAACGTTATTAACGGTGGTGAGCATGCTGACAACGGTATTGACGTGCAAGAATTCATGATCACTCCAGTTAAGAAGACTTCATTCCGTGATGGTTTTGAAAAGATCGTTAACACTTACCACACTTTAAAGAAAGTTCTTGAAGATATGGGTTACGAAACTGGCCTTGGTGATGAAGGTGGTTTCGCTCCTAACATGAAGAACTCTGAAGAAGCTTTACAAGCTTTACACGACGCTATCGTTAAGGCTGGTTACAAGCCTGGTGAAGATATTGCCATTGCGTGTGACTGTGCTGCTTCATACTTCTACAACAAAGAAGACGGCAAGTACCACTTCGAAGGTAAAGTATTTAACGATGAAGAATTAGCTCAATACTACGACAAGTTACTTGACGAATTCCCAGAATTAATCTCAATTGAAGACCCATACGATGAAAATGATGTTGACGGCATGATTAAATTTACTCAAAGCCACAAAGACAGAATTCAAATTGTTTTGGATGACTTCATTTGTACTAACCCTAAGCTTTTGACTAAAGCTATTAAGGAAGGTGCCGGTAACGCTTCATTAATCAAGTTAAACCAAATTGGTACTGTTACTGAAACTTTGGAAACTATCCGTCTTTCACGTAAGAACGGATACAACACCATGATTTCTCACCGTTCAGGTGAAACTGGTGACACATTTATCGCTGACTTTGCCGTTGCTGTTAACGGTGGTCAATTGAAGACTGGTGCCCCAGCTCGTTCAGAACGTGTTGAAAAGTACAACCGTTTGCTTGAAATCGAAGAAGAACTTGGCGAAGGCGAGCGTTTAGCTACATTCCCAGACAGTATTGACAAAGACTAATTTGTTAATAAAAAAGCCTGCAATATTGCAGGCTTTTTTAGTGTCAAAATTTTTAAAAATGTGTTTTTAGCATAAATTCAAGATTTAAACATCTATGCTATAATTTGAGTAAACATTTAATTTCTAGAACTGCATTATCAGGACTAGATTAGCTACCTTTTTCCTGATATTGCTGCAAAAACTGGTCGTGTTTCTAATATTATTTGGTTTAATTCAACCATATTATTAAAATTTGATGATAAAACATCGGTTTTAGATGGCTGTTAAATCGATGATGATTAGAACAAGTCCGTTGGATCAATGCCTTGTGCATGAGTTTTAGATGGCTGTTAAATCGATGATGATTAGAACTCATCTTGTGGTAATGTCGCTGAAACAGTAGTTTTAGATGGCTGTTAAATCGATGATGATTAGAACGCAATAGCTTGACCAGGTGTATAACTAGCAGTTTTAGATGGCTGTTAAATCGATGATGATTAGAACGCAATAGCTTGACCAGGTGTATAACTAGCAGTTTTAGATGGCTGTTAAATCGATGATGATTAGAACTGATAATAATATCATTATCATATAAATCTGGTTTTAGATGGCTGTTAAATCGATGATGATTAGAACACCAATAATACCTAACGCACTTGATGATGAGTTTTAGATGGTTGTTAAATCGATGATGATTAGAACAAGCAATTATTATCATACGAAATAACTGACGTTTTAGATGGTTGTTAAATCGATGATGATTAGAACGACGCTCACGACGTATGGAAAAAGGCAATTGTTTTAGATGGTTGTTAAATCGATGATGATTAGAACGATATCGTGTTGAGAATTGGTACTTAACTGGTTTTAGATGGTTGTTAAATCGATGATGATTAGAACTGGTGAGTGAACCAACAGGCTTGAACAATCGTTTTAGATGGTTGTTAAATCGATGATGATTAGAACACGGCGGCTTCCGTGACAACGATGCTTACAGTTTTAGATAGTTGTTATGCAAAAGCAAAAAGTTATATTAAAGTCACAATAAAAGGCTTGCTTTTAAAGCAAGTCTTTTTGTTTCGCCTATTTAACAAGCCAATTAGAAAATACAATTAATACTAGTCTTTTACAATTTATTTTACGATATCGGTTCCCTAAATTCTTCATGCTAGATAACCAATAATTTTTAAAATATGATACAGACAATGTGGCAAGATCTGCAAATTGAATAAAACTAATTTTTATTTACTTTCTTATTGAATTCTCTCTTTGAAACATACTGGATTTTCTTAACATACTGACCTCTATGATCAATTTTGATATATTGTTTAGAAGGGTCGTAACCACCTACTCTTCTGATCCTATATGGAAGTTTCTTACCAGTCTTGGCATCATAAGCTTGAACGTTAAAATACTTTTGCGTATTCTTTTCTACTTGAGCATAACTTTTAGTTTCGGGAATTGTAAGATTGAAACGATCGAAAATTTCATTATGAATAAAAAAGGGAAAACAAAAGAAAACTGCAATTGCTAACACAAAGACAAAAAATATTTTTCTAAAATTCATGATTACTCCTTATCCAATTTGGTTTTATAGATTTAGCAGATTAGCTAAAATAACTGCTTAATTTAAATTCTAAGTGTATTAATACACTAGTATACCTTTATTATACACTTTTCATAATTTTTTACGAGTATAGCAACAATATCTATTTTATTTGCTAGCAAAAGTCAATTATTTATGCTACTTTAAGTGCAGTATTTAAAACTAAGGAAGTAGTAATATGTCTGAAAAATTTAAGGGTTTAAGCCAAGCCGAAGCAGATAAACTTCTTCAAAAAAATGGTTTAAATGAAGTTCCTGAACCTCAATTTAACTTTTTCAAAGAATTTTTATCTAAGTTATGGAATTTATCGGCCTGGATTTTAGAAGCTGCCCTCCTTTTGGAATGCATCTTAGGTAAGTGGATTCAATCATTGTTTGTGCTTTTAATGTTGCTTTTTGCCGCATGGAACGGTGCTTCTAAGAAAAAGCAGTCACGCAAAGTATTAAACAATATTTCTCATAAGCTGACACCTTCTATTTCTGTCCAAAGAGACGGCAAGTGGCAAAATATTGATTCCAAATATTTAGTCCCAGGTGATTTAATCAGCATGCAGGCTGGTGATGTCCTAGCAGCAGATGTGAAATTACTTGAAGGTCAGATCTCTACTGACGAAAGTTCGATTACTGGCGAGGCCAAGACAGTTCGTAAAAATCCGCAGGATACAGCTTATGCAGGTACAACTGTGACTGAAGGAAACGGACTTGCTCAAGTCACAGCTACAGGAGCAAATTCGCGTTCTGGTAAAACAATTAACCTGATTAATAACTCAGCTGCTCCGGGACACCTACAACAATTATTAACCAAAATCATTTATTACTTATGTATTTTAGATGGTATTTTGACACTAGTAATCGTTGTGGCATCCTTTTTCAAAGGTGGCGACCTCAACAATTTAATTAATATGTTGCCATTTTTAGCTATGATGTTCATAGCTTCCATCCCTGTTGCTATGCCCTCAACTTTTGCACTCTCAAATTCCTTTGAGGCAACCCGTCTAAGTAAAGAAGGCGTGTTGACATCAGATCTGACCGGTATTCAGGACGCAGCTAATCTTAATCTGATTTTGCTAGATAAAACCGGAACAATCACACAAAATAAAACAGCTGTTGGTCAATGGACAAATTTTAGTTCATTAGATAATAACCAAGCCCTAGAATTGGCGGCTGCTGCCACAGATCAGAGAAATAAAAAAATTATTGATACGGCGATTGATGACTATGTAACTGGTTTAGGACTTGAAGTGAAGACAGGTACTGACTTTACGCCATTTACTTCTAGCACCGGTTATTCAATGGCCAATTATAACGGGCACAATATCAAGCTGGGGTCTTTTAAGCAGCTCTCGCTCATTGATCAGAATGCTAATGAAAAAGCTAAAGATGTTGATTTTAGTGCGGGACGCTCAGTTGCTGTACTGATTGACGATAAATTAGCCGGGGTCTTTATTTTGCAGGATATGGTGCGTCCTGATTCTAAAAAATCTCTTGGTGAGCTTAAAAAGCGTGGCGTCAAACCAATTATGCTCACAGGTGACAACCAAAAGACTGCTGAAGCTGTAGCTAAGCAAGTCGATTTACAAGGCGATGTCATATCAATTCATGATTTTAATGATGAAACTGATACCAGTAAATTAGCGGGTATTGCGGATGTTTTACCAGAAGATAAGTTAAAGATGGTTAAGTTTTTCCAGAAAAAAGGCTATATCGTCGGCATGACCGGTGACGGTGTTAACGACTCCCCCGCTTTGAAACAAGCTGAAGTCGGAATTGCTGTTTCCAACGCGGCTGATGTTGCCAAACGGTCAGGAAAGATGGTTCTTCTAAATGATGGTTTATCTTCAATTGTTAAAATTCTTGACGCTGGTCACAGGGTCTATCAAAGAATGACAACCTGGTCGTTAACTAAATTGGCGAGAACTGCGCAATTAACTATGCTTTTGACCTTCGGTTATCTTTTCTTTGACTATATCCCAATGGCGTTAAATGCAATGGTTATTTATACAATTATGAATAATATGGTCACAATGATGATTGGTACGGATAGGACTCACATTACCTATAAGCCTGAAAATTGGAATATGGCCCGCTTAGCCAAAATTGCTTTTTCACTTGCTTTCGGATGGACGGCTATCGGCATCTTTGCTATTGCATATCTTAATACTCACGGTTATAGTCACGGTACAGTGTCAACCATGGTCTACGTCTACCTTGTCTTAAGTGCTATGTTTATTATCTTAATCACCAGAACTAAGCGCTACTTTTGGCAGGATTACCCGTCAAAGGCTGTTGGTCTAACTCAGTTAGGTGATGTAATTTTAACAGTAATATTAGCTTTATTTGGCATAGCAATGACTAAAATTACATGGACGAATCTATTACTAACGTTCGCTGCTGCTTTGATTGCCGCTATCATTATTGACCTCTTTTATCAGCCGATAATGAAAAATCGCTAGTTTATTAGTTTAATAACGCAAAAGAAAAACCTGATCTTGGACTTTTTCCAAAATCAGGTTTTTTAAGGTATACCGATGAGTTCCTGAATTTTCCATCACATCGGTAAAAAGGTTTTGTATATGCTATTTGGTATAATAATTTAGAATAGGAAAAAATAGTTAAATTAATCAGGAAAATTAATTTTGGTAAGATGCGAGTCAACAGCAAAAATAAATTTTACTTTACCAATGACCCTCATATCCCCCCTTTCGCTGGTTGTACGTTTATAACAAATGCTGCATAAACATGTAGCAAGGGCTACATTATTTATGCTTTAAATTACATTCGTTATGTTTATCTTAATACATAAAATAACTAATGTAAACTATTTAGTTTTATTTTTTTACTATGAAATCAGTAAAACTTACTGATTTTAAATGTGTTAAATAACGAAATTATTTCTTTAATTCGTACACGTATGAAGTTTCGTCTGGACGATAAACTCCGTGTAACAGACCCACTTTAGTAAATCCCATTTTTGCAATCAGATGTTGCATTGCTTGGTTATCTTCATGAGTATCAATTCTAATCGAATCTATATCAGCACGATTGTCTTTAATATCATTAATAACAGCCCGCAATAACTTAGTAGCGTAGCCTTTACCAGAATGCTGTGAGTGAATTGCCACACGATGAATAACTACATATTTATCAGTGTCGCATAGCCATTCACCATCTAAATGATCATAAATATGATCCGGTCCGTCAACAATTGCAATTGCTCCAACCGTTTCTTGATCTTCAGATACGGCTAAAAACGCCCATCCATTTTCGATATCTTCTTTAATTTGTCCTTTTGACGGATATTCACCTTGCCACTGGTTAACACCGTGCTCAGCTAATTGATTAGCACCGTCTTTCAAAATAGCGATAATTTGGTCAAAATCGGCCATAGTTGCTTTTCTTAATTGCAAATTACTCTATTCTCCTTTTTTTGAAATACTGTACCATTATATATACTTGACCCCCAGCTTGTAAAAAATTTGCACTTCAAAAAAGAAAAAATTTTCATTTTTCAGTAAACGCTATCAAAAGAGTGTATAGACAGATTAACCTTATTTCAACTAATTTTTACTCAATAAAAAAAGCCTTGCTCTCACAAGACTTTTAACTCAAAAAACTAAAAATAGATCTTCGTTAGGCTTTTAAAAATCACTAAACAATTGATCAATTTCTTGATATTCTCTTGGTGACAATTTAACTGACATGGTTTTCGCATTGCTTCTGACCTGATCAGCGTTGCGCGCACCCGGAATCACGACACTAATTGCTGGATTGGCCATATACCATGCCAAAACAGTCTGGGTAACCGTTGCCTCGTGCTTAGTTGCTATCTCACGGATACCCGCAATACCCTTGATTGCTCTGTCATACCGGTCTTCGTTAAAATCGCCCAGCAGTTGCCCACCGTCAGTGCTGTTAAACTTGTTCCAGTCATCAGCGCCGTATTTACCAGTTAACAGACCTGAAGCTAACGGGAAAAATGGCACAAATGAAATATTTTGCTCATGTAAATATTCCAATTCTTCCTTAACAGGAGCGCGACGCACCAAACTATAATGATCCTCAACGATATCAACTTTCCCATTTTTATTTGCTTCTTTAATTTGACTCAAAGAAAAGTTAGAAACACCAATAGCCCGAATTTTACCAGCTTTGCGAATTTCATCTAAAGTTTCAATTGCTTCATCTTTTGGTGTATTCTCATCTGGGTAGTGCAAGTAAAAAATATCAATATAGTCTGTCTTCAACCGTAAAAGTGCCTCATCAACGGCTTTTTTAATGAAAGCAGCACTATTATTAGGTGCCATATTTTGTGACTTATCTTGGGCAGCCTTGGTAGCAATAATTACTTTTGAGCGATCATAATTTTGCAAGACATCCCCAATGATCTCTTCGGATCTGCCGAGCCCATAGACATAAGCGGTATCAAAAAAGTTGATGCCCTGCTTAAGAGCCTCGCGCAGTAAATCATATCCGTCTTCTTCATTTAAATTTTTAAATAAGTTATGTCCCCCAACTTTATTTGTTCCTAAACCCAACTTAGTTGTGTAAACATCACTTTTGCCAATTCTGATTTTATCCATATCTATTCACTCCCAAAAAGCTATCATAGCTAACAGCTTATAAACTAGCGTTGTTTTTCTAAACTAATAATGCACTATAGGGCAAGGTAACAAACTTATTAGTAATACTTTTTCAGTAAATAAATTATTTAGGTTAAGCCAATTTATATTTTCACTTAGCCACTACCTATCAACTAAAAAGTATGGTAACCTTTTTCAACAGAAATTACTAAATTTAGCAAGCGCTTACAACAATGACAAAATTATACTTTAAGTAAATCTTATATCCTCCTCTTAAAAAAACGCTTTTATTACTACCGTAGTTGTATTCTAACGATTATTAAAGCCAACAGTCAAGTAAGTATTCTTTTCTTATTAAAAATAGCGATTTTGTTAGTTGAACTGAGGCTAATAAAAAATTGTCAATTTAGCTACCAAAAAAGTTCCCCAGAGATTGACCCTCAGGGAACTTTTTAATTGCATGTTATTCACTTAAGCACCGTGGTACTTAACTAATGAGTAAACATCAAGTCCCGGTAATTTTTCTTTTCCTTTTAGATCAGGTAATTCAATATAAAAAGCAGACCCAACTAATTCTCCACCTAAATTTTCAATTAGTTGCTTACATGCTCTCAGAGTTCCTGCTGTAGCAAGTAAATCATCACAAACTACCACACGCTGACCTGGTTTGATTGCATCTTTATGTATTTCCAAACTATTAGAACCATATTCCAAATCATAAGAAGCACGTTCCACTTCTCTAGGTAACTTATGTGGTTTCCTAGCAGGTACAAACCCAATACCCAATTCGGTAGCTACGGGACAGCCAACTATAAAACCACGAGCCTCGGGACCTACAATGACATCAGCATTTTTGCTTTTAACATATTCTGCTAATTCATGAGTAGCTGCTTGAAACAATTTGCCATCCTGTAAAATAGGAGTGATGTCACGAAAAATGATCCCCTTATTAGGGAAATCCTTAACACTTGCAATATGTTTCTCAAAATCGTTTGCCATAAGAAGAAAAAACCTCCAAAACTTAACTTTCTTGCTAAAGCTTATCCGACCTTAATATTCTAACAGATTTCAAGATTAAAAGCACTAATAATGTGAAAAATTAATGCTGCTTTAATTGCTCATTCACGTACATTAGCAATTTTTTACTAGGCATATTTCTTAATTCACGAATGAAGGCAATTTGTGACCTAGTAGCAAGATAATACCGTGAAGCCGTTAACTTACTTTTAGCAGGATGTTTAACAGCATAGATTTTATTATCTGCTATTTTAATAAAGTGCAGCTCAGAAAATACACGTAAAATAAATAGAATATGATCATAACTCTGCTGCAGAAAAGGTCCAACTAAGCGATAATCCTCGATCGTTAAGCCAGGATGTGTATATACGTAGCGCAATACATTCTCAAAATCTGACTTCACAGGCATCTGCGTCACCGGTAATTGATCCAAAATAAACCGTAAGTAAAGCTGAGCGTAATTATTAGTCAATGCTGCATCTAATTCACTTTGATTATGGGGAACGTCAAGAAAGACGGCTACCTCGCCCTCACTATCATAATCATTAATCAGCGTAATTTTTGCGGGATCAATATCATATTTTGTAGAAGCAGAAATCTTATTTTTTTCGTCAAATAAAAGATACCTATCCGCAAAACCCATTACATATTTTTCAGATCGTAAATCAATAACTGGTGCAGGAACAGCTAATTTAGGGGCTGCAAAAACAATACCTTTAATTATACCTTGCACTTTAGTTTGATTACGAAAACAATTTTCTTGCAAGCCAATAAACAGCTGATCAATGTATGGTAACAAGATTCGAGTTAAGTGTTTTTTATTGAAACCTACCACATCCAATTTCTTATTGCTCTTACTGACAGTCAGTTTGATATGATTCTTATCTGCACCCATGTAAAAGCAGCCAGTAATATCAGGATGCTTAATGCTAAACACCGGCTCCACATTATCTGTGCCAAAAGGACCCGCCAATTTAATTTCCGCAATAGTCTTTAGGTCAAGATTAGCAAACGGTAATTCAAAATCGTAATCTCTGATATTCTGGTTGTATGAACCATTAAAATTATTCTCAAAGGCTTTTCTTAAGGAAGGAATTTTTTCTTCAGTCATTGATAATCCGCAAGCAAAATCATGCCCACCAAATTTCAAAAATAGTTTGTGTTTTAAGGGATTTAGCGCATTAAAAATATTATAACCGGCAACGGATCTTCCAGACCCCTTGATAATTCCAGCTTCATTTTTAGTTAAAACTATGGTAGGTTTATGAGTTTTCTCAACCACCTTATTTGCTACTAAGCCCAAAACACCTTCATGAAAATCTGGTTGATAAATTACCAGAGTTTGACTTCTGTCCCAGCCATTATTTTTAACTTGCTCAAGACATTCTTGAAAAACAGTTGCAGTCAGTTTTTTGCGTTCATCGTTTAATTTTTCAACTTTAGCAGCTATCTCATCGGCTTTTTCATCAGTATCACATAATAGTAATTCCACTGCCAGAGAAGCATTGGCAAGTCTGCCCACAGCATTTAATCTTGGTGCAATATTAAAGCCAACATCAGTTTCGTCAATATGTCCTAATTGTAAACCAGCTTTTTTTATTAAAGCTCTTAGTCCCGGCCGCTCAGTCTCATTAAGCATTTTAAGGCCACGTTTTACTATTACATGACCTTCTCCTGACACCTTGACCATATCACCAATTGTGCCAATCATTGCTAATTCCAATAATTCAGGCATTGGCTCCTGCATTAACGCCCGACAAATAGTGTAGGCAACACCTGCCCCACAATAATCATCAAACGGATATTTTTGTCCGGGATAATTGCAGTGTACCAAAGCGTAACAGTCAGGAACTTGCTCTTGAAATTTATGGTGATCTGTAATTATTGTATCTACACCTTTACTTTTGGCAAAAGCAACCTCGTCAACCCCAGTAATACCGTTATCTACAGTAATAATCAGTTTAGTTCCATCTGCTACAATTTTCTTGTAGGATTCAAGATTTGGTCCATAGCCATCTTTAAAACGATCGGGAATGAAAAAATGTACGTCGGCACCTAAAATGCCCAGTGTTTCCACCATAATAGTGGTGGCAGTAATACCATCAGCATCGTAATCACCATAGACCGTTATTTTTTCTCCTGCATCAATTGCTTGATTAATTCTGTTAACTGCCTTTTTCATGTCATGCATTAAAAAGGGGTCAGCCAAATCAGCTTCAGTGGCATTAAACCAATAATCTATTTTTTCCGCAGTATTTATTCCGCGCAAAGAAAGCAGCTTAGCCGTTATTGGGCTAAGCTGATACTTCTCAATTATAGCAGGAGCTAATTCATCACCTTTACGTTTGCGCCATTCAATCATTAATTTAATTCAGCCTTTTGTCGTTACTTATTTTTATTTTAATTTAAATCGTCATCATTCATTTTTAAGACAGCCATAAAAGCATCTTGGGGAATTTCTACATGACCCACTGCTTTCATCCTTTTTTTACCCCGCTTTTGTTTTTCAAGCAGCTTTGCCCTTCTATCAGGATCTCCCGTATGAATTTTCCAAGTAACATCCTTGCGGTATGGCTTAACAGTGGCACGAGAAATAATTTTTGCTCCAATTGCTCCTTGAATATCAACTTCAAAGTTCTGTCTAGGAATTAACTTCTTAAGCATTGAGGTCATTTGTCGCGCTCTATTTTGAGCTTCATCACGGTGAGCAATGAAACTAAGAGCGTCGACCACTTGTTTATTCAAAAGAATATCAATTTTAACTAAATCAGTTGCCCGATAACCCGTAATTTCATAATCAAGTGAGGCATAACCTTTAGTGGAAGATTTTAAATCATCAAAAAAATCATAAATAATTTCGGCTAGCGGCATATTGTAAATTACGTTAACCCGATATTTGTCTAAATAGTCCATTGTCACAAACTCGCCCCGTTTGCGTTGACATAATTCCATCACAGGACCGACAAAATCATTCGGAACCATTACTTCTGCTTTAACAAAAGGTTCCTGCACTTCCTTATATTCACCTGCAGACGGTAAATCAGAAGGATTATCAATTACTTTGGTCGTACCGTCATTCATAATCGCATGATAATCAACAGAAGGGGCAGTCATGATTAAGTCTATGTCAAATTCCTGTTCAAGTCTTTCCTGCACCACATCCATGTGGAGTAAACCTAAAAAGCCGCACCTAAAACCAAAGCCTAAAGCGGTTGAAGTTTCAGGCTCAAATTCTAAAGCTGCATCATTGAGCTGCAATTTTTGTAAAGCTTCCTTAAGGTCATCATATTTTGCATTGTCTACGGGATACATACCTGAATAAACCATTGGTGGTATCTGACGATAACCGGGAAGTGGTTCCGCGGTTGGATGTTCTGCGGCAGTGATAGTATCACCAACACGAGTTTCACGAACGGACTTGATGTTTGCCGTTAAGTAACCAACATCCCCAGCAATTAGAATATCTTTTTTAACCGGATGTGGACTGGAAACTCCAACTTCAGTAACTTCATATTCCTTACCAGTATTCATGATTTTTATTTTATCGCCGGGTTTAACCGTACCTTCTTCAATCCGCACAGATAAAACAACACCGCGATAGTCATCATATTTTGAATCAAAAATCAACGCTTTTAACGGTGCTTGGAGATCTCCATTAGGAGCTGGTATATCTTTAACTATGCGTTCAAGCAACTCCTTAATTCCCTGCCCGGTTTTACCGGAAACTTCAACAGCGTCGGAAGCATCTAATCCCAACATTTCTGTGATTTCCTCTTTAGCCTGCTCCGGATTAGCTGAAGGCAGATCAATTTTATTTATAACAGGCAAAATCTCCAAGTCATCATCAATTGCTAAGTATGTATTTGCTAAAGTTTGGGCTTGCACACCTTGCGAAGCATCTACAACTAACAGTGCACCTTCACAAGCCGCTAAGGAACGGGAAACCTCATAAGAAAAATCCACGTGTCCTGGTGTATCAATTAGATGAAAAATGTAGTCTTCGCCATCTTGCGCATGATATTTAATTTCTACTGAGTTCATCTTGATGGTGATGCCGCGTTGGCGTTCCAGCGGCATATCGTCTAACATCTGATTTTTTAATTGGCGTTCAGATACCGTATCAGTCAATTCTAAAATTCGATCGGCAATCGTCGACTTACCATGATCAATATGAGCAACAATGGAAAAATTGCGAATACGCTTCTGATAATCTTGTAATTTTGTTATATCCATAAATAATTTGCACCCTTTACTCTATCTTTATTATTATAACAAAGTAACTGAAACAGTTAAAAGCAATTAAGTAAAAAGTAAGGGTAGTCTAAACTATTTGATTAATTAGATTTGGTTTTTTTATTTAAACTAATTCTTTTATCAAACTTATTTTGAATTTTCTGAGACAAATTATGCGCTATCATAAAAACCGTGATAGGACTATCAACAATATTGTTAATTATTTCTGCACTACTTTCTTCATCAATTGCCGATGTACCTTCGTCTAATAGCAAAAATTGGTTTTCATGAATTTCTGATCTAGCTAGAACTATTTTTTGCCTTTGTCCCCCTGACACATTTAAATTGTTTAAGTTAATAATAGTTTTTTCTTTTTCAGCAAATTTGCTAAGATCATAATTAAAACAAGTATTTTTAAGTACTCGTTTTAGATTTTTTTCTAGATCTTTATTAAACATTGTTATATTGTCCTTGATACTAACTGGAAACAAAACAGGTGATTGAGGAATGTAGCCTAACTTTAAGTTTTGCGGATTAAGTTTGTTTTTATTCTGATCAAAAAAATCAACTCCACCTGTTGTAGGTTTCAGTTCACCCAATAGCAATTTAAAAAGAGTAGTTTTACCACTACCAGAATCACCCATTAACAGAACTTTTTCATGGGGTTTGATAGTGATATCTGGAAAAGTTAATTTTTGACCGTTAGGAAAAATATAACTTAAATTGTGAGTTTCTAAACATATAGGCTGCATACCTTCAGGTGGACTAGCCACTGGCACGCGCTCTTTTGCAATTTTCTGATTTAATTGACCAGCAGAAGATATTTGTCCGAGTTCATTTGTAAGGCTTTGCATTGCTTCTAACAAATTTGCACTAAAATTTTCAACGGTGATGATCACACCAAAAGGAATTATTTTACGAGTAATTAACAAAGCAGTGCTAACAAGTAGAAAAAAATTTAACAAAACTGAACTAGCTTTATTCAAAACAGATAAAAATTGCGCAGTTTTTGTTCGATTAACATTTGCTTTTTCAAGTTTCTTTGAAGCTCCTGCCATTACAGATGAAAGTTTTTTTCCTGCCATAAAATTTTGCAATTCAGCTAAGCCATCTAACCAATTTTCTGCGGTATTTAAATATGACGCGTTAGCCAAAGATAAATTTTGTACAGCTTTGCGTAAGGGCTTTCGTAATAGACGGGGAAGCAATAAATTTAGGCTGCCTAAAAATAGTACTATTATTAAAAGGATCCAATGAAATGAGCAAAGTGCCAAAATAACAAAAAGAATTTGCGCAGCATAATAGGGAATATCGGTATAAATGCTCAAAGAAGAAGACTTAATTATATTAAGGTCATTCGTTAGTATATTTTGGACCTTATTTGGACTATGATGGACGTAATCGTTGAAAAAATGGGCAATAATTTCCGCTCTTACTTGATGATTATATTGTTGAATTTGCTTTTCAATTAAGTATTGACACAAATTCATACCCAAATAACTTGTAAAATATAAAAATAATACGATTAGACAAAACAACAAAAACTCATTTACCATCCTTCTGCGGATAAAAGAAAAGATATAAGTACTGATATAACTTGTACCAATAACTAAGCCGGAAGTTGTAAATTCTAGTAGCAAAATGACTATCATTCTAATTTTATTAGTCGCATATAATCCCTTAAAAGTCATGCTTGACCTCACCTCGATTTGTATCAATATTTATCACTCTGTCAAACAATTTTTTAGTATCTTTATTAAGATTATGTGCAATGACAATGATAGTTTGGTTACTATTCAAAAGATTACTAATTATTTTGTTTGTTGCATTTTCATCAATGGCACTAGTGGATTCATCGGCCAAGATTATAGGCTTGTTTTGAATCTCATTACGCGCTAATACAATCTTTTGTCTTTGGCCTCCCGAAAGGTTGTCTTTGTCAACATCAACTATTGTTTCCAGACCAGCTGGAAAACCAGCTAAATCCGACTCGAGTTGAACTGATTTTACATATTTTTCAACAACCTTATTCAATTTACTATTGAACATGGTAATATTCTCTTTGATCGATACTGGAAATAAGAAATTGTCTTGTGCTAGATAACTTATCTGACTGCGGTCAACTTTAACCTTATTACCCTTTTTATCACAAAAATATATTTTTCCACTGGTAGGCTTTAATTCTGCCAAAAGCAGTTTGAATAAAGTTGATTTACCAGAACCATTTCTACCCTGCAATAGAATCTTCTCGCCCTTCTTGATAGTCATGTCAGGATAGGAAATTTCTCTATTATTTGGATATTTATACTTTAAACTTCTAGTTTTTATTACAGAAAAATTTGCTTCATTTGAATATGTGCTTGGAATTTCTCTTTGCAGTTCATTTAGTTGTTGATTGATATTCTTAGTTGACTGCATTTTTGTTAATGCGGTAGTGATAGTCAAAGCTGAATTAAAGATACTAGATGCAAAAGTTCCTGCAGCAATAATAGTACCGAAAGAAACAATTTTAGCGAAAAATAAAATTGTTGCTAGAAATGTCACTGCTACTTGAGAAAAAGAATTTGCGCACCCATTAATAAATTGAGCCAGTCCCATGACTTTTTGCCTGTCAACATAAGATTGCTCCAAATCTGTCCCCTTTTTTGTCAAATAATGACTAAAGGCATCAAATGCCAGGTACCTTCTTAATTCTGCCAGACCGTTAAACCACTGAAAAATGGTATTTAAATATTTTTTATTTTGTTCAGAAATTTTTTTGGTTGCTTTCGTTAGAGCTTTATGCGTTAGTTTGGGCACTAATAAAGTGATAACAACTAGAGTAATCACTAAAACAGCTATCGACCAATGAAACATGACTAAAGCAATTGTCGAAGTAACCATTACAAAAAGGGAACTAAGTATACGCAAAAATTGATTACCATATTGGTCGGTTAATAGCTGCAAATTATTATTTAAATTATTTAACATTGCTGCTGTAGAAACAGATTTAATGTGGTAATAATGCTTAACGAGATTATCTCTAATCAAGCCAATATATTGTTGCAACTGTCTACTATAAAGCCACGTAGCCACAGAATTAATTATAAAGGCAACTAATCCCGTAATTAGACTAACCAAAATAAAGTACAAAAATTGAGAGAAATGACTTTTACTCAGGCTATTATAAGCGAACTTAATAACGTATGAGCTGAATGCAGTTCCACAACCATAGATTACGATTAAAGATACTATTATAATTGAATTTAAAATATTCGTTTTTATTAAGTTGCTTAATTTCATTGTTATTGCCTACAATATTAACATATTATTAAATTTTTATTACATTATAGCGCGTAAAATATTAAATTCAATTATATATTTGAAAAATAAAAAGCAGTACTAAAATTTTAGTACTGCTTTCTTATTACTGTAATTTTTCTTTTAATCTTTCAAAAAAGCCTTTTTCCTGAGGGGTAATTGAGCCTCCTCCAGCTTTAACAAATTCAACTAAAGCCTGCTTTTGTTTTTCGTTAATTGATTTTGGTATTTGTACCTGAACAGTAGTAATTTGATCGCCATTACCACTACCGCGCAAATAAGGAACACCTTCGCCATGCAAAGTAAATTCTTTATTTGGCTGAGTACCAGCAGGAATTTTTAACTTTTTATCTCCATGGACAGTTTTGACATTTATTTCATCGCCTAATGTTGCCTGTGCAAATGAAATTGGCACTGTGGTATAAATTGTCGTTCCTTTACGTTCGAATTCTTTTGAAGGTTTAATGCGATAGCTGATATAAAGATCGCCATAAGGACCACCATTTTTACCAGCTTCGCCTTGGCCATCATAACGTAATTGCTGACCGTTATCAATTCCGGCGGGAATATTAACTTCA
Organism: uncultured Lactobacillus sp.; assembly: GCA_946482465.1. Classification (GTDB taxonomy): domain Bacteria; phylum Bacillota; class Bacilli; order Lactobacillales; family Lactobacillaceae; genus Lactobacillus. The sequence continues at coordinate 40,627 of CAMLRL010000005.1, forward strand.
ATGGTATTTTTACCATCAATTACACCATTACCATGACAGGTTTGACAAGGATGTTCAATAATTACACCTCGACCATGACACTTATCACATACTGTTTGACGCCGAATTACGCCTAGCATAGACTTCTGCGTAACAGTCATGTAGCCACTGCCATTACACTTATCACAAGTTATTGGGTGTGTGCCTTTTTCTGCCCCATTTCCTTTGCAAGTTGGACAAGTTTCACTTCTTGTGTAGGAAACCTGCGTCTTTTTGCCGGTAATAGCATCCATGAAATCAATTGTCAGTGTATAGTCTAAATCTTCACCACGTGTTGGTGCTGTTGGATTAGCACGACGCTGGTTAGCTCCTGTTGCACCGCCAAAGAAATCATTAAAAATATCACCAAAGTCGCCGAAGCCGCCAAAATCACTATATCCTTGGCCCGCACCACCAAAGCCGCCTTGACCGTTGACTCCTGCAGAACCAAATTGATCATATTGGGCTTTCTTTTGTTTATCATGTAAGACTTCGTAGGCTTCATTAACCTCTTTATATTTTTCTTCCGCCCCCGGTTCGTGATTTAAGTCGGGGTGATATTTTTTGGCAAGTTTACGATAAGCAGAGGTAATTTCTTTATCACTGGCATTACGATCAACACCAAGCACGCTATAGTAATCTTCTTGTGCCATCTATAAGCTCCTTAACTTTACAAAAGAAAAGAACTACTTTTCTTGGCAGTTCTTTTCTAATTTATTCAATTATAAACCCTTTACTTATCTGGGTCTACCTTATGAAACTCGCCTTCGCCTGCGGAACCGCTACCTGAATTACCATCTTGTGAACCAGGATTTTGGGGACCTGCTTGTGGGCCGGCTTGACCTTGTGCACCTTGAGCCCCACCATTAGCTTGGTACAATTTGACTGCTAGGTCTTGAGCAACCTTGGATAATTCATCCTTCTTAGACTTCATTTCATCCAAATTGTTGTCTTTTTGTGCCTTCTTCAAAGCATCAAGTGCATCTTGTACTTTCTTAGTGTCGTCATCAGATACTTTACCTTTAACATCTTTGAGAGTCTTTTCAGTGGAGAAGATTAATTGATCAACCTCGTTACGTAAGTCAACTTCTTCTTTCTTCTTCTTATCCTCTTCAGCATGTTCTTCAGCTTCTTTTTGCATCTTCTTAATTTCTTCATCGGATAAACCGGATGAACTCTTGATAGTAATCTTTTGTTCTTTACCGGTTCCCATATCCTTAGCAGAAACATTAACGATACCGTTCTTGTCAATATCAAAAGTAACTTGAATTTGTGGCACACCACGAGGAGCTGCTGGAATATCAGTTAATTCGAAACGACCTAAAGTCTTGTCATCAGCAGCCATTGGACGCTCACCCTGCAATACGTGCACGTCAACAGCTGGTTGATTATCAGCAGCTGTAGAGAAGATTTGACTCTTGGAGGTTGGGATTGTTGTGTTCTTCTCAATTAACTTGGTAAATACACCACCCATAGTTTCAATACCAAGTGATAGAGGAGTTACATCAAGTAAAACAACGTCCTTAACGTCACCAGAAATGACACCACCTTGAATAGCAGCACCTAAAGCAACAGCTTCGTCTGGGTTAATTGAGTGATCAGGTTCTTTACCCGCCCACTTCTTAACAGCTTCTTGCACAGCAGGAATACGAGTAGAACCACCGTTTAAAATAACCTTGTCAATATCATTAACTGTTAATTCAGCATCTTTTAACGCATTGTCAAACGGAATCTTAGTCTTATCAACTAAGTCAGAAGTTAATTCATCAAATTTTGCCCTAGTTAAGTCAGCTTCTAGGTGTAATGGACCAGATTCACCGGCAGAAATGAATGGTAATGAAATATGAGTTGAAGATACACCAGAAAGATCTTTCTTAGCCTTTTCAGCAGCATCCTTTAACCTTTGTAAAGCCATTTTATCTTTAGAAAGGTCAACACCATTTTCATCTTTAAAGTTCTTAATCAACCAATCAATAATCTTGTTATCGAAGTCATCACCACCAAGGTGAGTATCACCATTAGTTGAAAGAACTTGGAACACACCGTCACCTAATTGCAAAACGGAAACATCAAAAGTACCACCACCAAGGTCGTAAACTAAAACTTTTTCGTCTTCAGCATCTTTGTCAAGACCGTAAGCAAGTGAAGATGCAGTAGGTTCGTTAATGATTCTCTTAACATCAAGGCCGGCAATTTTACCAGCATCCTTAGTAGCTTGACGTTGGGCGTCATTAAAGTATGCAGGAACTGTAATAACGGCTTCTGTTACTTTTTCACCTAAATAATCCTCGGAGAATTTCTTAATATACTGCAAGATCATTGCTGAAATTTCTTGTGGAGTGTATGCTTTATCTCCAATCTTCACCTTATAATCAGCTTCACCCATGTGGCGCTTAATTGAAGAAATAGTATTAGGATTGGTAATTGCTTGTCTCTTAGCAACTTCACCGACTTGAATTTCTCCATCCTTGAAAGCTACTACTGAAGGAGTTGTCCGATTTCCTTCTGGGTTAGTAATAATTTTTGGTTCCTTACCCTCAAGAACAGCAACCGCTGAGTTGGTAGTTCCGAGGTCAATTCCGATAACTTTTGACATTGATATGCTTCCTTTCAATTATTGTGCTACAACAACCATTGCTGGTCTTAAAGTACGATCTTTGTATAAATAACCTTTTTGCAAAACTCGCACAACATGATCTTTTTGATCGTCATTTTCAGCCGCAACTGTTTGAACAGCCTGATGTAAATTAGGATCAAATTTTACACCTTCAGCTGTAATTTCACTAATTCCGTGATCTTTCATCGCTTTAACCAGTGAATCAAGAGTCATTTGTACACCCTTTTTAAGTTGCTTTGATGCGTCGTCATCAACTTTGGTAGCTAAAGCTCTTTCTAAATTGTCCATTGCTGGCAGAACATCTTTGGCTAAAGACTGTGATTCATATTTAATAAGTTGTGCTCTCTCGTTATTATAACGATTTTGCATATTTTGCATTTCTGCTTGACTGCGCAAGAACTTATCTTCAAGATCATCTTTTTCCGCCTGTAACTTAGTCAATTTTTCTTTAATTTTTGTTTCTGAAGTTTCAGGCTTCGTTTTCTTGTTAGCCTCAGATTTTGAATCTGTTTTTGGTGACTGGGTTTTCTCAGAATGACGTTGATTTTCATCTACGTCTTTTTTGGTTTTTTCTTCCTTACTCAAGGCTAACCTCCTTTATTTAAATCTACCATAATATTCAAGTAACTTTTTTGCTAACTCGTTTCTAAAGTATTCAAGGAGTCCTATTACTTGTGAATATGGCATGTTATCAGGTCCAAGTAAAGCTATTATGCCTTTGCCATGTGAGCCGACACTGTACTCAGCTGTAAGCAAACTGTAATCTTTTAACAAGTCATTTGAAAGTTCAGAGCCTAAACTTACTTTTACTGGGTACCTATCACTTTTTAAACTTGTTTCACTATTCAAAATACTTGAAATCAAATCATTGTGCTCAATCAACTCATATAATGAACGTAAATTAGAAACATCGCTTAAAGAAATATTATTGAGCAAATTAATCTGACCATCAACGTACATTTGCTCACTAGCAGCATCGCTAATAACATCTTTTACCAATTCAATTAATTCGGCAACATGACTAACTTTAAGTTTTTTTCCTAAAGTCTGTTCAAGAAATTCAGGTGTCACTTCGCTTAAAGTTTTACCTGCCAATTCATCGTTAATCATTCGAACGGCACGTTCAATCTCATCACCATGAACATTATATGGTAACGTATAGACTTGATTATGAACATCGCCGTCACTAGTTGCTAGAATGGCCATTATTTGTCTACTAAAAAGCGGGACTATTCTAAATCCTGAAATAGTTAAATCACTATTTTCAGGACCTTCCGCAAAAGCAGTGTAATTAGTCAAATCAGACAAAATTTTGGCAGCTTCCTGCACAATGTCATTTACCTGATGAAATGGCTGATCTAGCTGATTAATGATTCTCTTATAAACAGAAGAAGATATTTGTAAGGGCTCTACCAAGTTATCAAGGTAGTACCTGTACCCTTCAGTAGAAGGAACACGACCACTTGACAAATGGGTTTTTTCGATTAAGCCCTTTTCTTCTAAAACGGCCATTTCGTTGCGAATTGTTGCGCTCGAAACTTTAATTGGCAATTGATTCATGACTGTTTTTGAACCAACAGGATCATGTGTCTGCGTGAAATCATTGATAATTGTTTTTAAAATTAATTCTTGACGTTCGGTCAACATAAATATCGCCCTCACTTTTAGCACTCAATCTTCTCAGGTGCTAACAATTATTATGATACTAGCTTTTAGCAGAATGTCAAGCTGAGTGCTAACTTTTTTATTAAAAACCGTTATCTTTTAAGTCTGATAATATAATTACTTATGATTTGCAAAATAATTTTTAATTTCTGACTCGTCCCGACTCATCTGCTCTTTTAATTCCTTCAAACTATCAAACTTAATTTCGCCACGGGTATACTTATACCATTTAATTAGCATTTCCTCATCATAAGCTTCTTGATCAAAACCAAATAAATTTGATTCAATATATAGTTTTTGACCATCATTGATAGTGACATTATAACCAACACTTGTCATAGAGTCATACCATTTCCCTCTGATCTTAGTTTTGGTGGCATAAACACCTACTTTAGGGACTACTTTTTTGGGCTTCCAAATTAAATTTGCCGTTGGATAGCCTAATTTATGACCATTGCGCAGCCCATGTCCAATATAGCCAGACATTAGATAAGGAAAACCTAACAATTTAGCTGCTAATTCCATTTCTCCAGCACTAATCGCCTTTTTTATTTCCGTTGAACCAATTTTTTCTCCGTCATAAGACTGTTTCGGGACATCAACTATAGCAAATCTGCCTTGAGCAAATTCAGGGAAGTTTTTCATATTGGCTATATTTTTGGGCCCATAGGTATAGTCAAAGCCGGCAACGACAGTATCAGTGCGCAATTTAACAATGATTTCGTCCACAAATTCTTGTGGCGTCAGCTGGCAAAATGCGTTATTAAAGTGCATTACTAATAAATAATCGACATTAAGCTTTTGCATTTTATATGCCTTTTCCGACAAGGTATCAATGTAGGTAACGTTTTTATTTTGATAAATTTCTTTGGGGTGGCGATCAAACGTCATCACAACAAGAGGTAAATGTTTTGCTTGTGCCTTTTTTTTAGCAGCTTTTATTATTTCTTGGTGTCCCCGATGAACGCCGTCGAAAAAACCCAAAGCAAGAACTATTTTCTGGGGGAAGATATTTTTCTTAATGGGATATGTTAAATGGATTATTTCCATAATAAGACCTTCATTCACTTATTCATTTTGTAAAAGCATTAAATAAGGGCGATACATGGTACCATCTTTCTGATAAATTGCCTTAACGCTATTATTGTACCGTAATGCCACCTTTTTTGCATTCGTTTTCAAGGAAATAGCAGCACCATTTTTGACCTTAGTCCAATCCGTTTCACCGAGATCAGAGTGACTATAGTCCTTGAAAAAAGCATCTAATGGCTGAATAAATTCAGTGACGTGTTCAGGATGCTCAATTATTGTAGACAATTTAACTGCCTGTTCCAAATCAAAACCCGAACTTGCTGTACGTCTTAAAGTCTTCATCACTGCTGGTACACCCAGCTTAGTTCCCAAATCATTAACTAATGATCTTACATACGTACCCTTACTACATTCTATTTGAAAACTAAAAGTTTCTTGACCTTTTTCGTCATCAAAAAATGGTTCCTGTTCAAGTTCATAATTAGTGATATGCACTTTTCTCTTAGGTCGCTCAACACTTATGCCGGCTCTGGCATATTCATAGAGATGTTTCCCATTCACTCTCACCGCAGAGTAGATTGGCGGCACTTGCTCGATTTCTCCGGTAAATTCCTGCATTGCTTTTTTAATTTCAGTTGCCGCAATTTTTTGAGTGAGTTTCTGAGAGCTTAATATTTTCCCACTAGTGTCACAACTATCAGTAGAAAAGCCTAAAATTCCTTGCCCAACATATTTTTTATTTTGTCGATGCATTAGTTCAATCAATTTTGTAGCCTGACCAATTGCAATAGGCAATACGCCTGTAACATCTGGATCAAGAGTCCCAGCATGACCAATTTTTTTAATGTGCAACACCTTGCGTAAATGATAGACAACATCTGCACTCGTCATGCCCTGATCTTTATCTATCACTAAAATACCGTTTATCATTATGTTTACCTTAACCATGAAAAAAGCGCCCAACAGCGCTTTTCTTACTTATTACGATTTGCATCCTGCTTTTTTACTTCAGCGATCAATTGATCAATTTTACTACCATATTTAACCGAATTATCTCTTTTAAAAATCAGCTCTGGAACTTTGTAAACAGTTAGGACTTGACCCAAAAGGTGTCTCATCATTCCTTTAGCCTTATTCAATCCGGCAGCAGCTTCTTCTTCTTTTTTAGAATCTTCTGTAAGAATGCTGTAATAGACAGTAGCATAAGACAGATCATTAGTACATTCAACCGCTGTGATTGTAACATCATTAACTCGTGGATCACGAATATTTTTGCGTAAAATTTTCGTTAATTCACGGAGGATTTCTCCTTCAACACGACCAATTCTGTGTTTCATGTTTTTCCTCCTAGTTAATCTTACTCAGGTTTAACTTCCTGCTTTTCAACCGCTTCTAATTCATCACCAATTTTAATATCATTATAGTTCTCAATGGTTAGACCACAGTCAAAACCCTGTTTGACAATTTTGGCATCATCTTTAAACCGCTTTAGAGAAGCCACTTTACCAGTATAGATAACTACACCATCACGAATTAGGTTAACTGTAGAATCTTTAGAAACATAGCCTGAGTCCACAAAAGCACCGGCAATTGTTCCTACTTTAGAAACCTTCCAAGTCTCGCGTACTGTTAAATTACCGACAACCTTATCTTCATAAGTTGGCTCAAGCATACCCTTCATGGCAGCCTTGACATCATCAATAGCTTTATAAATTATACTGTAAAGACGAATATCAACGCCATCGGCTTCTGCTTGTGACTTGGCAGTAGCTGTAGGTCTGACATTAAAGCCGATGATGAACGCATTCGAAGCACCTGCTAAAGTAACATCTGATTCGTTAACCGCACCAACGCCGGCATGAATAATATTAACACGAACGCCTTCAACTTCGATCTTTTCAAGTGACTGTTGCAATGCTTCAGCTGAACCTTGTACGTCAGCCTTTAAGACAACGTCAACTTCCTTCATGTTTTCTTTCTTCATGGTGTCAAACAAGTTATCAAGGGTAACATGCTGTACATTTTCACGGGATTGTTGCAATGCCTGTTGTGCCCTTTGCTCACCGACACTTCTTGCAGTCTTTTCATCGTCAAACACTACAATCTTATCAGCTGATTCAGGCACATCGTTCAAACCAGTAATTTCCACTGGCATTGAAGGAGTGGCTTTTTCAACTTGGCGTCCGCGATCATTAGTCATCACTCTGACACGACCAAAGCGATTACCAACAACAATAGGATCACCTACTTTTAGAGTTCCTTGTTGAACCAAAAGGTCGGCAACAGGTCCCCGACCACGAGAAAGTCGTGCTTCAATAACTGTTCCGATTGCTTTTTGTTTAGGATCAGCTTGCAATTCCATAACGTCTGCCTGCAATAAAATCATTTGCAGCAATTCATCAACATTTTCACCTGTTTTAGCAGAAATATTGACAAAAATAGTGTCTCCACCATAACTTTCAGGAATTAAATTGTATTTCATCAACTGTTCAGTGACGTGCTCTGGATTAGCCCCAGGAACATCCATCTTGTTGATTGCAACAATAATTGGCACCTTGGCACTTTTAGCGTGATCAATTGCTTCAATAGTTTGTGGCATTACACCGTCATCAGCTGCAACAACCAATACCACAATATCAGTTATTTCAGCACCACGTTCACGCATGTTTGAGAATGCAGCATGTCCTGGAGTATCTAAAAATGTAATAGGTTGGTTATCAACTCTTACTTGATAAGCACCAATTTTTTGGGTGATACCACCTGCTTCATGTGCAGAGACGTGCGTATGTCGCAAACGATCAAGTAAAGTAGTCTTACCGTGGTCAACGTGGCCCATAATCGTAACTACAGGTGGACGTTTGGTCTGGTGTTTAGATTCCTTAGAAGCAGCCATTCTCTTATCATAAAGAGTATCAATATCTGAAATATCTTCATGAACTTTTTCTTTTGCATTAATATTGTATTCAGCTGCTACTAATTCAATCGCATCTTTATCAAGTGATTGATTTTGATTTGTCATCACGCCCAACATAAATAGTTTTTTAACTATTTCAGCTGGTTCCCGGTGCAATATCTTTCCTAGATCTTGGGCATTCATTCCTACTTCATAAACTAGCGTTTCTGGTAAAGGACGTTCTTTTCTTTGCGTAGGCTGCTTTTTAGGAACTTGTTCAAACTGCTTTTTCTTATTCTTACGCTTATGTTTCTCTTGGTGCTTGGTATAATTATTTGCACCATAAGCTTGATTTCTACCCTTTCTGCCAGGTTTACCAGAATTGCGGCCATGACCATTACCACGACGCTTTTCTTCTTTTGCTGGTTCAGGAGCTGCATTAGTATCTAATACTTTCTCTTTATGAACAGTATTATTATCTTGCTGCTTCTTCATTCTTGCTGGAGAAGGTTTGATAATTTTAGGCCCTGTCACTTTAGGAGTGGTAGTTTCTGATTTGACAACTTTATTTTCTTTTTCGGGCTTTGAAATAGTTTTTCTGCCTTCATTGCTGGTCTTTTTATTCTGCTCATTACTATAAGATTTTTGAGCTTTTTCAGTTTGACGGTTTAACGTATTTTCTTCAACTCGCTGTTTTTGTTTTAGTTGTTTAAGCAGGTCTTGTGCGACCGGCTTAGAAGCTTTTTGGCTTGGATTTGATCGTTGTTTATTGCGGTATTGCCCCTGCCTTGTCCGGTTATTTGCTCTATGCTGATTATTTCTTCTATTATTTCTGTTGCCATTATTTTCTTCATGCTTTTTTTCATTTTTGCGTATTGAGGTAACAGAAATTTTAATTTTACTACTCTTTTTTGCAGGTTTTTCTTGCTTTTTCGCGGGAGCGGAGCTACGGAAACTACCCTTTATTTGATTTACCTGTGAATCTTCAAGTGATGACATATGATTTTTAACATCGAAACCAAGTTCTTTAGCTTTATTGACGACAGTTTTATTATCGATGCCTAATTCTTTTGCCAATTCATAAATTCTTGTTTTAGTCATCAAATCACACTCCTTCATTAATTTTTTGTAATAATGCTTTGCAGAAACCGATGTCAGTTATTCCTAAAACCTTACGTTTTTTACCAATTGCTTGTGAAATTTCCGTACTATTAAATTCTGTAATAACAGAAACTTCATATTTTTGAGCCAAATTAGTAATTTTCTTGCTTGTATCAGTTTGACTGTCTTGAGCGAGAATAACCAGTTTAACTTTTGCGGCTTTAACACCCATTGAAACAACTTCAAAGCCGGAAACTAATTTACCAGCTTTTTGACTTAATCCCAGCAAATTTAATGCTTTTTGTCTATTTTGCAAATTTAATTATCACCAAACAATTCTTTTCTAGCTTTTTGATGATCAACGTATGAATATAGCTCGTCATAAAATTCTGCTGGAATCTTAGTTCCTAAACTACGTTCAATAAGTCCTTTTTCTTGAGCATTTTTTATTTGATCAGGATCTAGAGAAACATAAGCTCCACGACCCGATTTCTTACCAGTTGGATCAACCGAGACATTTTTCTCTTTGTCAACTACGATGCGCACCAATTCTTTTTTTGGTTGCATAGTATCTGTTAACAGATCTTTTCTCATCGGAATTTTTCTCTTTTTCAAAAAGCTCACCTCTTATGCTAATCTTCAGTAGAATCTACTGTTTCCTCATCTGTGGCTTCTTCATGTTCATCCGGAACTTCTGCTTCTTCAGATGTCAATTCTTCATTAGTATTTTCATCATCTACAGCATCATCTTGCACGTCAGGTGAAACAGTATCATCAGTGGTAGAATTTTCAGCTTCTTTGTTCTCCTCTTCTGCTTGGGCACTGCTTTCATCAACAAATTCTACTTCAGACTCTGGTCTGATATCAATTTTATAACCAGTTAATCTAGCTGCCAAACGAACATTTTGACCTTTTTTGCCAATTGCCAGCGATAATTGATAATCAGGAACAATGACTAAAGCACTCTTTTCATCATCTTCATCTCCAAATTGCACAGCAATTACTTCCGCAGGATTAAGAGCATTGGCAATATAGTCAGACGGATCATCTTCATATTTGACTACATCAATATTTTCACCGTCAAGTTCGTTCACAACATTTTGTACCCGCGCACCTCTTTGACCAACACAGGTACCGACAGGATCAATATTAGGGTCATTAGATTTTACCGCAATTTTAGTTCTGTCTCCAGCTTCACGAGCAATCGAAACTATTTCAACCGTGCCATCATATATCTCAGGCACTTCTTGTTCAAACAGTCTCTTGACCATATCCGGTGCAGTCCGTGAAACCGTAATTTGCGCACCCTTAGAATCAGAACCAACGTGGGTTACCAATACACGAATTTGATCTTGAGGATTATAAACTTCACCGGGCATTTGATCATTTCGAGGCATTACTGCTTCAACATTACCAATTTTAACATAAACGAAACGATTATCACGTCTTTCAACAGTACCTGTAATTAATTCGTCTTCATATTGAGAATATTCATCAATGATATGATTTCTTTCAGCTTCTCGCAAATGTTGCATGATAACTTGTTTAGCAGTCTGTGCAGCTATCCGGCCAAAGTTTTTAGGTGCGACTTCGAATCTAATTTTATCACCAAGTTCATAAGCCCTATTGATGGTTAAAGCATCTTTTAAACTAATCTCCAATCGTTCGTCATGAACTTCTTCAACGACAGTTTTTTCGGTCATTAACTTAAAGTCGCCTCTGCGCTCATCAAACTCAACTATCACATTAGTAGCTTGATTATAATTTTTCTTATATGCCGCTACCAGCGCTGCTTTGATGGCCTCAACAATCACATCCTGTTTGATACCTTTTGTCTTTTCTAAAGTAGCAAACGCCTCAAGCATTTCTTTAGACATAAATTTTAATCAACCTTTCTAAAACTCAATTGCAAATCTGATATTCGCAATTAATTTACGGGGAAGCGATAAAACTTTTTTCCTAGTTTTAACTTTAACAACAAGTTCGATTTCGCTGTCAGTGAATGACTTTAAAGTTCCCTCATATTCTTTTTGTTTTTCAACTTTCTGGTAAAGATTGACATGAACATATTGATTTAGAGCCTTTTGCCAATCGGCTGCAGTTTTTATTGGTCTTTCAATACCAGGAGATGATAATTCCAATACGTATGGATCTGGAAAAGGATCTGGTTGCAGCTGGTCAAGTTTAGCTGAAATTAATTCACTTAAGGCTGCAATTTCATCCATATCAATGCCATTCTCACGGTCAACGTAAATTCTTAAATAGTTTTGACCTTTTTCATTAACGTATTCAGTATCCACAAGTTCATCATTGCGCTTTGCAATAATTGGTCTTATTTCATCAAGAACAAAATCTTTAACTTTCGCCAAGTACTTTCCTCCGTAATAAAAAGAGTGAGCAGAACTGCTCACTCCGAATTATCTATTCGAACTTCTTTATCAAAGTATATCACATTTATATTATTACTGCAAAACTTAAAAGAGTGAAAGCTGATTTTGTTCCGGCATTCCCGCCAATACTTCATTTTCTTCCAAATAATCCATAATTGTTTGAGATACCTTGCCTCGGTTTGCCAGGTCTTCTTTTGACAAGAACTTTTGCTCAGTTCTGGCAGCGACTATTTGTTTTGCAGCATTATTGCCTAGTCCAGGGACGGCATTGAACGGTGCCAAAATTGTATGCTGATCAATTATTTTAAAATTAGTGGCTTCAGACTGATTAATATCAACCATTTTAATTTTAATTCCGCGCTCTAGGCACTCGTTAGCAATCTCAAGGACTGTGAGTAAACTTTTATCTTTTGCTGAGGCATCATTACCCTGATTTTGAATATCAGCCATTGCCTTTTTAACAGTATTTTTACCATGACTCATAGCCACCAAGTCGAACAAGTCAGCCCGAACTGAAAAATAAGCTGTGTAATAAATTTCAGGATAATAAACTTTAAACCAGGCAATTCTTAAAGCCATTAAAATGTAGGCAGTAGCGTGTGCCTTAGGAAACATATATTTAATTTTCAGACATGACGGAATATACCAATCAGGTATTTTATCATTTTGCTCTAATACAGCCATGTCATCGTCACTAATTCCGCGACCATGACGTACCGATTCCATTGTGGAAAAAGCTACTTCGGGTTTAACGCCCCAGTGAATTAAGTCCATCATGATATTGTCCCTACAACCAATAACATCCTTCAGTTTGCAAGTACCATTATTGACTAATTCTTCAGCGTTTCCCAGCCAAACATCAGTACCATGTGATAGTCCAGAAATCTGCAGTAATTCTGAAAAAGTAGTCGGCTTAGTTTCTTCCAGCATGCCCCGGACAAATCTAGTACCAAATTCCGGCACACCTAATGTTCCAGTTTCTGACTGAATTTGTTCTGGGGTTACACCGAGAATTTTAGGACTGGAAAAGAGTGACATCACTCCCGGATCATCAGGTGGGATAGTTAACGGGTCAACTCCAGAAAGATCTTGCAACATCCTAATCATAGTAGGATCATCATGACCTAAAATATCAAATTTTAGAATGTTGTCATGGATTGAATGAAAGTCAAAGTGTGTTGTCAGCCATGCAGCATTTACATCATCTGCAGGATACTGAACAGGCGTAAAATCATAGATATCCATATCATCTGGCACTACAACAATACCAGCCGGGTGTTGTCCGGTTGTGCGTTTGACACCGCTGACACCAGCTGCAAGTCGGTCTAATTCAGCTCCACGCAAATTTAATTCTTTCTCATCATCATAATGCTTAGCATAACCATAGGCAGTTTTATCGGCTACTGTAGCTATTGTGCCCGCACGATACGAGTTTGCCGGACCAAACATTACGCGAATAAAGTTATGAGCTACCGGTTGATAGTCACCAGAGAAATTCAAATCAATATCAGGAACCTTATCACCATGAAAGCCTAAAAATGTAGCAAACGGAATATCTTGTCCGTCTTTAACCAACTTTGCGCCACAGTCAGGACATTTTTTATCAGGTAAGTCATAACCAGAACCATATTCACCATTTTCAAAAAATTGGGAATACTGACATTGCGGACAACGATAATGTGGTGGTAATGGATTAACCTCAGTAATACCAGACATTGTCGCAACCAAACTGGAACCGACAGAACCCCGCGAACCAACCAAGTAACCATCTTTATTTGATTTAGCTACCAACCGCTGTGAAATTAAATAAATGACAGCGTAGCCATTGGAAATAATGGAATTAAGTTCCATATCAAGCCGATCTTGCACGATTTTAGGCAAAGGATCACCATATAGTTCATGTGCTTTATCGTATGTCAAATGCTTCATTTCTTCATCAGCATTATCAATGTGCGGTGGGTAAAGTCCATCTTTTATCGGTGAAATTTCTTCAATAGACGCCGCAATTTTATTAGGATTAGTGATGACAATTTCTTTTGCCGCTTCTTCACCTAAAAAACTAAACGCGTCAAGCATTTCCTGCGTGGTATAGAAATGCATATCAGGCTGCTTTTTGTTACGATCTGGATTGCTGCGTTGAGCCGAAATTAAGATTGTCCGGTAAATAGCATCGTGTTCTTCAACATAGTGTGCATCCCCAGTGGCAACAACGGGTTTATTCAGTTCTTTTCCGAGTTTATAGATATTAGTTAAAATTTCTTCCAGCTCTTTTTCATCGGCAATTAAATGATCTTCAATCATAATAGAATAATTAGCTGGTGGCTGTATTTCTAAATAATCGTAAAAACGGGCCTTTTTCCGAGCTTCATCATAACCTTTCTGCATCATTGCCACAAAGACGTCGCCTTCTGAGCAACCAGAACCATAGAGCAGACCATCGTGATTTTTTACCAAATCAGATTTAGGTGTGCGCGGAATGCGGTAAAAATCTTTGGTACTGGCAATTGAAACTAAACGGTACATATTCTTTAAACCAGCCTGATTTTTAGCCAGAATAGTCATATGCTGTGGACGTGCCCTCTTAAACACCTGACCATGAGCAGCGTAATCATTCATTTTACCTAAATCATCTTCATGGTATTTTTTGTTAAAAGCATCTAAAAGCTTAAACATTAAATAGCCTGTTGCTTCCGCATCTTGATTAGCCCTGTGGTGGTGCTCAAGGACAACATTATACTTTTTAGCAAGGGAATCTAATGTATGTCTTGTCTGTTCCGGATGAAGCAAACGTGATACTTCCAACGTATCAACCACGGGCTGGGTAATTTCTGCTAGGTGAGCTCGTCTCAAGGCCGCGTTAACAAAGCCCACGTCAAACTGGACATTATGCCCGCAAAGAGGACGATCGCCATAGAAATCCTGAAATTGCTTAATTACTACAGCTTCATCATCAGCCGCTCCTACCATTTCATCAGTAATTGAAGTCAGGTTAATAGTTTGCTCACTTAACGGGTGATGCGGATTGATAAACTTGTCAAACCTTTCTAACACCTCTCCGTTTTTCATTTTTACGGCGCCGATTTCAATAATTGTATCGTAAACCGATGAAAGACCAGTAGTCTCAACGTCAAAAATAACAAATTCACGATCTTTGTATGTCATCGAAGCTGGATTAATAACCAGCAAAGCGTGATCGTCAATCATATTTGCTTCCAGACCGTAAATTATTTTTACGCCATTTTTTTTACCCGCATTATATGCTTCCGGAAAAGCTTGTACGTCCGCATGATCTGTTATTGCTATTGCTTTTTGACCGAACTTTTTAGCTGCTAAGACAAAATCCGTTGCAGTATTCGTAGCATCAAGTTGGCTCATATTTGTATGTAAGTGCAACTCAACTCTTTTTTCATCACCCTGAAATTTTTCAGTCCTACCAATATGCTTTATCACTTCAAATAGCGAAATGTTAAATACAATATCATGGCTATACTGGTCTTGTGACGCAGAACCCTGCATTTTAGCCCATGTTCCGGGCTTCACATCACGCATGCTTTGGATCTGCTCATCATCAGAAATAAATTTTTTAAATGAAATTGAGTCAGTATAATCTGTTATTTCTCCAGTAAAAAGCAGTGAGCCGGTTTTAAGTTCACGACTGGAAATGTTAAAAATATTGCCTTCAATAACTACATTTCTACTTCCGTCAGTAACTTCTTTTATTTGAGAAACAGGTATACTTTCATCTAGCTTACGATTACCGTAACGGGTCTTTTTGGTTGGAAAAGAAGTAGGAGCTGGTTTTTCCTGAGGCGGTGCAGCATCATATTTTTCCTGCATATTTTGTTCATGCTGCTGCTGCAATTTTTGCAAACTGGCTAAATTATTTTGTGAATTCTCTTCATCCACTTTTGTCACAAATTTTAGGTTAAAAAAGCCAAAATTTCTCATTTCTTCAGCTAATTGGTCAAGCATTCCTTGTTCCAACAAGCCGTCAACAATTAGATTGTCTACAGGAATGACCCAGCGACCATTTTCTTTTTCTGGTTTATGACTTGAAATAAATTCACGCGCTACCTGCTGCAATGCGTTAGAGTTTTGTACAGCAAACTGCCAGTAATCAGTTAAGTAGTCATCTGACCCATCTTGAGAACGCACAAATAAACGAGTATTGACAAATGAGGAAAAATTGGCTGTTATTGCCTTATTTAAAGCATTATAAGTTTCAAATTTTAACGGTGTAGTAAAAAGAACATGGATATCCCACCTGTGTTCTTTAGCGTAAACATCCACGTTCTCAATTTCGCCTTTTTGCAGTAAATCATTATCTGCAAATTCTTGCGGAAACTTTATCTGCTGCAACAACCTTAAAAATAGTTTATTTTTATCAGTCACGAAAATTACCTTAACTCTTTATTAATAAAATCGTCCAATTCGGACAATGTCATTTCTGTAGCTTTATCTTCAGTAGGCTTTTTAACCTCGACTACTCCTTCACTGGCTTTTTTACCAACCGTTACTCTCACTGGAGCACCTAGTAAATCAGCATCAGCAAATTTGACGCCTGCTCGTTCATTGCGATCATCATATAATACATCATACTTAGCACTATATTTTTCTTCAAGTTTTTGAGCTAAAGAAGTTTGATCATCATCTTTCATTTTCATTTGCACAATATGCAAATCAAATGGAGCAATTTCTTTTGGCCAAGCAATACCATTTGGGGTCAAATGTTGTTCAATAACAGCAGACAAAACTCTGGTAACGCCTATCCCGTATGAACCCATAATAACTGGTTGCGATTTGCCATTTTGATCCAAAAAGTTAGCGCCCATAGCTTTAGTGTAATAGGTTCCCAGTTTAAAAATGTGTCCTACTTCAATAGTAGTTGTGAATTTTAATGGTAAATGATCAATTGGATCTGGTTCACCTTCATTAGCAACACGAATATCTCCGAATAGGTCTGGAGTAAAATCACGGTTTAAATTCACATTTTTAATTTGGTAACCAGATTTATTTGCACCTACAACAACATTATATAGATTTTTAACAGTATTATCTGCTACTACTTTATCAGCCCAATCAGCTTTAAGTGGTCCAACGCTGCCTTTATCAACGCCGGTTATGTTTGCTAATTCTTCATCAGTAGCAATTCTAAGTGAGTCAACATCAAGTAAATGCTTTAATTTTACTTCATTGACCTCTTTATCACCACGAATCAAGACTAGGATGTTTTCTTTTTCATTAGCAACATAAAGCACACTCTTAATAATTCTAGTTGCTGGAATATTTAAAAATTTAACCAAGTCTGCGATATTCTCTTGTCCAGGAGTTGCAACTTCTGCTAATTGACCCGGTTCTTCTTTTTCTTGCTTGAACGTGTCAATACTGCATGCCATTTCCAAATTAGCTGAATAGGTGCCAGTCTCGTTAGTGGCAATAGTATCCTCACCAATTGCTGCGGGAGCCTGGAACTCAGTTGAGTTCTTACCTCCCATAGTGCCGGAATCAGCTATTACAGGAGTAACCTTTAAGCCGCAGCGCTCAAAAGCGGCTGTAAAAGCTTTTTTCTCATCATCAAATTGCTGATCAAGTTGTTCTTTAGTAGCAGCAAAGCTGTAAGCATCAAGCATGATAAATTCACGCGATCTTAATAAACCAAAACGCGGTCTATTTTCATCTCTAAATTTAGATTGAATTTGGAAAAGGGCAATAGGCATTTGCTTATAGCTTTTTAAATCTTTAGCAACAATATCAGTAAATGTTTCTTCATGGGTTGGCCCAAGCAGGCTTTGACGACCATGTCTGTCCTTCAATTTAAACATTTCCGGACCATACTTTTGCCATCTGCCTGATTCTTCCCATAGGGTAGCGGGTAATAAATTTGGCATTGCCATTTCGGGCACATTAATCTTTGCCATTTCTTCCCGCATTATTTGCTCGGCTTTACTTAGTACTCTGTAGCCTAAAGGCAAATAAGCATAAACTCCAGCTGTAACCTGACGAACATAGCCGCCCCGGAGCATAAGTTTATGACTTTCAGCTACAGCATCTGCTGGTGCTTCTTTTAAAGTCGGCATAAATAATTTAGATTGTCGCATTAAATTTCTCTCCCAAACTAATATTTTTATTTAATAAAGTAGCGATAGATATCGTTACCCGTAACTGCAATAATTAGAATAAGTAGTAAGCCGAAGCCTATTAATTCAACCATTGCTTCGTGATTTTCAGAAATTGGTTTACCTCTGAAAATTTCTATAATGTTCAGTAAAAACTTGCCGCCGTCAAGACCTGGTATTGGAATTAAATTGACAATGCCCAAGTTAATTGAAATCATCGCTAAGAAAGCCAGAATATAGGTAAAACCCATTCGTGACACTTGCGAAGTCTGTGAATAAATTCCTACTGGTCCGGAGAGTTTATTTAAACTAAAATGTCTAAAAAGCCCTCCAACTGCCTGAAAAATCAGACCAGTAGTCGAAACCGCTGTATCCCAGCCACGCTTAAACTTTGCTCCTACTCTTTCATCACCTTTGGCTCCAATACCAATTTGATAAACTTTTTGTCCTTGAACTTCAACAGGATTTGGCTTTAAGGATACCGTCTTTTTTTGTGCATCTTTACTTAACGTAACGGTCACTTTTTTCCCTTTGCTGTTATTGATTGCTGTAGAAACTTGGGCAAAAGAATTTATTTTATGACCATTAACTGCCTTTATTTGTGAACCGGGCTCAATTTGGGCATTTGCAGCCGGTGAATTGGGCAAAACTTCCGCAATTGTAGTAGTTGCTGGACCTGGCACTGTAAAAGTCCAAATCAGAAAAACTACAAATCCCAAAATAATATTCATTAAGGGACCAGCAACATTGGTTGCCAGTTTTTGCCAAACATTTGCTTCTTGGAATTGTGTATCTCTGGGTGCAATAATCAATTCCGTTTTAGATTGGTCAATAATGGTGGCATCATGGTTGACATGATAAGTGACCAGCTTATCTTCTTCACCATTTTCGTATCCGGAAATTAATAGTGCATCCACCAGATCAACTTTAGTAATTTGCAAAGGAATGCCAGCAATAGGTACATCTGATTCGGATGCATCAATTCTAACTACTTCTTTTTGCTGATTAAGTTGCAAAACTACTCTCATACCGGGAGCTAAAGTTGTGTCATCATCTTTGCTTGCCAAACGCACATAACCTCCTAAAGGAAGCCAGCGGATGGTATATGTAGTAGGATTGCGTCGAACTTGAAAAAGTTTAGGACCCATGCCGATAGAAAATTCACGCACTAAAATACCGCATTTCTTTGCGACGATAAAATGCCCAAATTCATGTACAAAGACCAATATTCCAAATACAACTAAAAAGATAAGTATACCTTTCACAAGAACCCTCCTAGTGTATGATTCCTAGTAAAGCTGCAAATACGGGTAAAACAAATAGCATACTATCGAAGCGATCCAAAATACCACCATGACCAGGCAAGATTTTGCCAGAGTCTTTAACACCATAATAGCGTTTATAGGCGGACTCAACTAAATCGCCCATTTGTCCTACAATTGACAAAACAAATGCAAAAATTATCATTTCAACTTGTGGATGGTGCAAGTCAACAAAGTAAACATAAATTGCGGCACAAATTACGGCACAAACTGTACCTCCGATTGATCCTTCCCAAGTTTTGTTGGGACTAATAACAGGCCATAGTTTATGTTTACCTATTTTACGTCCAATCATGTAAGCACCGGTATCAGTCAACCAAACAACTACAAAAACGTAGCAAAGTAGCGCAAGTCCATTATTGGCATTTCTAATGCCTGCCATGTAATGAAAACCCGTACCAACATATAGTGAGCCTAACGTATAAACAGCTACGTCATCAAACGAAGTATTATTCTTGGTTAAAACTGTCCAAGTCAGCATCAACATGATGAGAGCAAAATAGATGCCGTATTTAGTCCAATGAAATGGCAGTGAGTTAATAAAACTATCAGGTACTGCCCAGGTTATTGTCGCTAATAAAGCTAATAAAAAGTTTACTGAAACTAATATTTGCTTTTTCATTAAAAAGAATTCACTAATTCCTACGGCTGCAAAAGCAACAGTGAGCCAGTCCATCCAGAGCCCGCCCATAACGACAATAGGAATAAATAATATTAAAGCAATTACTGCTGTGATCACACGTTGTTTCATAAAATTACCTAACTATCTGATTCATCAACTTTACCAAAACGGCGATGACGGTTTTGAAAGTCCTCAACCAATTTTACCAAATCTTCCTTGGTAAAATCCGGCCAATTTTTCTCGCTAAAAGCTAACTCAGAATATGCCAATTGCCAAAGCATGAAATTGGAAATTCTTTGTTCACCCGAGGTTCTAATGAGCAAATCTGGATCACTATATTGCCCAAGACTTGCTGTCATTAATCTTTGAGAAATCATTTTTTCATCAATATCAGCAGCAGAAATTGAACCTGTCGCAACTAAAGTAGCGAGCTCTTTAACAGCCGTCGTAATTTCTCTTCTTGAGCCGTAATTAAACGCAAAGTTTAAAACAAGTCCGCTGTTATTAGCAGTTTCAGCCATCGCTCTTTGCACAACATCATAAGTTTTAGATGGCAATTCATTCAAATAACCCATAATGTTGACTTTGACATTTTCCTTCATCAATGTAGGCATAAATTTATCAAAAAAACGTACAGGTAAATTCATGAGATAAGCTACTTCTTCTTTTGGCCTGGCCCAATTTTCAGTGGAAAATGCGTATAAAGATAAAACCTTTATTCCCAGTTCATTAGCTGCCAAAGTAATTCTTTTAACATTATTCATGCCTTCATAATGACCTGCAATGCGTTTCTTGCCTTGCCTAGTAGCCCAGCGGCCATTGCCATCCATAATGATAGCCAAATGGTTCAATTGATTCTTTTTTTCTGCCATCTAATCAGCCTTGAGTAATTTCCTTACGTTTTTCCTCTGCAAGCTTGTCAATCTTTTTGGTTGCATCATCAGTAACCTTTTGTACTTGCTTTTCTAGATTACGTTGCTCGTCTTCAGTTATTTCATCGTCTTTTTGCTGTTTTTTCAAGCTAGTCATTGCATCACGACGAACATTTCTAATAGCTATCTTGCCTTCTTCAGCCAATTTATTTACTTCTTTAGCAATTTCTTGGCGTCTTTCACCAGTCAATTGTGGAATTACCAACCTAATGACTTTGCCATCATTTGCTGGTGTTAAACCTAGGTTAGATGCTAACAGAGCATGTTCAATATTATCAAGACTATTTTGATCATAGGGTGTAATTAGTAAAACCCTTGGTTCAGGAATAGTCACACTAGACATTTGGGTTAACGGTGTCGGTGCACCATAATAATCAACTTTAACACCTTCAAGCAAGGCAGCATTAGCTACACCAGCTCTAATAGAGCTCAGGTTTTTCTCAAAGACGGTAATCGACTTTTTCATGTTTTCCTGAGCTTTTTTGATTGCATCATTATTCATTATTTTTTTCTCCTCCAATCATTGTGCCGATATTCTCACCCATGACAACCTTCTTAATATTGCCTTCAGTATTAACATTGAAAACAATAAGCGGTATGTTTGTATCCATTGAAAGTGAGCTGGCGGTTCTATCCATGACTTTTAAGTTTTTAGAGATAATATCTAATTGGGAAAGTTCACTGTACTTTTTAGCATTAGGGTCAATCTTTGGATCAGCAGAGTAAACTCCATCAACTCCATTCTTGGCCATTAAAATTACATCTGCCCCGATTTCAGCTGCTCTTAAAGCTGCTGTAGTATCAGTTGAGAAATATGGGTTTCCTGTACCTCCACCCATAATCACCACTCGTCCTTTTTCCAAGTGACGAATAGCTTTTCTTCTAATGTATGGCTCAGCAATCTGTCTCATTTCAATAGAAGTTTGTAATCTAGTAGGAACACCAATATGCTCAAGACCATCTTGAAGGGCTAAACCATTCATTATTGTGGCAAGCATACCCATATAATCTGCTTGTGAGCGTTCCATACCTAGTTTGGCACCAGTCTCTCCGCGCCACATGTTACCGCCTCCGCATACGATACCGATGTCAACGCCTAAATCATGCACCGACTTGATTTCTTTTGCCAGATGCCCAATTACAGTAGGACTAATGCCAGTTCCTTCATCCCCAGCTAAAGCTTCACCAGAAATTTTCAAAACTACTCGCTTATATTTAACTTTAGTCATGACAACCTCCTCTATTAACTTTAGTTATTCTACCATATAAAGACTGCAAATGTGGACTTAGAAATAAAAGAGAGAGATTTCTTAAAAAAGGCTTTTGCTAAATCATGAAAGAATAGTAAAAAATCCTGAGGTGATTTAACTTCAGGATTAATTTTTAATAAAAGAGAAATATTAATATTTATTCTCTCTATTAATTTGTAGCAGTAAATTATAAAGAGAGCCGTACAAATTTGATTCATTTCTAAAATGAGCAGAAACAATACTTGGTTTAGTCAATGTACTGCCAATTATTGGATTATATTCGTTTACTAATTTGTCATACGCTTGATTGATACCATTGATTAAAAGCGGCTGTGCGCTAATTCCGCCACCAATAGCTACTTTATTAATATCAACCACAGTTTGCATATTAAGGATCAGAACGGCAATTTTAAAACAATAATCATGAAAAATTGCAACAGCTTCCGGAACGCCTTCTTTTATAACTTCAAAGGCATGTAGACCATCATTTTCATTTTGATAATTAACTTTTTGATTAATGGCTTTAACAAATTTGACTGCCGAGCCATTAACTCCAAGCGCTCCCTGCATATCTTTAGGAAGAGAAAGGTTGCTAATCATAAAACTTAATTCTCCAGCCTGATAATGCGTACCGCGCAAAAGATGTCCGTTAATTATTATACCGCCGCCAACACCTGTTCCTAAAGTGATAGCGGCACAGTTAGTCTCATCTTTCAAACTTCCGAGCCAATTTTCAGCCAAAACGCTGGCCTTGCCATCATTAATCACCGCTACAGGAATGTGGAATTTCCTGCCATAGATTTCCGCAAAATCAATCCCATCTAAAAAAGGTAGTGAACCACCAAATCTAATCTTGGTATTTTCAATCTTGCCCGGGGAACAAAAAGCTATGCCTTTTACTTCATCTATGTGGTTTTTTACAATTTGATCTACATCGCTTAAAAATTGTTCTTTGTTTTGCTTGGTTGGTATCTTACTCTTTTTTATAATATTACCAGCAGAATTTAAGACAGCAAATTTGATTTCGGTACCACCAATATCAACAGTTAAATAATTTCTCATATATCCCTTGTAATTCCTTATCTAAAAAGCTCAATGCATTTTTGCAGCAGCAATAAAAATTATATTTTAAAAAAGTATAAATTCCAACCCCCTAATTTTGAAAATGAGATTATCAAAAAATAATTGAATAAGCTTCTTTACTTCTATCATATTTTTTAAAATAATAAATGCAAGACTTAGTATTAAATAAGGATCTGAGTAAATGAAAAAATACCCCTATCCAGCTTATAAAAAAGCTGATATTGGTGATTATCTTAAAGTGTTTGCTTGTACAGCAGTCATGACCCAACCAATAATGTCCCTAATTATGGGTGAAGGGCAATCTTATTATACCCAGGACATTTTTGGCATCATGTATAACTTAGTTAAATATACAGCACCAGCATTTATTTTTGGCATACTTTATTCCACTATCCGCACTTGTGATCTAACTGGCAGTTTTTCTTATCAAAAATACCTGCGCTCAAATTGGTCAAATCTTTTTGTTCCAACTATATGGTGGACTTTAATTTACTTACTAGGAATGCCGTGGTTACAACAAGTAAATAAGTTTACCAACTTCTGGTCATTTTGTTGGCACTTTGTTAGCGGCAACGCTGCACCTCATTTATGGTACAACACCATGATGTTGCAATTTATCATTTTAATGCCTTTTTTCTGGGCCCTTAGCCGCTTTATTGGTAAAGATGTCAAACGAGGCATCACTGTAGCAATCATAACTTTTATCTTCTATTTAGTTTGGCTTAGATTCTATGATTATTTTGTTTTTCATGGCCAGCAAGAAAGAAGTTGGTACCTTCTTGATCGTATTTTTATATCATTTTTTATTTATGCGGTATATGGTGTACTCGCTTGGCAACTGCGAGATCATGTTAACGTGCTTTTGCAAAGATTTTGGTGGCTAATATTGATTGCCTTTGGCGGATGCTTTTTTTGGACTAACTTTGAATTACAAAATTTTGGTCACCCGGTACTTTTTGCTAATGCACCATATTATAAACCGTCAATGACTTTTTATTGCTTAGCAGTCATTGCCTTAATTTCGTCTTTTTGCTTGTATCAAGTCAGAAAAAATTCAAAAATTAGTCTACAGGTTTTTCACTTTTTAGCCGCTTATGCCTACCGAGCTTACTTATCAAATGTCTTTTGGGACCAAATTATTTGGTATGGCTTAAATATCAAACATTATGCCATTCTCCATCCTTTTTGCAGCTTTTGCGTGACTTGGTTATTAACGTGGCTATTATCTTTTGTATCCGCATATTTTTTACATGTTTTCTGGGCTAATACTAAAAACTTTTTACAAAACAAAATAAAAAGGCACTGATTAGTGCCATAAATATTTTTTAAAATGCTTCTATCTAATTAAGTAATTTCCAATACAAATTCTGCGCCTTGCGGAGTTGATAGAAAAATTGCCCCGGCAATTAAGATTAAACCAGTTAAAAAAAGCGTAACCTTAACTGATTGAGACGTGTTTTTGGCAAAACACATATATATTAAAAATGCCCCGACTGCTAATGAAATTAGCATTACCCAAAATCCCATAAGTTTTCACCGTCCTTAAAATAATCTTAATTACAGAATAGATGATAGTTTTAGTAAGATAAAGGGAATTTGAAAAACTTAATTCTAATTAAATCACTTTTACTTTAACTTAACATTAGCAATAGTTTAATTTGGTGTAAATCTCATAAACGACAAAAAACCTTATCCTAATGGATAAGGTTTTTTATAAAGAATTATCAAATATTATTTCATTTGTTCTTTTACTTCAGCAGCAAAGTCTTCTTGCTTCTTTTCGATACCTTCGCCAACTTCGTAACGCTTGTAGCCAACAACTTCGCAACCTTCAGACTTAGCGTATTCAGCAACAGTCATGTCACCATCTTTAACGTATGGTTGATCAACTAAGCATATTTCGCTAAGGTACTTGTTTACTCTACCTTCAACAATCTTAGGAATAATATTTGCTGGCTTACCTTCATTTTCTGTTTCTTTAGTGAAAACAGCCTTTTGACGGTCAAAATCAGCCTTTGGCACAGAGTCCTTATCAAGATATTCTGGATTGATTGCTGCAACGTGCATAGCAATGTTCTTAGCAGCTTCTTCACTGTTACCTTTTAAAGTAACAACAGCAACAATTGCACCGCCGTTGTGCTTATAAGCACCGAAAACTTCATCATCGTTTTTGGTAATCAAATCAAATCTTCTTAAAGTGATTTTTTCACCAATAACGGCAGTAAGGTTAGTAATTTCTTCACCAATTGTGGAATTGCCCATTGGAGATTTTAATGCTTCCTCAACGTTAGCTGGTTTAGCTGCTAAAATCGCCTTAGTCACATCATCAACTAATTTGATAAATTTATCATTTGAAGAAACAAAATCAGTTTCAGAATTGATTTCGACTACAACAGCATTATTTCCTTCAAAAGCATATTCAGCTAGGCCTTCAGCGGCGATACGACCACTCTTCTTAGCAGCTTTAGCAACACCATTTTCTCTTAAAATGTCAATTGCTTTTTCAATATCGCCGTCAGCTTTAACCAAAGCCTTTTTGGAATCCATCATTCCGGCACCGGTACGGTCACGCAATTCTTTTACTTGTTTAGCAGTAATATTTGCCATTATTTATCCTTCCAAATAAAAACTTATTATTAACTAAGACTAGTCTTCATCTGATTCAGAAGTTTCTTCAGCTTCAACTGCTTTTTCAGCATCATTTTCAGCTTCAGCATTTTTATCTTCTGCACCTTTAGCCATCTCTGCTTCAGCACTGTCATCATCTTGACCTTGCTTACCTTCGATAACAGCATCAGCCATAGCACCTGAAATTAAACGAATAGCACGAATAGCATCGTCATTTGCAGGAATAACTACGTCAACTGGATCTGGATCAGTATTAGTATCAACCATAGCTACTACAGGAATTCCAAGAATGTTGGCCTCGTGAACAGCAATCTTTTCCTTCTTTGGATCAACTACGAATAAAACATCAGGAATTCTAGGCATATCTTCAATACCGCCTAAAAATCTTTCTAATTTATCCTTTTCTTTAGTCAAAAGAGAAGCTTCCTTCTTTGGCAATACATCAAATGTGCCGTCTTCTGACATCTTCTTTAAATCTTTTAATCTTTGTACTCGGCTCTGGATAGTCTTCCAGTTAGTCAATGTACCACCTAACCAGCGTTGGTTAACGTAGTATTGACCAGCACGAGTAGCTTCTTCAGCAATTGAATCTTGAGCTTGCTTCTTAGTACCAACAAATAGGATAACGCCACCATTTTGAGCAACGGCTCTAACAAATGAATAAGCATCATCTAACATTTTAATGGTTTTTTGCAAATCAATGATATAAATTCCATTTCTCTGCGTGAAAATATAAGGAGCCATCTTAGGATCCCATCTTCTAGTTTGATGTCCAAAATGAACACCAGCTTCAAGTAATTGCTTCATAGAAACTACTGACATATTAACTTCCTCCTACGGTTTTATTCTTCTCAAGCGGTCATCTCAGTATTTCACCATTGTGTGGCACCAAAATACTGATTGCTCTTGATGTTTTTTACATATATGCAACATGGCATACGATAAAATAATACTAGATTATGGCTAAAGATGCAAGACTAAAAGTCAACTTTATGTTCTCTTAAAAAATGCTCTTTCCACTGTCGCGAATGATGTTTAAACCAATATTCTCTTTTAAGAGCCAACTTCTTGTCCTGAAATTCTTCGTAGTAAATCATTTTTACTGGTCTTCTTGATTTAGTATATTTTGCTCCTTTGCCGGTATTATGAGCTTTAAGCCTTTTGGCCAAATCATCGGTAAAGCCCCCATAAAAGCTGCCATCATGACAGAGCAGTACATAAAAATAATAAGTTTTATCTTTTCCTCGTTCTGCTTTATCGCTATCTGTTTCGCGGATGATATGTTGAATTGCTGGAAGATAATTTCCTTGCTTGTCGTGAACCTCAATTGCATCTTTAAGCACCAAGCCATCACTACCGGTATGCTTAACGGCCTCAATAATAATCAGATTGCTGTCCTCGCCGCGATGAGAAACATAGGGCTGTACGACTTTAATACTCAAATCATGCTTTAGACAAAAATAAGCAATTTCATTTAAGCGCTCAGGCCGATGCACCATAAACATTTTGCCTTTCATTTTGAGCAGTCCGCTCGCCACCGTGATTATTTCTTCTAAATTTATTAGCAATTCATGACGAGCAATAGCTTTAGCTGGATCAGGATTAACCTTGCGATTTTGTGCTACTTTAAAATAAGGCGGATTAACAACGATCACATCATAGGAATCTTTACGCAAAAAGTCTGGAGCATCTTTAACGTTTTTTTGGAAAACTTGAATTCTATTTTCCATTTGATTTAGGGCTATGGAGCGCCGAGCTTGTGAAACAACCTCTTTTTGGATTTCAACAGCATCATAATGAGCACGATTAAAGTATGCCATGTACATTGTCGCGGCACAATTGCCAGCACATAAATCAGCAACTTTAGAACTATCTTTAATAGCGTCTTTAGCAGCAGCAGCTAAAAGCAAGGTATCTAAAGAAAAACTAAAAGAAGTCTTATTCTGAATAATTCTCAGGTTATCGCTATACATATAATCAATTCGTTCATTTTTCAATAATTTTTCCATAAAGATTTATCCTCTCTCGCAGCTTTGCTATAATATTTTACATCAATTGGAGGAAATTATGTTTTATCATTTCATTCGTCCGGTAGCAAGATTCATAGTTTGGCTATTAAACGGACATTTACATGTTAATCACAAAGAGAGAATTCCTGACGGCAATTATATTTTGGCTGCCCCACACCGCACGTGGTGGGAACCAATTCTCTTTGCCTTAGCAGCCAGCCCGAAAGAGTTTATGTTCATGGCAAAAATAGAATTGTTCAAAAATCCAATATTAAGATTTATTTTAAAGCATGCTCATGCTTTTCCGGTTGACCGTGACCATCCCGGTCCATCAGCTCTCAAAACGCCAATTAAAGGCTTAAGAAACGGCAATTATTCATTAATCATTTTCCCCTCTGGCACCCGGCATTCTTCTGAAATGAAAGGCGGAACAATTGCAATTGCTAAGCTGTCAAATAAGCCGATTGTACCCGTAGTTTATCAAGGACCTCTAACATTTACCGGTTTATTAAAGCGGCAGCCTTTAGAAGTATGTTTTGGTGAGCCATTTATGGTTGATCGTAAAATAAAACTAACTCATGAAAATGAAGCAATGCTTGATAATAAGTTGAAAAAAGCCTGGGATAAAATTGATCACGAACAAGATCCCAATTTTCACTATCTACCCAGATAAAAATTATAGTACACAATCTCCAAGTCTTTTTTTCAAAACGAGTGTTAGAATATTATTGTAGAAAATCTAGACGGAGGAATTTAAAATTGTTGGAAAAAACTTTTTATAGGACTATGTTAAGCAAATCTTTTCCCTTTCCTGTTAAGGTAACTTACTGGGATGGTAAAAGTGAAGTTTACGGAAATGGTACTCCAGATATAGAGATTATTTTCAATGAAAAGATACCGACTAGTGCTATTTCTAAAAATGCTTCCCTTGCTCTAGGCGAAGCATACATGGATAAAAAAATTGAGATTAAAGGCAGTCTGCAAAAATTAATTTGTGGAGCTTATGAGAGTGCCGGTAGTTTTATGCGCTCAAGTAAATTCCGCAAATTTCTACCAAAGGAAAAACATACTGAGGAACAAAGTGAAAAGGATGTTCAAAGCCATTATGATATTGGTAATGATTTTTACAAATTATGGCTTGATCCTACTTTAACTTATTCATGTGCTTATTTTGAAGATGGAAACGAAGATTTAGAGGCTGCGCAGTTGGCAAAAATTCATCATATCTTGAATAAGTTACATCCTGAAGAAGGAAGAACTTTACTCGATATAGGCTGCGGCTGGGGCACTTTAATGCTAATTGCCGCTAAAGAATATGGTTTAAAAGTAACTGGTGTCACACTCAGTGAAGAACAGTATAAATTAGTCCAGAAGAAAATTTACGATCAAAATTTGCAAGATGTTGCAGAAGTAAAACTGGAAGATTACCGTGAACTGGGAAATCAGCAGTGGGACTACATTACCTCTGTAGGAATGTTTGAACATGTTGGTAAAGAAAATTTAGGAAAATATTTTGCTGATGTAGCCAAGTACCTCAAGAAGGACGGAATTGCTCTTATTCATGGTATTACTCGTCAACAAGGTGGAGCCAAAAATGCTTGGATCAATAAGTATATATTCCCGGGTGGTTATGTGCCCGGTTTGACCGAAAATGTTAACCATATAGTTGAAAATGGCATGCAGATAGATGATCTGGAAATGCTTAGAAGACATTATCAGAAAACCTTGGAAATTTGGGATAGTAATTTTAACAGCAAACGAGACGAAATTCAAAAAAACATGGGTGAGCGTTTTACCCGTATGTGGGATTTGTACTTGCAAGCTTGCGCCGCTTCTTTTGAATCAGGCAATATTGATGTAGTACAGTATCTGCTAACTAAGGGTCCTTCTGGTAAAAACTTACCGATGACTCGAAAATATATGCTGGATAAATAATAAAAAGCTGATAAATATTTATCAGCTTTTTATTTTGCATTATATTTCAGTTTCTATTTTTAAAACTTAAGGTTTAAAAATCTTACCTGGGTTAACGATGTAGTTTGGATCAAATAACCTCTTAACCTTACGCAGTAAGTCAGTATAATCCTTACCGTAAAAGTCTTCATAGTAGTTTGCTCTAGCATAACCAATTCCGTGTTCACCAGACATATTACCATCAAGAGATTTAGCAGTTTTATATAGCTCAGAAATAACTTTGTCACTGGTTTTAGCATATTCTTCATCTGTCATATCATCTGAGCAGAGGTAAATGTGCAAGTTGCCGTCTCCAGCATGACCAAAGTTTGGAATACGGATATTTAGTTGCTTTTCTAATTCTTCAATACGGTCCAAGACTACTGGAATATGATTAATTGGAACACAAACATCAATTTCATCCATCTTAGGTGTTGAATTTTGAATAGCGAGTAGCAACTCTTCACGGCATTTCCAAATCTTCTTAGCTTCTTCTGAGTCAGCACTTAAAACAATTGCTTTTTCTGCTTTAAATGGTTTGACAGCTTCCAAAGTTTCATTCAATTCTTCACGCCATTCATTTTCTGTGAAGGAGTCTAAGCCGATAATGATAAAACCATCACCATGCTTAATTGGAAATTCATCTTTTGCGTAAGTTTCCCATAATTTAACAACTTTACGTCCCATAAATTCAACTGTAGTTGGTACCACACCTGACTTCAAAATTGCTGGTACAGATCTAATTGCATCATTTAAAGTTGGAAATGGAATGATAGCATTAATTGACTTGTGCGGTCTCGGGTAAAGACGAATTGTTACCTCTGTGACAACGCCTAAAGTACCCTCTGAACCAATAATTAGGTCACGTAACGAGTAGCCAGATGAAGATTTAACTGCTTTAGAGCCAAATTTATACAATTTACCGTTAGTCAAAACTACTTTGATTTCACGGATATGTTCTCTAGTAACTCCATACTTGATAGCTTTAAGTCCACCAGCATTGGTTGAAACATTGCCGCCAATAGTAGCCCAGTGCATAGCAGGTGCCGGCATGTACATAAACGGTTTATCTGCAAGGTATTCATCAAGGTCCTTTAAGCGTAAACCTGCTTGCACAGTCATGGTCAAGCTTTCTGGATCATATTCCAAAACCTTGTTCATTTTAATCATGTCAAGTGAAATTCCGCCATCGACTGCTAAGTTAGCACCCATTAAACCAGTTGAATTACCTCTTGGAACTAAAGGTATTTTATTGTCATTGGCATATTTAACTACATGCATAACTTCTTCGTTAGTTACTGGTTGAATAACCAAATCAGGCATGGCTTTTACAGTCCCAAATTGATCGTGATCCCAGTGTTTGGTTGGTTTGGTAATAAATCTCTCTGGGTCAGAAATGAATTTTCTTAAGTTATCAAGATCAGTTTGATTAATTTTATGATATTCCATTGTAATTCCCTTCTTAAAAAATCATAATTTAGCTACTGCTAACATGATAAATTTACTCTATAATGTAAACGCTGTCAATAGCTATCATAAAAAAGCACAAGGTTTTATCCTTGTGCTTTTTTTCACTTTTGGCTATTTTGCAACGTGTATAAATTATAATAATAACCTTTTTGTGAAAGAAGTTTTTCGTGATTACCTCTTTCAACAATTTTACCGTCATTTAAAACAATAATCTGGTCTGCGTCAACAATCGTTGAAAGCCTGTGTGCAATAGCTAAAGTGGTACGACCCTTACGCAGGCGTTTCAGTCCTTGTTGAATTAATGTCTCCGTTTCGGTATCAACATTTGCAGTAGCTTCATCCAAAACTAAAATTTTAGGATCGGTTACTAAAGTTCTGGCAAAAGAAATTAACTGTCTTTGACCCTGACTGAATTCACTACCACCTTCACCAACTTTAGCATGATATTTACCCGGGAGGTTTTCGATAAAAGTATCAGCTTGAACTGTTTCGGCCGCTGCTTTTATCTGCTCATCAGTGATATTTTTGTTGTACAAACGAATATTCGAATTAATATCACCGTAAAACATAAAAGGTTCCTGTAAAACTAAGCCTAATTTTTTACGTAATTCAGCTTTAGGATATTTCTTAATGTCAACGCCGTCTATCAAGACCTCGCCTTTATAAAATTCATAAAAGCGCATCATCACGTTAATAATAGAACTTTTCCCGGAACCTGTGTGTCCGACAATTCCCAACGTTTCGCCTGGATTAACAGTGAATGAAATATCATGTAGTATTTCGTTCTTACCATCATAAGAAAAACTTACATGCTTGAACTCAATTTTACCTTGGTTAATTGTCAAACCCGCTTCAGCATTCTGTTGTGGTTCATAATCAGTATTGTCCAAAATACGAAAAATTCTTTTACCGGCAACAATTCCGTCTTGGAAGAAAGTCATTTGATCCATCATATTTGCAATTGGATTAAAGAACTGCGAAATATATTGTGAAAAGGCATAAACCACACCTGCTGGTACAAACGTTTCTCTCAAAGGAAAACCAAAGTACATTAGGGTCAGGGCTAAAGCAAGGGAATAAAGCAAACTAGTTAACGGTGAAAGCAAGAGCGAATTAAGGTTGATCATATCAAACCTGGTTTTCATCAAAGCATGGTTTTCATTTTCAAAATTATTAGTCATGCGATCTTCCTGCTTAAACTGCTGAATTAAGGAGACTCCCTCAATCGACTCGTTTAAGTTAGTATTGATACGACTCAGTCTTTCACGATAACTACGATAAAGTTTTGAACTTCTTTTTGAATATTGCCAGATAATCACTAAGAGCAGTGGTAAAAATGCCAATACTATAAAACCGGCCGTCACATTTGTTGAAAACATTGCCACCATGGCGGAAATGATAGAGAAGAATGACATGACCACACTTGACAAAACGGTCAGGAAATTACTCAAAGTCATGGTATCATTTGTCACTCTTGAAACAATTGAACCTGCTGGAGTTTGGTCAAAATAGCGCATCCCTAGTGTGTGCAACTTTTTGTATAATTCAGCACGCAAGCCTTCAAGTGATTTTTCAGAACCTAAAGCAAAAAAATATTCATAAGTAAATTGCAAGATACCTTTAATTACTGAACCGAAGGCGTAAAGAAAACCTGCAAATAAAATGACCTGTGTTGTTACATCAGTTTTAACCAAGAAGTTATCAAGAAAATACTGTAAACCGTAAGGCAATAGCACATTAATAATACTTACAAGGAGAGCACCAATGCCCGCGATTATCATTTCATTTTTAAAATGCAAGACAAAACGCAGAAGTCGTCTAAATATGCTAAGTTGTTCTTTTACCGGAATTTCCTGAGACCAAACAGACTGGAAAGATTTTTCATCATCCATATTTATTCACCCACCTTGTCTTCTAATTCCTGTCTTTGCCACATATCAGCGTACCATCCGTTCAGTTCCAATAAATCATCGTGTGTGCCGCGTTCAACAATTTGACCATCTTTGAGAACCAAGATTAAATCCGCATTCATTACAGAAGTCAACCTATGCGTTGCAATCAATGTCGTCTTACCTTCGCGCTCTTTTCTTAAAGATTTTAATATTGCCATTTCAGTTCTGGCATCAACCGCTGATAAAGCGTCATCCAAAACCAGAATTTGACTTTGCTTAAGAAGCGCGCGGGCAATTGACATCCGTTGCTTTTGTCCTCCAGATAATGAAACACCGTTTTCACCAACTAAAGTATTGTAGCCACCTGGCATTTGTAAAATATCATTGTGCAAATCACTTTTCTTAGCTGCAGATACAATGGCACTCTCATCGCTGTTAGCTTTAGAAAAGGCGATATTTTTTTGGATACTAGTCGAAAAGAGGTAATTATCCTGCGGTACATAAGAAATTTGACGCAATAATACATTAAGAGGAATTTCTCTGATGTCATGACCATTTAAAGTAATTTCACCGTCATATTTGTCAAATTCACGCAGTAGTAATTGAATAATGGTAGTTTTTCCAGCACCGACTTTTCCTACCAGTCCTAAAGTTTGTCCTGTATGCAAAGTAAAATTAACGTTTTTTAATACTGGTACTGTTGGTTCATCAGGATAGGCAAAAGATTTAACGTGATATTCCAAATTGCCGGCAATGTCTTTGGCTGAGAGGCTCTGGTCTGCGTATTTATCCGTAATTTCTGATTTTTCATTTAGCAATTTTTCAACCCTGTCATAACTGGCGCTTCCGCGTTCCAAGATATTGAAAAGGTAGCCAATTGCAAACATTGGCCAAACCATGTTGCCGATATATGCGATAAATGAAACCAGTTGCCCGATTGTCAATACTTTATTTAAAACTAGCAAGCCACCATAAATAATAGTTATTGTGTATGTTAGTCCAATAAGTAGAGTTCCCAGAGGGTCAAACAGTGAATCCCATTTAAATACTTTTTTATTAATATTAATGGTTTCATCAATCATCTGGTCAAAGGCTTCCGTGTCTTCCCTGCCTTGACCAAAAGTTTTAAGTACTTTGATGCCAGAAACAGATTCTTGCGTTTTGTTATTCAGCTTGGAGAAAGCAGCTTGAGATTTATCAAAAGCATCGTGCAGACGATCACCTAATTTCCAAGCACCCCAAGCTAAGAATGGTAAAGGCAGTAAAGCCACAATAGTTAAGCGCCAGTCAACAAAAGCAATCATGGCAACCATGGTGGAAACACTCATAATAAGCGAGTCAACTAGCGTTAAAACGCCTTCTCCTGCAACTTCCTGAATTGCGGAAACATCGTTAGTGGCATGAGCCATTAAGTCGCCAGTCCGGTGACGCTGATAAAACGTGCGATCCATTGCCATAAAATGACTAAACAATTTAGACCGCATTTGCAGCTCCAACTCTGCAGCACCGCCCCAAATTTGCTTACGCCAAAAATAGCGGAAGCCATAAAGTAAAAGTGCGGCAAAAATAATTGCTAAAATAAGCAGTCCGTATTGCTCCCAACTAATATGACCACGGTCTAATTGATCCGCCATCAAACCCAAAATCCGAGGTGGCACTAAATTTACAATAGAAGTAAGTGCCAAAAATGTGACACCAATAAGGTAACGCTTTTTTTCCTTTTTAAAAAACCAACCTAATTTAAAAAATATTCCCATGTTTCACCTGAACATTAACAATAAAAAAACGGAGA
The DNA here is from genome assembly GCA_946482465.1 of uncultured Lactobacillus sp. GTDB lineage: Bacteria > Bacillota > Bacilli > Lactobacillales > Lactobacillaceae > Lactobacillus. Next base: position 75,412 of record CAMLRL010000005.1, read on the forward strand.
CATACGCTCCGCCTTTATTTCAATTTAGCAAAAATTTTATTTTTGGTGCTTCATCATGTTCATCACTTGGTTAACCTTCTTGGCTGAAGGTTTTTGCCCCATTTGTGACATCATAGCAACAATCATATCTTCACTAATTGGCGGATTATCCTTAAAGTATTTTTTCATATATGCTCTTGCACCATAAAAACCACCGACTAGGCCTAATAAAAGTGCTATAACAATTAAAAAAATAGCTAAACCCAATTTCATAAAAAATCACCTCAATTTGTCCAATAGGTATATCTTACCTAAAAATTAAGTAAAATTAAAGGTCAAAGTTAATCTTTTCTTAAACCTTTCTGACGTTGTGCTTTTTTGGCTTTTTCAGATGTTATTTCCTTGCCATTTTTATCAATAATGACCAAATTCTCAACATCTTGTTTAAAACCAGCTCTGAAATTTTTAATAAATTCCTGATGTAATTTTTTTCTTTCGTTTTCCTCTGCAGCCGTCAAACCACTGCTTTTTTTCTTATGATAGAGTTCATTAATACGATTAATTAATTTTTGTTCATTATCTTCTGTCATTTTCGCACCTCTCAATTATGAAAGTCTACCTTATTTTTGGTAATAAAAAAAGTTTAAGATTTTTCAGAACATTTGTTTGTAGTATCAAAATAAATCTGCTAAAATAAATAGTATCAAGAAAACGTTTAAAATACTGGAGATTACAATGACGACGAAACAAAATACCAAGCAGTTACAAATTTTACGTTATATTTATGAAACCGTGGCAGATCGCGGCTTTCCACCAACTGTTCGTGAAATTTGCCATGCAGTTGACCTATCGTCAACTTCTACCGTTCACGGACATTTATCTCGTTTAGAGCGTAAAGGATATTTAATTAAAGACGCTACGAAGCCCCGAGCTCTTGAAATAACTGAAGAAGGCAAAAAAGCTATTGGCATCAAGCCTAATGAAATTCCTGTTATTGGTGATGTGGCTGCTGGTCAGCCGATTTTGGCAGTCGAAGATATCGAAGATTATTTTCCTCTGCCGCCTGATTTAGCTAATGATGCTGGTGACCTCTTCATGTTGAGAGTTCACGGTGAAAGTATGATTAATGCTGGTATTTTAAATGGTGATAATGTCATTGTCCGCAAGCAAAGTACGGCAATTAACGGTGAGATAGTAGTAGCCATGACTGATGAAAATGAAGCCACCGTCAAACGCTTTTATAAGGAAAAAGGTCATTATCGCCTACAGCCTGAAAATGATACGATGGATCCAATTATCTTGTCCAGTGTACATATCCTGGGTAAAGTTGTTGGTCTTTATCGGAGTTCCATAGTTTAAGTTAAAAATTTGCACTATTTTTCTCTTGATTCAATAGTGCTTTTTTTCTGTAACATTTCTCCTACTTCTTCCAGTACCTTTTTCTGCATTTTTAATTTGTTAATTTTGGCAGATATAGTAGTGATTTTTTCTGCAATCAATTTTAAGTTTTGCTTACGCTGCTTTTCAGTACTACACGATTCATCGTGTAGTTTTTTTATTTCCTTAATTTCTTGCAGTGAAAAACCCAAGTCTTGAAACTCTTTAACTGCTTCAAAAATATCACATTCGTTTTCAGTAAACCAATAGTTTCTTCCCTTACGAACAGGAGTTATTAAGTTTAAGTAGATATAATGTCTAACTGTATCACGTGTAGTATTTTCCTTTTGCATAAATTCTTTCAAATACATAATTATCTCCTTGACGTAGGGTCGACCCCAGATGATTAAATTTTAGCAGGAGGTATTAAAATGTCATATCTAACAATCTCTTTAACTATTATCTATGGTGCTCTTATGATTAGCGCCAGCTTTCTGCTAATCACTAGTCTGCCAATTTGGCTGATCATGGTCAACGTTTTGTTTGCATTAGGCATTATTGCTGGAAGTATTCTAAAGATACCACTTTTAACTACTATATTTTTAGTAGCACTTTTATTTACCGCTCTAGCAAATGGTTTTTCTCTTCATCACCAAATTACTTGGATTCACTGGTTCATAAGACTCATTTTAACCGTAGCCTTAATCTGGCTAAATTTAAGGTTTCGCTAAGCTAGCAAGTATCTTTTAGTCATTTTTATGACTATCTTAAAACGGCTTAAAATACTCTTACAAAAGGAAAAAAGTAACTTTCCACAAGCAATGCTATATTTGTTTTCACAAATTTTTATAAGTAAAAACGTTGATTATTAGGCATGCATTTAGATAACTTGTGAATTATGCGGCTGTTTCACTTTAGTTCCACAGCAGTATTTTTTCACAAACTTGGTTAAATTTCACTAATGATATTAGCAGCTAAACTAATCGCTCCTTCATGAGCATCCCTGCCCCAGCCTCTTTCATCATGCTTTTCTATGTCTTTAAGAGAATCTGCCGTAAATAATATTTGTGCAAAGTCGACCCCTCTAAATTGTGCACAAGCAGCGAGTGCTGCACATTCCATTTCAACACATGAGGCGCCCAATGCTTTAGCCTGTTTTACTTTCTTGGCAGTTTCTCTAAAAAAACCATCAGTAGTCCACGTAGTTACTTCTTTAACCGTAAATCCATTTTCGTTCATTAGTTTCTTTGTTTTGTCTAAAAATGCAGATTCTAACTCGACAAATGTCCCTGGTTTTAAATAATGAAATGACGTACCTTCGTCTCTTATGGCTTTTGTAGGCACCAGAAAATAACTTTCTGGTAAATCAACCAAACAACCTGCTGAGCCAATTGCTAAAATCTGTTTAACACCATAACCTATTAACCAATCTAACAGTTGTACTGCAGCAGCGGCCCCCATTTTAGCCTGACAAAGGGTAAACTTTGCTCCATCTAAATCAACTTCATAAATGGGAGTTTTTCCTTCAAAACATTCAAAAAATCCCACTTGTTTATGAGGACGACCAACTAAAAATTTGTTGATTGAAGCTGTAGTTAAAAAGGCAAACAGCAATTTAGCTTGAAAATGAAAGTGATTAATTTCTTTTTCGTGCTCTGGTTCTAAAACTGCTTTTGGACTAGTATCAAAATTTAATAAAAATGGTTCATTCATAATTCTACCCTCCATAAAAAATATTTTGCTGAAGATTTTACCATAAACAAAAAAGAGAATCATCCCTTTACGGAATGATTCTCTTTTACTTAAGCGTGAATTAACGACGCTTTTCTGCAATTCTAGCAGACTTGCCGTGACGATCACGTAAGTAGTAAAGTTTAGCACGACGTACACGACCATGACGCAATACTTCAACCTTGGCAACACGTGGATCGTTTACTGGAAAAGTACGCTCAACACCAACACCAGATGCGATCTTACGTACAGTGTAGCTGGCACCAATGCCAGTTCCCTTACGCTTGATAACTACGCCTTCAAACATCTGAATACGTTCATGTGAGCCTTCAACAACACGAACATGAACACGAACTGTGTCCCCTGCACGAAAGTCAGGAATATCGTCACGTAATTGTTCTTTGGTTAATTCTTGAATTAATGGATCCATTTTTATTTTCTCCTTCTGCGGCATTCATTAGCGTTTTCTACGTCAGCGGAATACCCCTAACTATTAGTGCAAAATAAATTCACACCTCAGTTATACTAGCAAAATTAACAGCTAAAATCAAGTTTGATCTTCTTCCTGCTCTATTTGCGCCAGCATTTTTTCTTCTTCTTTACTCAAAGTATAATTTTTAAGCAAATCTGGGCGATACAAATAAGTTGCCCGCAAGGCTTCCTTGTGCCGCCATTGAGCTATTTTTTGGTGATTGCCAGACGTTAAAACCGCAGGAACTTTCATACCCTCAAAATCATCAGGTCTAGTATATTGGGGATATTCCAGCAAGCCGTGAGCAAAGCTTTCTTCCACTGGTGAGGCATCATTGCCTAAAATTCCCGGTATCAATCTAACTGTGGCATCAATCATACTCATTGTCGGCAATTCCCCACCCGTTAGGACATAATCACCGATTGAAACAATTTCATCAGCTAGATCATAAACGCGCTGGTCGAAGCCTTCATAGTGACCACAAATAAATGTGAGATTTTCTGCTTGAGACCACTCTTGAGCCATTTTTTGATTAAAAGTTTTACCCTGAGGCGCGGTAATGATTACTTTGCCTTTATTCTTAATTGAGTCGAGTGCCTTTTTGATCGGCATAATTTGCAAGACCATGCCAGCGCCACCACCATAAGGACTGTCATCAACATGGTGGTGAACATCAGTGGTAAAATCACGAAAATTGACTAAGTTGAGCTGCCATTTACCATCCTCAAGACCACGCCCGAGCATTGAAGTCGTCAGCGGAGTAAACATATCCGGAAAAAGCGTCAATACGTTAATCTTCATTGCGTAATCCTTCCAAGAGTTCTACAAAAACTTTTTTATGTTCAACATCTATTTTTTTAACAACTTGATCTATATAGGGAATTAAATATTCATTACCGTTTTCTTCGGTAATTTCCCAGACATCGTTCGCACCAGGAGTTTCAATACCAGTTATTTGACCCAAATTAGCCCCCGATTGATTATCTATCACATCACAGCCCAATATATCGCGATAATAATAAGATCCTGTAGGCAGTTCATGTTGATTTTGCTCGCTGACAACCAAAGTTTCCCCAATTAGCTTTTCAGCACTGTTAATATCAGTAATTTCATTAAATTGAATCAGCCAAAATTGCTTAAAGGGTCTGCTTTTTCTGACTGTTAAAACCGTTTCGGGATCATTTTTGATAGCTAACTTTTTATTCAAGTCAAACCGTTCTTCAGGAAAATCGGTTATTAACGCAACTTTTACTTCCCCTTTAAGTCCGTGAGTAGACAATATCCGTGCAACATCATAAAATTGCATAATTTCTCCTAGTCAAAGAAAAAAGTTTGAAGTAGTCAACTTCAAACTTTTAACAAACGATTCACTATTTATTGAATTTGGAATCATGCAGTTTCTTCATTAAGCCTGCACCTGAAAGAAGTGAACGTACAGTATCTGAAGGTTGTGCACCTTTCTTCAACCATTCAAAAATCTTGTCTTCGTCTAATTTCAATTCCTTAGGAACAGAAACTGGGTTATAGTAACCAACTTCTTCAATAAAACGACCATCACGTGGCATTCTTGAATCAGCGACAACGATTCTATAAAATGGCTTTCTCTTAGCACCCATGCGGCGCATACGAATTTTTACTGACATAAATTTATTCCTCCTAAAAGTTACGTTAAATAATATAGCACTTATTTTTTTAGGTGTAAAGTGTTTTTACTTAACAGGTGCTTTTTTTATGAATGATATCTCTTGACCTTCATCCGTTTTTTCTTATTCTTCTTAAATTTCTTCCCCATGTGACGCATAGCCATTCGTCCCATAGGAGAATTCATTCCCGGTAAATTGTCCATTCCTTTAAAATTACCCTTGGTAATTTTGCTCATCATATCGCGGGCCTGTTTAAATTGCTTAATCATTCTGTTGACTTCAACTACCGGTCGTCCAGAACCTGCTGCAATTCTTCTTCTACGGCTAGGGTTAAGTAATTCAGGGTTCTCACGTTCTTCTTTTGTCATAGAAGAAATAATGGCTTTAACATAAACAATCTGTTTTTTATCAAAATTGACATTTTTAAGTTGCGGATTGTTAGCCATTCCAGGAATCATCTTCATTAATTGATCAAGAGGGCCCATTTTTTCAACTTGTTCCAGTTGATCGACAAAGTCGTTGAAATCGAAAGTATTTTCCTTCATCTTTTCAGCAACTTCTTCAGCCTTTTTGGCATCATAATCTTGTTGAGCTTTTTCAATCAAAGTCAGCATGTCACCCATGCCCAAGATTCTTGATGCCATGCGGTCAGGGTAGAACTGTTCTAAATCTGTTAGTTTTTCACCCTGCCCAGTATAAATGATTGGTTTGCCTGTCACTGCCCTAATTGATAGAGCAGCACCACCACGGGTATCACCATCAAGTTTAGTTAAAATGACACCAGTGATATCTAAGCGGCTATCAAATCCTCTGGCAACATCAGTTGCAGCTTGACCCGTCATGGCATCTACTACCAATAAAATGTTATCTGGCTGCGCCACCTTTTTAACTTGCTCAAGTTCTGCCATTAGCGGTTCATCGATTTCCAGACGACCGGCCGTATCGATAATGACATAATCATTTTTGTTTGTTTCAGCTTGACGCAAACCGTTTTGGACAATTTGAGCCACATCTTTTTGGTCCTTTTCGCTATAAACCGGAACTTTTAATTGGTCGCCAATTTGCTGCAACTGGTCAATAGCAGCAGGACGGTAAATATCGCCTGCGATTAATAAAGGGCGGGCTTTTTCTTTTTGCATTAATAGGTTAGCGAGCTTGCCAACAGTAGTTGTTTTACCAGTACCTTGAAGTCCCACCATCATAATTACGGTTGGAATGTGCTTAGACTTATTTAAAGTTACGGCACTATCACCCATCATCTTAGTCAATTCATCATTGACAATTTTAATAACCTGTTGACCGGGATTAAGACTTTCTTGGACTTCTTTTCCTAGTGCTTCCTGCTTAATTTTCTTAATAAAGTCTTTTACAACTTTAAAATTGACGTCGGCTTCAAGCAAGGCAAGTCTTATTTCACGACTGGCACTATCGATATCATCCTCTGATATTTTTCCTTTACCGGTTAAATTTTTTAAGGCCTTTTGAATCCTCTCACTTAAATTTTCAAATGCCATATATTTATTCTCCCCTTAGTTGTTTTAATAGATTAGTAGACAGCTCCAGAGCCTCATTTGGATTGTCTTCTTTTATTGCGGATATAACATGGTCTAAATTAAGCTCTATTTTATTGTAATCACGCTTCATATGTAAATTATCTTCGTAATTTTTTAAAAGTTTACGGCAGCGACGTAAATTATCGTAGACTGCCTGCCGAGAAACATGATGGTTGGCAGCTATTTCCCCTAAAGATAAATCATTATAATAATAATCCTCAAAATAATTTTGTTGGCTTCTGGTTAAAAGACGACCATAGTATGCGTAAAGGTCACCTAAAATTTCATTTTTTTCGAGTTCGTTCATTACTCTCACCTTGAACCAGTATAGCAAAAATGTTGGTAATTGACGATCTTGAAAACCGGTTTTTTAGTATGCAAAAGACACAAGTTCTTGCTTTTCACTATAAAAATTTGTATCATGGTTTTTAATGAATTTTTTGGATATTTATATAGCGATTATAAATTGAGTTATTCTTAAAATTTATCAAAAAGTCGGTACGAGAATTATTAATTTAGGTACCACTTTTTTTATTGAAATTGTTAATTTGCAAAAAATGTTAGTTTTGATCTTTTAATTTATATTAAAAAAGTTCACACCTTAGTCACTTACTGTGTGAACTTTTTGCTGGTTCGCTGATAAATTAATTTGTAAATTAAACACTAAACTTTAAGGAGCATAAACAGTGAATTTATGGGAAAAAATGAACCGTAAAGAAGATCCTGGCATTTATCAGGAAAAAGACGGTCATTTAGTTAGAACACTTAAAGTGCGTGATTTTTTGGCGCTTGGTGTAGGGACTATAGTTTCAACTTCAATTTTTACTTTACCAGGTGAAGTTGCAGCTTTACATACTGGACCCGCGGTGGCTATTTCATGTGTCATAGCATCAATTGTAGCTGGTTTAGTTGCATTTGCTTATGCAGAAATGGCTGCGGCGATGCCTTTTGCTGGTTCCGTATATTCTTGGATTAACGTGATTTTTGGAGAATTTTGGGGTTGGTTTTCCGGCTGGGCCCTATTAGCTGAATATTTAATTGGAATGGCCTTTATTAGTTCAGGCTTGTCAGCTAATCTGCGTGCATTAATTGCACCCCTTGGTTGGAAATTACCAGCTGCCTTAGCTAATCCATTAGGTGTCAATGGTGGTTTAGTTGATTTAGTGGCATTAATAGCAATTTTATTGGCCGAATTTTTAGTCAGTTTTGGTGTTTCAAAAGCCTCTCGCGTAGAAAATGTGTTAGTAGTAGTCAAAGTTTTAGCAATATTGCTTTTTGTTATTGTGGGCTTGACAGTTGTTAAAAAAGCTAATTTTATTCCATTTATTCCTCATTACCGCGCAACTGCAAAGGGACCTTTTGGTGGCTGGCAAGGTATTTACGCTGGGGTTTCCATGATTTATATTTCATTTTTAGGATTTGATACCATAGCGTCTAACTCAGCAGAAGCTGTTAATCCTCAAAAAACACTGCCAAAAGGAATTATTGGCTCATTGTTCATTGCTGTGGCTTTATTTGTGGCAGTAAGTTTAGTTCTGGTGGGCATGGTGCCTTATCAACAATACCTAAACTCGGCTGAGCCAGTTGGTTATGCTTTGAGAAAAACCGGTTTTACTCACATTGCTACTATTGTGCAATCAATCGCAATTTTAGGTATGTTTACGGCCTTAATTGGGCTTTGTATGGCAAGCTCACGTTTAGTTTACTCACTTGGACGTGATGGCATGTTACCTAAACAACTGGGTAAGTTAAATCGTGAACATCGCCCAGCCAATTCGTTATGGACCATCGCCATTGTTTCAATTATTATCTCGTCTTTTATACCATTTACCTTCCTAACACAATTAGTTTCTGCCGGAACTTTAATTGCCTTTATGTTCGTGTCAATTGGAATTTACCGTTTAAGACCGCGAGAAGGAAAAGACATCGTTGATCCAGCATTCAAAATGCCTTGGTACCCTGTTTTACCGCTTTTAGCATTTTTAGGTTCATTAGCTGTGTTTTGGGGCCTAGATCTTCAAGCTAAGAAATACATGTTAATTTGGTCAATTATTGGCATTATTATTTATTTGGTTTATGGCATGCGCCATTCAACTATGAACAATAACATTAAGAAATAAGAAAAGCCTGGGGCCTCCCAGGCTTTTTATTTAAGTAAAAATTGTCCTATTCAAAAAACTTTTTGGGTATCTGTCGATCATAAGATAATAAATCTTTGTACCAATAAAAAGAATCCTTTTTATATCGCTGATACGTTCCCTTGCCGTAATCATCGAGATCAACGTAAACTAGGCCATAACGTTTAGACATTTGAGTAGTTGAAGCTGAAACCATATCAGTTGTACCCCACATTAAATAACCCATTAATTCAATACCATCATTATTAACTGATTCAAGCATTTGTGCAATATGTTTTTTCAAATAATCAATGCGATACTCATCGTGAACCTTTTGGTCTTTAGTCAAAGTATCTTTAGCACCTAGTCCATTTTCAACTATAAACAAGGGCTTTTGGTATCTATCATATAAATTAATCAATGTTAATCTTAAACCGATTGGGTCTATTTGCCAGCCCCATTCACTGACAGGGAGATATTTATTAAACACTCCTGCGGTTCTGTTAGCCTTCGTGACCTTGAGTCCCTCAGTATTATAAGCAGTGCAAACGGAAGAATAGTATGAAAAGGCAACAAAATCTGCTGTGCCCTTGGCAATGGTCTGTAATTCCTGTTTCGTCATTTTTACATTAAGTTGCAATTTCTTTATTTTTTGCAATAAAACAGGAGGATATTGACCTCGTATCTGCACGTCGCTAAAATTCAAACTTTCCCGCATCACCGCTGTAGCCTGCAGCATATTTTGCGGATCACTGTTATAAGGATAAACCATCGTACTAGTGATCATACTGCCAACCATCAGGTCAGGATAATTTTCATGAATGTAATTGGTAATCGCTGCAGAAGCAGTAATTTGATTATGCAGAGCTTGATAAATTACCTCTTGAAAATTTTTCTGAGGAAACCTATCTCCAACTAAGCCTCCAGAAGAATATGGGTGGCGCAAAATACTATCTATTTCGTTGATGGGTATCCAGTATTTTACCAACCCATGATAGCGGTCAATGACTAATTTAGCGAATTTAACGAAATAATCAGCAACTTTTTTATCATACCAAGCATTATATTTTAATACTAATTGCAGTGGCATTTCATAATGGGACAAAGTGATTATAGGTTGAATTTTTAAAGCCTGCATCTTAGCAAATAAATGATCGTAAAATTTTAAGCCATCTAAATTGGGTTCTTTTTCGTCACCTTGAGGAAAAATTCTACTCCAGGCAATTGAAGTTCTCATAGCACTGATTCCTGTTTGTTTTAAAAGGGTGAGGTCGCTGTCATAACGATGATAAAAATCTACCCCATGTCTTTTGCCGTAAGCAGCCGTGTTTTTATCTGCCATTGCTATTTGAATATCACTAGTCGTTATTTGGTTTACTTTTTGATAATCATTTGGGTCTTTAGCTGAATCGTACTTTTCAATATCCGCAATTGAAAAACCTTTTCCACCCTCATTCCAGGCTCCTTCAACTTGATTTGCTGAAGTTGCCAAGCCCCAAATAAAATTTGGGGGAACATTATAATAATCCATATTTTCTCCTAAACTAGTAACATGACGTTGTCGTTATCCGATACATTTTTCTTTGCTGCTTCTTTATCAATTATTGGTAATACTTGCAAAAAGTCTTTAGTATTGGTTACAACCATTAAAACCGTGGGATCATAGCCCGCTTTTTTTATTTCAGCAATATTAAATCTAATCAGCTCTTGTCCTTCTTTAACCTCGTCTCCCTTTTTGACAAACTGCTCAAAGCCGCGACCTTTTAATTCAACCGTGTCTATGCCAATGTGAATTAGAACATCCGCGTTATTTTTTAAATGCAATCCAATCGCATGTTGACTTTCAAAAACGGCGCTAACTATTCCATCAGCAGGTGCAACAATTCGACCTTCTTCTGGTATTATGGCAATGCCTTTTCCCATTACGTTGCTTGAAAATGTCGGATCACTAACTTGTGTAATGTCTTCTAGTTTTCCTTTAACAGGTGCTTTTAAGTTAAAACTTGGATGACGTTGAGAATTAACCTTATCTTGTTTACTTTCTGCCTGCTCTGTCTGAACCGGGTCATCAAACCCAATTAGCCAGGTAGCTATGAAAGTGACAATACTGGCAACTATCATAATAATGATTGCCTGAATGACAAAGTTTTCAGTCTTAGAAACCCACATTGGTAAACTTAAAATAGCGGGAGTAACATAAATAAATGCTTTTAACTTCAAGAAACTGGCTACTAAGCCGGCAATTGCTCCTCCAATCATTGCGCCATACATGGGCTTTTTTAGCTTAAGGTTAACACCAAATAATGCCGGTTCTGTTATACCACCTAAAAAAGCCGTCGCACTTGACGAAAGGGCAAGAGATTTTAACTTTTTATCTTTGCTTTTTAAGCCAACTGCAAGAGAAGCTGCCGCTTGTGAGATATTAGAACAAAGCGCAACGACACGAATAATCGGATCAAAACCCTGTTCTGCCACTAATTGAATACTAATAGGCGATAAAGCTTTATGAATACCAACTGAAACCAACCATGGATATGCGGCAGCTAAAATAGGAATTGCTATGAAGCCGGCATTATGGAATAACCACATTGAAATAAACGCAATACCTTGAGAAATCCAGTTTGAAAGTGGACCAATAAATAAAAATACTAAGGGAGCAGTAATTAACATCGTCAGCATTGGTTCCATGAAAACTTTAACCATCCCTGGTGTGATTTTCCTAACAAGCTTATAAATGTACGACATTATCCACACAGACAGAATTGCTGTGATTAAAGTCGAAGAATATTGAATTAGTGGCACTTGCAACCCTAAAAATTTAAATGGCTTATTTGCTGTTACGATGCCCACCCAATTAGGATTGACGGTAACTAAACCGATAAAGGCACCTAGCATGCTATCCGTTTTAAATATTTTTGCGGCAGAAAAGCCTACATAAGCTGGAATGAAATAATATCCCGTATCAAAAATCAAATTTAAAAGTTGGTATGTTTGACTTTTATCAGACATTACATGGGTAATTGTCAAAATCAAGAGTAAGACCTTACCCATACCAGCACCCGCTAATAAAGGTATAGCAGGGGCAATTGAACCAGTAATCGCACTGATAATAGCATCAAAGATACTTGCTTTTTTCTTCTCACCACTTGGATTTTCGGCATTAGATTGAGAGCCTTCCAGTTTAATATCACTTGCAAGTTGGTCGTATACTTCTCCCACATTATTTCCTATTACAAATTGGAATTGTCCTCCTTTTTGTATTACTTGCAGGACACCGTCAATCTTTTCGGCTTGTTTGGGATCTGCTTTTTGATCATTTTTTAAAACAAACCGCAGTCTAGTTGAACAGTGGACCACAGATTGAATATTATCTGCACCTCCAATTGCAGCTAAAATTTCTTTAATCATCTCTTCGTATTTCATTCTTTTTCTCCGTTTCTGAAGTTATTTTGTTTATGTGAATGGCTAAATACATTACTTCTTCGTTGCTAAGATCATAATTGTATGTCTTAGTGATATATTCTTTGATCTTCAAAGCACATTTATAAGCGGCAACATCACTGTTTTTTATGACTTCAAGAATTTCACTACTCAAGTCACCAAATGATTTTTTATCCTTTTGATAGACCATATATTTCCAAAAAAATTTTAAATGTATTACGAACCGGTTATAACTTAAAGATTGATAATCAATATTTATCTTAAAGTAATAACGAACAATTTTAGTAATTTCCTTAATAAAATCAACTGATTTCTTGAAATCACTAATATCGTTGCCTAACTCTCCACTAATAATATGAACGGCGATAAAACCGGCCTCATCTTCTGGAAAATTTAACTTAAACTGCTTATTTAATAACTTTAAAGCCCAAATTCCATATCTATACTCTTTCGGATAATAATTCTGAATTTCCCACAGAAAACTATTGCTTAAATAAAGTCCCTTCTTTCCCCTTTCTACGCTGGTTGCCAAGTGATCAGTCAATGTAATATAAACACTGTCTGCGAGCTCTATCCCTTCTTCCTTTTTTAACCTATCAACAATTTTTTGTGCAATTTGAAAAAAGATGGGATCTGTTTCGTGAATCGTTTGCAATAAAACTTTTCTTTGTTTATCACTTACCGGAGAAAAAATTTTATAAACTTTGTCTTTAGGAATGGTATCCCCCACCTTTTTGCCAAAAGCAATTCCTTTTCCCAAGACAACAATTTCTGCCCCATTTTTATTAGTGGTCACTACTCCGCCGTTATTCAGTATTTTTTTAATAATCATTTTCATTCCCTTTTGACAAAAAAAGACTCACTCATCCTCAGATTAAGGATAAGTGAGTCTTGCGCCACATTGTAGCTAACAAATCCACTCTTATTCACTTGCCACATTAATAATATCGCTTTCATGAATTATGTTCAAGTTTTTTTAGAGATTTTCATCCATATTAAAGGTTAATTTAGACATATTGATTGAGTCAATCATCATTTGTGCCCACAATTTTTCTGACCTTTTGCGAGTATAAGCCACTGTTTCTTGATTAGCCTTAGTCAAATATGAAGTCAATTCAGCACCAGTTTTGCCTTGAGCTTGAGCAATCACATCTTCTACACGCCTGCGATAATATTGGTTAAGTTCAGTTAAATAGTCAGTATCTAATTGTACGAATTGTGGGTAGTGACTTTCTACTAAAACAGCCAAAGATTTATAATACCACCAAGCATCATCAAGAT
>CAMLRL010000006.1 GCA_946482465.1 uncultured Lactobacillus sp.
AAATAATTCTTGATCTAAATCTACCCTATCAAGTTTATTTCTAGTAATTAATTGGTTCTGAATATAGCCTAAATATTGATTTGCATCTCTTGCTGTCCTTTTTTCATTGATGAACATTTTTTCCACTTCATAAAAGGAAGAATCTCTAGTATTTAGAAAACCATTGTAATTAGCATTTGGATCATCTATTTTATCTAGTTCTATTCTGATTTTTTTCTTAATTAAATTTACAATATTATTTGATTGTAATTGCATTGGCAATCCAATCTGTCGATCAATTATTTTGCTTAAATAATTGTCTTGATTCTTACTTATTTTACTGAAATCCCCTACAAAGATTATTCTGGCTTGACCGTTAAGCTGATTGAAAAACAAATAGAGCTCATCTTGCTTTTCTTTATCTAGCCTGTCAAAGTCATCAACTATTAAAACCTTACGAAAAATATGCATATCTTGTAAGCTTTTCCTGTCTATCCACATTACCACTCTATCCATGTCAAAGAAATTATTTTGATAATGTGCAATAAAAGCCATAATTAAACATGCAAGAATTACTATCCATATCTTTTCCTTACTACTAAGCTGTTTTTGAATAATAGTAATCGCTGAAATATATGTACTAGCAATAACCGACACTAAAATTAGCGCAACATACGCAAATGTCTTCAACCAATATAAAATTGGATGAATAGTTTCAAGTATATTTTGGGCGAGTGATGCTTTGTTTTTAGGCTTCCACAATTCCAAATAAACAAATTTGAAGGGCTTAAAGTGCTTTTTACCGCCATTCATTGCTTTTTCCACTTCTTTTAAGTATTCAGTTTTCCCACTTCCCCAACTTCCTTGAAGAAAATATGTTTTTACTTCACCTTTAAGCTCCTCTGCAAAAGCTTTTGCAACATTAGTAGTATCAATTCTGTCTATTTTCCAGTCGTCTGCCATATTATCCTCTTACCCCAAAATACTCATTGCTTACTTTACTTTCAATTTTACTAGTAACGCTAACACCATTACAACTTGATCAGTTATATAAAGATATCTTTTATAAAGGATTACTATAACAAATACACTACAAGATATTCTTGATATCAAAAAAGTCCTATTCCTTGATAGAAATAGGACTTATCATCTCGCTGTTTTTGTCTATTAAACTAGATTACCAAATATAAACGCGTTTATCTGGATCTAACCACATACCGTCTTCTGGCTTAACATCAAAAGCCTTGTAGAAGTCATCTTGACATTGAGTCTGAACATTAGCACGTAATGGACCAGGAGCATGAACATCAACTGCAGTTTGACTCTTAATTGATTCAGTCAATTGCTTGTTAGCCCAAATGCGAGCAAAGTTCTCGAACAATTTCTTCAAGTCTTCGTTCTCATTCTTAGCAGCTTCAACTGCTGCAGTTAAACCACCTTGGTCTGCAATGTTTTCTGAAACAATTTGCTTACCGTTAAGAGTAACTGGGCCATATTCGATACCATCAAACAGGTCAATTTCAGCTTGCGTACGCTTCTTAAATTCAGCGTAGTCTTCGTCAGTCCACCAGTTCTTCATGTTACCAATTTCATCGAATTGTGCACCATTGTTATCAAAGGCGTGTGAAACTTCGTGGGCAATAACAGTACCGATACCACCGTAATTAGTAGCACGGTCTTGTTTTAAGTCATAAAATGGTGCCTGAAGAATAGCAGCAGGGAATGTTAAGTCGTTTCTTTGTGGGTCGTAACATGCATTAACGAGGTTACCAGGCATTGCCCAAACTGTCCGATCAACTTCCTTGTGCAATTGTTCAAGATTGTACTTTTGCTCCACAATGCCAAATGCACGTTCATTTGAATAAAGGCTACCGCCCTCATTAGCTGGAACCACCTTTAAGCGATTGTAAACTTCTTCAATCTTGTCAGGGTAACCAATCTTTAGCTCTAAAGCGTTAACTTTAACAATGGCCTTTTCTTTAGTTGCTTCTGACAACCAGCTATTGTTTTGCAAGCGATCCTTATAAACGTCAAGCATGTGATGAATCATTTCTTCAACATCTTTTTTGGCATCTTCACCAAAATATGTCTTGCCGTAGTAAACACCAATAACTTCGCTGAAGTCTGAGTTAGCAAATTGATATGCTTGCTTTTCGCCACTCGTTAATTTTGGTTGACCATTTAATGCTTGGCTGAATGGGAACGCTGCTTCACGAAATTCTTGTGATAAAGCAGGAGCTGCAGCATTAATAAAGTTAACAATCATCCAGCCTTTGATTTCATCAAAGTTTTCTTCATTGATAATTTCGTTAATGTGATCCAAGTAGCGTGGTTCTTCAACAATAATTCGTTCTGGTTCTTCGCCAATTGCTTCTTTCAAGTAGTAAGCAATCTTGAATTGATCAAACTTAGCTTCAAAGTCCTCAATCTTCATTGGATTGTAAGTAGCAGGATAATCTGCCCACTCTTCTGTAGACTTAACGATCTTAGATAGCTTAGCATCAAATTTAATAGCATCTTCTGCATATTTTTCTGCTTTAGCTTGATCAATACCAGCCATGGTTAAAAGCTTAACTGATTGCTTTTGTAAAATGTCTAATAGCTTTGGTGCATCAGGAGTTTGATAAGTTGTAGTGTCCGGTAAATATGTTCCTGGACCTGCAAAATACAAAGCATTAACTTTAGTATTCTTCATGTCAGGTGAAACGTCAAAGCCAAATGGGATTGAAGCAAAGGTTGATAAGGCAGGTGCATTTAAGTTGTAGTCAGAAAAGTCCTTAATCCCGTCAAGAATAGTTAAATCGTCCTTAATTGGATCAGCACCTTCTCTATTACGCTTGTCAAAATCGCATGCTAATTTATAGAGCTTAACTGCTTCATCCAAGTTAGGAACATCAGGAATTTCCTTTTTACCAGATGCAAAATCAGCTAAATCCTGCATTAAATGCTTTTCAACGCTAACGTCAATACCATCAAATGATGCCATACGTGAACGATCTTCTGGAATCTTAGTCTTTTCAATCCATTCAGAGTTAACAGCTAGGTATAAGTTATCCTGAGGTCTTGTGCCAACTTTTGGTTCAATGACGTTGCCGCTACCGCCACGAATTGCCGAAATATTTTTCATTGAGAGAGTCCTCCCTTTTTTCTAAAATTAAAAATACACTAAATTAATATTATCATTTTAATCAATTGATAAGTGTTAAAAAGCCTTTACAAATTACTTGAAAACTTTAATGTGTTTACGCAATTTTGCATGAAGAGGAATTAGCAATAAAACCATCATGAAAATGCAAATTGCAGCCGTAATGAAGAACGGAATATAACCTGCATGATCAATCATCATTCCTCCAAATAGTGGGCCAAAGGCTTGACCGATTCCACGCGCAACACTAATTGCCCCCTGATACTTACCTTTACTGGTCATCGGTGACAAGTCGTTAATGTACGCTGGAACAGCAGGAAACGCTGTGGCTTCTCCTAACGTTAACACCACCATCGACAAAGCAAAGTGGGCAAAGTCGTGGGCAAAAATAAGTGTCGCAAATGAAAGAGCGAACATCGTTGTCCCAAATATTATTTGCTGGAACAAATTTTTAAATAGGCGCGGAAAACGAGCCAAAATAACCTGCACAGTCACAATAATTGCACCGTTAAGCGTCCACAGTAAACTGTATAAATGAAACGGAATTCCGAGTGAAACCATGTAAACCGATAGATTTGATTCCCAGTTCATGTACATTAGCCAAGTTACTGCTAGTGAAATTAGAAAGCCGACCATCAACATGACGTTGTACTTAGGCATTGGTTCAGTTTTAACTTTACCGCTTGCTCCCTTACTTTTAGCTTTGCGTTCTTTATGAAAGTTAATAATTGGTCGGTAGTGAATTGCCGCATTAACACAGGCAATTGCAAATAATGAAGAAGCAAGTAGGAACAGGAACTCAATTGAGAAGTCATAGAGATAACCAACGAGCAGAGTTCCAGTAACAGTACCAACGTTTTGGGCAAAGTAGATCAAGTTGAATACATAGCGCCCAGGATATTTTTTAATACTGGTGGAAATGGAATTGATCATTGTTCCGTTCCAACCACTAACAAACCCAGTAATAATTAGCCAAATCCAGTAAGCTGGCCAGCCATGAAAGAAGGCCATAAAAAACAGGACCACAGCATCAGTGCCTAGTCCAGCAACAATTAATGGATACGGATTGAAGCGGTCATACAAGCGCCCAGCGGTGAATGACCCCAAAACATTACTTGCACAGTTGCAGAAAAGTACAAGCCCGATAACTGAAAGGCTAATGTGTAATTGCTTATTTAAGTAAACTGAAGTAAGTGGCCAAACAAAACTTGAACCGATCCAGGTTGCTAGTTCCCCTAGCAATAACCAACATAATTTAACTTCGGTTCCAGTATTTGATCCGTGTGTGAGTTTCATTTATTCAGTCCTTTCTTGTTTTAATTTCCATTTAACAGTGTAGCAAGAAGTACGCTAAATTAACACCCTCACCTAACAGTTCAAAGTCCTAAAAACGTGGTGGTGAATAGAATTTAGGTACACATAAAAAAGAATGATTATCAGTCTAAACTGTAATCATCCTTAATTTAGTTTTCAAAAAATTGGCCTTTGTTTTCTTGGTAATATTTCTTATATCGGCCATTATAATTATGAAACATATATTTCATCAATAGCCAACGCTTAAAGTTACGGTCCTTATCATAAAAGACGGTAGTTCCATAGCGACCTTCGTGAATTAGTTCTTCGGCAAGCTGCTTAGCTTCATTGTCATGTGCATATTGCTTAAAGACTTTGACAGGTAGACCAAGCCATAGAACATGTTTGGACTTAAGCTTATTGCCGTAGACTGTTTCCTTGTCTTGCAAGCTGTCATAAACATAATCATCAACATACCACTTAGCTAAATTATAGCCGTTTAAGGTTACGTAAAAGCTTGAGCGGCCCTGACGCAAGTTAATTTCAAAGAACTTGTACTTGCCATCACGCGCATCATACTTGATGTCGAAGTTGGCCATCCCAGTGTAGTTGAGCTTTTCCAAGAAAGCCTCAACCTGTTCATACAATTTTTCATTATATTCAGGCAAAATTGCCATGTAGTTACCAATAGCCTGTGGAGTTGGGTCTTCTAAGAGTGGATGACCCAAGCACATCATCTTAACATGGTGATGACGGTCAACATACACGTTAAGAACACGCATATTGGAATCGTCACCAGGGATAAAGTCCTGTGCAATTAAGTCAGCCTGATAGCCGTTGCCATAAATCTTGCCAACAATGTCACGCAATTCTGTTTCGTTGTGAATTGTGAAGGCCTTTTTACGTCCTTCAAAGTGAACATCAAGCCAAGAAACTGGATCTTCTGGTTTTAGTTCAATTGGATAGTCAAATGGCAATTCAAGATAGTTTTCTGCCTTAAAGTCAGTCATGGTAATAATCTTAGTCTTAGGGTAAGGCAAACCGCATTCTTCAGCTATTTGGTAGAAGCCCTCTTTAGAAATCAATTTTTCTAACAAATCATATTCAATGTAAGGTACGACAAAGACATCGGCTAATTCGTCTTTATGCTTGGAAAGAAGCTCAGCGTAGCCGTCTCCGCAGGCAATCAGAATAACTGGTTCCTGATGATCTTGGTAGAGCTTTTTTTGCTCACGCATTACTTCAATAAAAGTTGGATCTTCACTAAATCCTGGGTGAAGCTCAACACTGACAATTTTAGAATAACGGGTTGGGGCTAGCTGAGTATCCGCTAACGCTTTAACGCTAATTCCATAGGCTTCATTAAAGGATCTTGCCATCCCATATACGTTAATATCACTACCGAGTAATATAGGTGTAAAATCTTGACTCATTTAAAACTGCTCCTATTAAACTAGCTTTCCTTGTTCAATCAAGCTAGCTACTTCTGGTTGCACACGTTGATACTTAGAAACTGTTTCATCGTAATCAACAAAGAATAATTTGTACCAAACAAGGAACGTGTAAATTGTCCAGATTTGGCGACGATGTGAGCCATCGCCTTTGTAATTTTCATCAAGTAATTGCAAAATTTTGTCTTGTTCAAAAATGTCATTAACAAAATCTTCGCTGAACAAGTCACGCACTTGTTGATAAAAGCGTGGTTCTTGCAACCATTCTTTGATTGGGGTTGGGAAACCTAGCTTAGGACGCTTAGCCCACTCGTCTGGCAGCACTTTTTCTGATGCCTTACGCAAAGCGTATTTAGTATCATGCTTGTTAACCAAGTAATCGGTTGGAATTGAATTAGCACGTTCAGCAACCTTGCGGTCAAGGTATGGCACACGCAATTCGAGCGAATGAGCCATTGAAATCTTGTCGGCCTTTTGTTCAATATCATTTAGCATGAAGTGGTGCAAATCGATGTATTGCATTTGGCGAACGTTATCAAGATTCTTAACCTTTTCAAAGTCCTTTTGATAAATACCATTAACGGTTAATTTGTTGCGGTATGATGGCTTCAACACGCCATTAGCGTCTTCTGAAGTGAAGATAGTTGGGTAATCCATGTCATAGATGACTGATTGACCAACGTAAAATTCGCTTGGTTCAGCCAAGTTGGTGTACATGTGAACCTTACCAGGGAAGTTTGGCATCTTTTTAATCTTATGTGCCAATTTAACCCTTGTCTTCTTCGGCAACTTTTTACATTGAGAAGTAAAGACCTTAATAACGTTGTTATGCGTGTGCATCCCGTAGTTAACGTAGCCGGCAAATAATTCGTCCGCACCTTCACCAGATAAGGCAACCGTAACGTGCTTACGCGCCATCTTGCACAAGTACCAAAGAGGAATGATTGACGGATTAGCGTCGGGTTCATCCATGTGGTACTGCATTTCTGGGAAGTCATGCATTGCCTCGTCAGCTTTAACCTTGTCTGAATAGAAATTCCAACCATTCATATCGGCTAAAGCCTTAGCCTTAGATGCCTCATCATAAGTTGCATCGTCAAAGGAAATTGAGAAGACATCATCAGGATTTAAGATGCTGGTAATGTAACTGGAATCGACTCCTTCTGATAAGAAGGCACCAACAGGAACATCCGCAATATGGTGCAACTTAACTGATTCATGCAAATCTTCGTCGATTTTATTAACCGTCTCTTCAAAACTAAGCGTGTTAGCCTTATATTCAGCGTCCCAGTATTGATGGGTCTTCATTTGACCGTCTTTATATTCAAACCAGTGGCCTGCTGGGAACCGCTTGATGTCCTTAAAGAAAGTTTCATCGAGGTCATTATATTGGTTCATCAAGTATGGTTTAACTGCTTCTGTATTAAGACGACGCTTAAAACCAGGGAACTGCAAGAAGCTCTTGATTTCTGAGCCAATGATCAAGTGCCCATTCTCGTCGCTGTAGTAAAGTGGCTTGATACCAAAGAAATCACGGGCGCCATACAGCGTTTGAGTGTTATCATCCCAAATGGCAAACGCAAACATACCCCGGATACGCTTAAGTAAGCCATCCATGCCCCACTCTTCAAAACCATGCAACAGAACTTCTGTATCCGATTTAGTGGTAAATGTATGACCTGCTTTAATTAATTCATCTCTTAATGGCTGGAAGTTGTAAATTTCACCATTAAAGATAATTGCCTTTGTTTTGTCTTCATTGTAAATTGGTTGGCTACCGCCACGTAAATCAATGATTGATAATCTTCTAAAACCTAAAGCAACTTTATCGTTGGTGTAAAAACCGTCTGAGTCAGGACCACGGTGCATGATCGCTGCCATCATTTTGCCAATAGCTGCTTGCTTATCATTTATTTCTGGATTATAAAATGCGACAATTCCGCACATAGATTTATCTTCCTTAATTAATCTTAGTTAGTAACCTGTTAGTTTTTAAGTTTAACTTTCACATTATAAGATAATGGCGACCAAATTCCAAATTGTCCACCCATTTTACCTAAATGTAAAAGATTCTTCGCCTGCTGGCAGCCCCATAACCAAAGGCCTGGATTACGTGTCGATGCAAATCAATGTTTACAACGTACCCAGCAAATTCAGTTTGATGATCGATTTGACGATTCCAGTTCTTATTATATTTAGTCGTCAAAACATGGTTCGGTCCCATTAAAGCTGAGCAGTTAAACAAAATATACTGGATACCATTTATTCTGAACTGGTCTTCAACGTGACGGTGGCCACAGAAGTAGGCAATAATTCGAGCATTTTTCACATTAGTAAAATCAAAATCATTTGCTAAGCGAAATTCTGGTGGGATACCGCTGCTTGAGTGCATTTGCCCTTTTTCGCCCTGATTAAATGCCACTAGTAGTTCGTGAAGGGACCGGCCGTTGTACTTAAGCGCATTCGAGCCCTTGCGGTTAATCGGATTGCCATGGCTCATAAAGACAATGCTCTTATTGGATGATTGTTCTAAGATTTCAATGATTTCTTCCATCTGATCTTCTCTGACAGCCAAAGTGATTTTTGCATCGTAACGCTTCTGACCCTGAGCATTTAAAATGTAAGGCAAGTCAGTGGTGTTGACTGAAATGAAGCGGATATCATCGACATCATAGTAACAAACGCCGTGTTGGCGTGAAATATAGTGCACACCTGGTTGTGCATACATTGCTGGCCACATAATCTTTTCAAATTCATTCTCGGGGAATGATGCTTTTAAGTCGTGGTGCTCATCATACTTATCGTTTTCATCGTGATTGCCTTTAATCATCAAGTACGGCACCTTGGTTGATTTAAACGAGTCACGTAACTTAATTAGTTCGCTTTCGCCCAAGAAACCCGTATCAGAGCCGTCAATCCAGTCCCCCAAATGCACCTTGAGATCAAGTAACCCAGAGTCATCAAGATAGGAAAATTCGTTAACATGGGTTAACCCATTCCAGCCGTAAAAATCCGTACTATTACTATCCTTATAGTGCGTATCGGTAATCACACTAACATTGACAGAATTTTTACCCTCATGCGTCCGCTCCTTGACACGTTTAATGAATTCATCAAGGTATTCTTCCACAATATAACGACGCCCCGTTTTGCGATTAACAAACGCACGGTATCGTTCTAATTCAGGACTAAATTCACGCACATATTCTGGCGCTAAGTTATCAGCACTTTCTAAACTGAGTGCCTGATGCAAAACATCATTTTCATCTTTATAAACGGTCAGATTATATGGCAGACCTTGGGGTGTATGTTGCGCTGTATCAACATGATATTCACCTACCGTCACATATTCCTGCATTGGATCAAGTGAATTTTTCCTTTTATTAAAAAGACGGCGCATTTTAGCCCCATTTTTCCGATCAAATAATCCCATTGAATACTTAAAAACATTCATTATTGTGCCTCAACCCAAAGAAAAAAGCCGGGCGGTCAGCCACAGCTTCAGAAACTACGCGTTATCTGCCAATGCGTGGGCTGCTAAGCCGATTGACAAAACTGCATCTTTAGACAATACTTCTTGTAACACTTTAGGTGCAATTACTTGAACAGCACCGATTACCTTTAAGCTGTAAGTAACCACGTGTAAATCAACTGACTCATTATAAAAATCGTCTTCATAGGGATTTTCATGATTATAAGTCAGATTAATTTTATTCTGATCAGCATAACCGTCAACATGGTTAGTTAAGATGCGGTCATGTAAATCAGTTAATTGCTCTGACAAGTTAATCAAAGTAAGCTTGTGGTCACTTTCAGTTTCATAGTATTGCTCTTGAGTCATGCCAAAATAGTCTTTAACTGGCTTGTGCAATACATGCAAATTATCAATCACACGATAAACGGCCTCAGCATCAAAGTCTGTTTCTTTATTTAAAATACTTTCTTGATTATCGGCCAAATTATCGGCCAGAGTCATTGTATCTAACTTTTCCATGATATCCTCCTAAAGTTCATTTTATATTATACCAAAAAAACTATTATTGCACTTTTTGTGAGCAAAAATTTTACCTTTCGTTAATGGGTTTTTTAAACCAGATTTTACTCACGCTAAATAAGAGCCAATAATATTTATTTTAAAAAGAAAAACAACTTTTTACGTATCTAATATTGATAGCAAAAAATATTATTAAAGGAGACTAACGATGTCTGAACTTATCCGCTGCCCTTGGGGCACAAAAGACGACTCATTAATGCAGCAGTACCACGACCATGAATGGGGCAAGCTCAATCTTGATGAACAATATCTATTTGAAATGTTAACTTTAGAGCTTTTTCAATCAGGTCTAAATTGGTCAATGATTCTGCACAAACGGGAAAACTTCCAAAGGGCTTTTAAAAACTTTGTACCAGCAGAAGTGGCAAAAATGACTGATGATGACATTGCACTTTTAATGCAGGACAGCTCAATTGTCCGTAACAAGATGAAAATCACGGCTACGCTCAAAAATGCAAAGGCGATTCTAGCAGTTGATGCCAAAGAAGGCAGTTTTGCTCATTACTTGCAGCAATTTGTCAAAACGCCAATTGTTCACCATGCGCAATCTGCCGAAGAAGTACCAAGCACCAGTAAAATTACCGTGCAAATGGCCAAACAAATGAAGAAGGACGGCTTTTCTTTTGTTGGTCCAATTACACTGTACTCATTTTTACAGTCAATTGGCTTAATTAACGATCACCTTGAAACTTGTTCATTTAAATATCAAGGTTAAACAAAAAGCTGGACCACTTTTTGAGTAGTCCAACTTTTTTAATTGGTTAAATCGTTTTATTTTTAAACTAACTTCTTCCGAATCCAACCGGAAATCCAGTCAATGACAATTACCATGATGATAATACCAAGCAGGATAATTCCTACCCGATTCCATTGCCGGTATTGTAAGGCAATAATTAGCGGATAGCCGATACCACCGGCACCAACCAGTCCAAGAACCGATGCCGAACGAATCGAAACATCAAATCGGTATAAAGTATTGGAAATCAAGGCTGGCAAGAGGTTCGGCAGAATCGAAAACATGACCACATTGGTTTTTGAACCACCAGCGGCAGTAACTGCTTCGTTAGGACCATCTTCCAAGTTTTCAATTGCTTCTGAAAATAGTTTAGCAAGCATCCCGACCGAGTGGAAACCTAAGGCCAAAACACCGGCTGCTGAACCCGGGCCAACAGCTTTAATGAACATCAAGGCCAAAACAATTTCTGGAAATGACCGAATAATCGCCAAGACAATTTTACCAACCCGTGAGACATACCACTTTTTGTGCCTTGTATGTGCTGCCCAGAAGGCAAACGGTAAAGAGATAATTGCCGAAATAAAAGTTCCTAAAAAGGCAATGCAGACGGTATCCCACAATTGTGAAACCAAATCTTCACCCGTGCCGTTATAGACATACGACCAATCGGGGTGGAAAATACCAGAGAAAATGGCACCTGCAATTTGACCTGCAGTTTGCTTAATTCCACCAAAATCAATGCCAGTGCATGACCAAACAATCAGTAAAATGGTTACGATCGCCAGTGCCCAATGCGCTATGCGCTTTTTCTGATCGACTGGCTTAGGAGGCAGTTTTTTCATTGAAGTATCCATTATTTCATCAACGCCTCCCTTGATTTAGAAGAAACATAGTCGATAAGAACTACGACTAAAATAATTGCAATGATAATTGTACCGGTCTTAGGGTAATCGAAGACCTGCAATGTTTCTTGCAAGTAAAGTCCAATACCACCGGCACCGATATAACCCAAGACAGTCGATGCACGAACGTTGATTTCAAATGCGTATAAGCAGTACGAAATAAAGTAAGTCATAACCTGTGGCAAAACAGCAAACACAATGATTTGCAACTTATTAGCGCCAACCGCAGTTAAGGCCTCAATTGGACCAGGATCAATTGTTTCAATTGCTTCATAGAACAATTTAACAACAATCCCAAACGTACAAATTGCTAAAGCTAAGATACCTGCAACAGGCCCAATACCAACGATTGCTACAAATATTGCACCTAAAAGTAAGTCAGGAACCGTTCTAATAATATTCATAATAACTCTTAAGATGCCGGTCACTGCCTTATTTTTAACAATATTGCGAGCAATCAATAACGAGTAAACAAAGGCAAGAATTGACCCGATTACTGTACCCAAGATTGCCATTTTGATGGTCTCAAGGATTAACGGAATAACCGCACCTAAGTATGACCAATTTGGATGCAACATTTGCAAAAAGATATCCGCAAATTGACTAAAGTTAGCAAAAAGTGCGCCTAAGCTGGTTTTGGTTACTTTAGTTGAAACAACTAAACCAACAACAAAGAGAATAATCCAGAATAAGTTCAAAATTTTGAACTTTTTCTTTGGCAGTATCATTAGAGTTTCTTCTTCAGTACTACTCATCTTGGTCACCACCGGAATAGATTTGATCAAATGTTTCTTTAGGTGTTTCACTCATTTTGCCATCGTAAATGATTTCACCAGCACGGACACCGATAACTCTTTTACCAAATTCTTGTGCTAATTCAACACTGTGTAAATTGATTACCACGGTCATGCCATGCTTTTCATTAAGCATCTTTAAGTCTTGCATCACACGACGCGAAGTCTGTGGGTCAAGTGAAGCAGTTGGCTCATCAGCCAGAATAATATCAGGATCTTGCGTTAACACCCGTGCGATTGCTACACGTTGTTGCTGTCCACCGGACAACTCATCAGCGCGTGTGTAAACCTTGTCTGCAAGGTCAACTTGTTGCAATGCATCATAAGCGCGTTGCTTGTCTTCTTTAGTAAAGAGGTTGAGGGTACTCTTCCAGGTTGGGTAATAACCAACGCGACCCGTCAAAACATTGCGCAAAACACTTGAACGTTTAACCAAGTTGAAGCTTTGAAAAATCATACCGATATTTCTACGCAACATCCGTAGTTCTTTTCCCTTAGCCTTGGTAATTGACTCGCCATTAATTAGAATATCGCCTTCAGTAATATCAATTAACCGATTTATTGAGCGCAAAAGTGTTGATTTGCCAGCACCAGACAAGCCGACAATAACGACAAATTCACCCTTATTGATCGTTAAATTGATGTCCTTTAAACCAACAACATCTTTGCCATAGACCTTTTTAACGTTTTTTAATTCAATTACTGGCTTAACTGCAGAATCTGCCATTATAAACTTCCTTTATCTCTTATTTTTTAGTTGATGCGACAATTTTGTCATACTTACGAACAGTATCGAAGTCGCTGTCCTTACTTGGAACGTATCCTTCATGAGTATAAATGCTTTCGATAATCTTCTTACCCTTCTTAGATTTACCGATATCAATAAATGCATTTGCTAACTTCTTACGGAATGATTTAGACATGCTTGGAACAACAGAAATTGTGTCATTTGGAATTGGCTTAGTGAAGTAGATTGGCACAACTTGATCCATAATCTTAGGGTTGTCTTTCTTCACAATTGTACGTGCATCTTCAAAGACAAATGCTGCATCAGTGTCACCGTTTAAAACATTCAAAACTGATTGATCCTGTCCTGTAACAGTAACTAATTTGCAGCTCTTCTTAACATCAAGACCTTTTTCCTTCAATTCAGCGATTGGGTAAACGTAACCAGCTGAAGAAGTTGGACTTTGGATAGAGATTGATTTACCCTTTAAGTCCTTCCATGACTTAATTCCTGAACCCTTTTTAACTAAAATTTCAGCACGATAGAAATTAACTAAGTCCTTAGTTGGACGGCCGCCAGGTTGCTTAACGCCGTATCTTTGTGCTTGTAATAAGACATCAGCAGCACCTTGCTCGTGTGCTAGCACATAACCACTTGGTGGCAAGAAACCAACATCAACTTTCTTGGATTTCATCGCTTCGACAACTGTGTTGTAGTCAGTTGACATTGAAACGTGAACTGGTATGCCTAAGCGATCAGATAACATCTTTTCCAAAGGCTTTGCGCGTGACTCAAGTTCAGTAGCAGCTTGACTAGGAACAAACTGAACGTTCAATGACTTTGGTGTGCCATTACTACTGTTATCGCTCTTGCTTTTACCAGA
Organism: uncultured Lactobacillus sp.; assembly: GCA_946482465.1. Classification (GTDB taxonomy): domain Bacteria; phylum Bacillota; class Bacilli; order Lactobacillales; family Lactobacillaceae; genus Lactobacillus. Next base: position 13,965 of record CAMLRL010000006.1, read on the forward strand.
ACATGCAGTAGCCATCAATGCAACTAACATAACGGCTGCACCAGCTAAAACTTTTTTAAATTTCTTCATCGTGCCCTCCCAGACATAAAAAAAGACCTAATCTAATTAACACGTAACGTGAATTATACTAAGTCTTTTGGTAATAACATTATTAATTAAGAAACGAACATTACCCTCTTTTTTAAGGGAACGAAAAGAGCTGCCAACAATGTCTTTGATGAATGCTGTACGCAATCCATACTTTTGCATGCCTCTAACTCCCCTTTCGACAGTCCGTAAATTATTCTTACAAATAATAGCAGAAATGTTTCCTTTAGAAAAGTAATTTAATCAGAAAACTTCGTCTGAGACCAAATTTAAGGTAAATGCGTTCCAAATAATAACTTAGTCTGGTTTATTTTTTAGTTGAGGCAATGATCTTGTTATATTCACGAATGATATCGTAATCACTGTCTTTAGCGTAGGTATATCCTTCTTGATTATAGACACTTTCGATAATTTTCTTACCCTCTTTAGAATGAGCAATCGAAATGAATGCCTTAGCTAACTTCTTTTGGAAAGCTTTTGGCAAACTTGGAATAACCGAAATTGTGTCGTTTGGAATTCTTTGTGAGAAGTAGATTGGAACAACTTGGTCCATAATCTTAGGTTCGTCGGCCTTAACGTTGTTACGGGCATCTTCGAAGACGAAGGCTGCATCAGTGTCACCGTTAAGTACGTTTAGCACACCTTGGTCTGCACCCTTAACTGAAACAATCTTGCAGCTCTTAGTTACATCAAGGCCCTTTTTCTTCAATTCTGCTACTGGGAAAACATAACCGGAATCAGAAGTAACATCTTGAACAGAAATTGACTTACCCTTTAAGTCCTTCCAGCTCTTAATTGATGAACCTTTTTTGACTAAAATTTCACTTCTGTATGAGCTAACCAGTTTCTTAGTTGCTACACCGCCCGGCTGTTTAATGCCATAGCGAACTGATTGCAAAAGCAAGTCAGCCGCACCTTGTTTATGAGCCAAGATATATGCATCAGATGGTAAGAAACCAACTTCAACTTTCTTTGACTTCATTGCTTCTACTAAACCGTTATAGTCGGTTGACATTGAAACATGAACTGGAATGCCTAGACGTTTTGATAATAATTTTTCCATTGGCTTTGCACGAGCTTCGAGCTTGTTGGCACCAACACTAGGAACAAATTGGACATTCAGTGACTTTGGCGTACCATCACTTTTTGAAGTTGATTTACCACTTGAGCAGGCAGTTAAGCCGGCGGTTAAAAACAATAAGAAAAATGCTAACAGAAATTTCTTAACTTTTGACAATTTCATTTTTTACTCCTTAAAACTAACGATATTTCGACAATCTGTTTGTTAACAATTTTTTAGATGATTACTGCTTATTATTACTTCATCTTCTTTCACAAGTGGTAAAAATCCCAACAAAAAAGAGCACGATGTTTCCGACTACACCAAGCTCTGTTTGATATTGTTATTAGCAAAATGAACAAATAAGTCTGCCATTGAAAAAAGTTGTAGTTGCCCCAAAAACTTATTTGTTACATTCTTTGTTCTCATTTTTCGGCACCTTTCTCAAAAAGCAGCATTACGTTCGTTGCAATAAAATAATATCATAAATATTCGCGATTTTACACAAAATTAGCGATAATATTTAAATTGTCGTTTTAAAAATATAGCAATCACGAACAAAGGTGCAACAACTTTTTTACGATACAAAAAGGCATATACCTTGGTGTATGCCTTAAATTTTTAAATTCAAGATTATTTAAGTGGCTTATTATCAACGTCCGTACGTACAATAAGTACATCAGCCAATGCATGCTGGTTAACGTATTCTGTTACTGAACCCATTAACATTCTCTCAACCGCGTTAAGACCAGTAGCTCCCATAATAATCAAATTATTATGATGATCTTTAATAAAGTCATAGGAAATAATAGCTTTTGGACTGCCATAGCGGATATGGTAATCAAGATCATCAAAGCCTAGGTTGTCATGAGCCCAGGTCTTCAGACTCTTAAGATACTTTTCTGCATCTTGTGTCATCTGATAAACAGTATCGCCCGTAATTAGTGTATCCTGCATTTCCCCTAAAAATTGTCTAGTATCAATGACATTTAGAACATCAACGTGGGCATTTTCAGTCATTGCAATTTTAACTGCTTTATCAAAGGATCTTTCAGCTGATTCTGAACCGTCAACTGGAACTAAAATTTTGTCTTGTTTCATACTTGTGTCCTCACCCTTTAGAAATTCTTTCTAAGCTTATTTTAACATAGTTTTGCAAGCAGTTACTTTTTTTATAATTGTTTGGACATAGCTTTATTGTTAAAATGAATTTTATGTCAGAAAGTAAGGGTGGAGAATGCAATGACGATAAAATTAGAAAATCAACTACTTAACATCAAAAATGGTCGTAACTTTCGTGAGCTAGGCGGCTATCAAACTAAAGACGGCAAAACGATTAAGAAGCATAAATTAATCAGAACTGCTAACTTAGCATCACTTGATGAAAACGACCTTAAGTATCTACAAGATTACGGCGTAAAATACGTCGTTGACTTCAGAAGTAAAGATGAAGTTGAACGTGAACCTGATCGTGTCCCAGAAGGTGCTACTTATGATTTTGACCCTGTTTTCAGTGAGGACTTGACTGAGTCATCAAAAGGAATTGACGAAGTCTTAAGTCAAGATAATCAAAACCCTAAAGATGGCTATAATCATATGTTTATCGCCTACGATGACATGATTAAAAGTGAATCAGCACAACGTGCTTACCGAAAATTCTTCGATGTCTTGCTTGCAAATGATGAAGAAAACCGTAGCGTGATTTTTCACTGTACAGCCGGCAAAGATAGAACTGGTTTTGCGGCACTTTTGGCACTAACTGCCTTAGGCGTTCCGCTAGACACAATTAAGCAAGACTATCTTTTCACCAATGCCGCAACAACAGACTTTGTTAACAGTCTTCTTCAAAAAGCAAAAGATGAGGGCGCAAACGAAGCAGGCTTAAGCAACCTAAAAGACTTACAAACTGTGCATCCCGAATATATTGATCATGTTATTGAAACATTACAACGAAATTATGGTGGCGTTGAAAACTATTTACATGATATGATGAAAATAACTGATGAAGAGATCAGTAAGTTGCGTAAAATTTATCTGAATTAATATTAAAAAGGAGACACAAATGAACAAAGCAAAGACTGTTTACTTTGGTGCTGGCTGGTTCAACGAAAAACAAAATAAAGCTTACCAAGATGCGATGAAAGCTCTAGACGCTAACCCAACCATTGACCTTGAAAATAGCTATATCCCACTTGACAACCAATACAAGGGAATCGATGTTGGTAAGCACCCAGAATACTTACATGACCGTGAATGGGCAACTGCAACCTACCGTGGTGATTTAACAGGTATTAAAGCAAGTGACATCATGATTGGTGTTTACTTACCTGAAGAAGAAGATGTTGGTCTTGGGATGGAACTTGGTTATGCAATGAGCCAAGGTAAATACATTGTCTTAGTTATCCCTGACGAAGATTACGGTAAGCCAATTAACTTAATGAGCTGGGGCGTTTGCGATAACGCAATTAAAATTAGCGAACTTAAGGACTTTGACTTCGACAAAGCACGTTTCAATTTCTACGATGGTGCTGTATATTAATGCGCATCGTGATAAAATAATCATGAATAATTAATTGATATCCATCTGGATTCATACAAAAAAGCTCTATTTCACCGATAGAGCTTTTTTGTGTTAACTATAAAAATAAGGCAAATTTAAATCTTATTTTTGCAATAACAATTAATTAGCCTTGGCAAGATAATTTAAAATACTAAACATTGCCTCTCTATTAGCGGCAGGTATTGATTTACTAATAATCTGCTCTGCTGTTTGGTTTAAGACGGAGCCTTCAATGTACTGTGCATCATTTACTACAATTTCATTGATATTGTTTTGTTCAGGTTCCAAGTGAAACTGCAGTCCGACAGCTTTGTGACCTAAAACGAATCCTTGATTGGTCAAATTTTCGTTAGAAAAAAGCACATCAGCTTCTTCAGGTATTTCGAACATTTCTTCATGCCAATGTAAAACAGTTAGTTCTTGTGGCAAATCACTAATCTTGTCTGACTGTAATTCAACTGGTGCCCAACCTACTTCTTTTACTGGTGCCTTTTTTATCTGGCAACCTAGCGTTTTAGCAATTTGCTGTGCACCGTAACAAACACCCAGAATAGGAACATCTTTATCTAACAGCTCCTTAATTAATTGCCGTTCCTGCGCAATCCATGGTAAGTCATCATTTGGACTCATTGGTCCGCCCAAAATAACTAAAAAGTCAGTTTGCTGTGCTGTTGGTAAGATACCAAATTGGTATGGATGATAAACATAAAAATCATGATGATGTTGTTTTGCCCACGCTTCAATTGAGCCTGGTCTTTCATTTGGGGTGTGTTGTAAAACGTTGATAATCATTTTTTCTCCTACTAACATTAACTCTACTTTTTTAATTATTAATCATATCAATCTATAAATATTATTTAAAACTGTTTGTGTAATTTTAGTTGCACTAGTTTTGATAAAGTATACTAATTTTAAATTGGCAGATTCAGGAAAGAAAATAATTCCCCAACAAATAAAGCACCATGATTTTAAAACCATGGTGCTTTTATTTTTGAGCTTAAGCCTTATAACGTGATTTACCATTCAAATAAGTTTCACTTAAAGTCATGTCTGGGTTCAAAACAATGAAGTCTGCAGCCTTATCAGGTGCAATCGAACCACATTTGTCTAGGACATTAGCACTTTTAGCTGGAACATAAGATGCCATCATTATAGCTTCTTCAGGAGTCGCTGCATTCCAGTCAACAACATTTTTCACTGCAGTATTTAACTGTAAAATACTGCCGGCAAGATTATCGCCATCTTTTAAGCGAGCCATACCATCTTTAACATATACAGGTAATTCGCCAAGCATGTAGTCGCCATCAGGCATCATTCCTGCTTCCATACAGTCAGTAATTAAACAAATGTGCTCTGAGCCCCTAACCTTAATTAACGAGCGTACCATTTCCTCCTTAACGTGGTGACCGTCACAGATTAATTCATCAGTCACATTATGTAAGTCCATTGCTGCGTTGGAAATTGAAGAATCATGATGTGATGGATCAGGCATTCCGTTGAAAGTATGGGTAAACATAGTTGCACCCGCTTCAACACATCTTTTAGCTTGATCATAAGTAGCACTTGAGTGACCTAATGATACAACAACGCCTTCTTTTGTCACTGTGCGAACAAATTCTTTAGCGCCTGCCCGTTCTGGAGCAAGTGAGATTTTATTTAGTAAACCTTCAGATTGGTCACGCCAGTCATTAAATTGCTTAACACTAGGGTCTAGTAAGTACTTAGGGTTTTCTGCCCCAGCATGTTCAGCAGTAAAGTATGGTCCTTCGAAGTGTAAACCTTGGACTTTTGCACCAGTTTCTTCACCTTTATGTGCACCAAACATCTGACAAATTCTAGTCAGAGTGGCTTCATCAGCAGTATAGGTCGTTGGTAGCCAACTAGTAACACCGGAACGTAAAAATCCTTCAGAAAGACGGTTGATTCCATCCCATTCACTTACCATTACATCTTCTTTTAGTGAACCGTGCACATGTGTATCAACTAGTCCGGGAGCAATCCATTTACCAGTATATTCGACAATTTTACCTTCTGGCTTTTCATCTTCCGAGTAATAAAAGCCAAACTTGCCGTCATCCTGGATTTCTAGATAGCCGCCGTCTTCCGTTACATTTTCAAGGAAAAATTTATCTGCGTGAATATAATAGGTCATAATTTTTGCCTTTCTTTTAAAACTTGTAAATTCGCTTTCAAAATCAATTTTAGACTAATAGACTGGTCATTACCAGATGAATTATAAATATAACGGAAAGTTTTCGATTTTTAGTTATAATAGGTATAAGAAGACTAAACAGGAAGCAAAAATTATGATACAAGAACCGCAAACAGATAAACATCAAATTGGAGCTTTAACAGGTGCAAGCAAGCGCGATAACTATTACGAATTGCACTTTGAAACAGGGGAAATTGCCCGCTTTTATATCTTGGCTGATGGTATTTTCCGTCTTTTACTTGATCCAAAGCAACAATTTAATGAAGAAAATTCCGCTTTTATTCAGTTTGACCATTTTAATAACAATGCCTTTGAGAAATCACGTGTTCGTGCAACAAATGATTCCTTAATTATTCACTCCGGTAATTATCAAATCATTTTTTGGCAAAAACCGGCTATTATGAGTATTTTCGATGAAACATTGCATGGAACACGTATGGCCCAATCCAGTCCAATTGAAGTTGGCGCGCAACAGACGACTGAATTTTTAGATCAAGATAAAAACGAATTCTATTTTGGTGGCGGCTTGCAGAACGGCTATTTCAGTCATAAAGGTAGAAAAATCAAAATTAAACGCGACCATATTACTGGAAAAGGCGGCGTCATTAGTGAAGTGCCATTTTTCTGGTCAAACAGGGGTTACGGTGAATTACGTAATACCTCGCAAGCTGGAACTTATGATTTTGGCAAAACTGACTCTAAGGTTACTACGATTAGTCACAAGGATCAGCTATTCGACAACTTCTATTTATTAGGTTCTACACCACAAGAAATACTCAGCAAGTTTTATCGCTTAACCGGTAAGCCTGCAATGTTGCCAAAATACGCACTAGGATTAGGGCATATCGGCAACTTCTGTACAACAATGTGGCAGCCAAGTAAGGCTGCCGTTCGCAACGCAACCAAAATTGACGGTAATTTTTACACGCGGACCAAAAACGAAGAACTTGCATCCCATAAGGCTTCCCTCAACGGAGAAGAAAACTATCATTTTTCTGCGCGTGCAATGATTGATCGCTATCAAAAAGCCCACTTTAAGCTAAGTTGGTTTGTGCCTAATTATAATGTCACAGCCGCAAATGATGCTTTAGACTTTTTCAATGATTATGCAGTTAATCAAGAAGTTGCTCCTGGTTTTTGGCACCAAGATGATCTTGCACTACCTGAAAAAACCACTTTTGCCTTTACATCAGATGCTGGTTTAATTGATTCGGATAAGGCTAAGTTGCAAAATCAGTTGCAAGACAAGCGCGCTATTGTTTTCAGTGATAATGGTTCTGTAGGCACACAAAAAGATGCCGCACTTATATATGGCGATGTTGGTGGTAATTGGGAAAATATTGCAACTCAAGTTGCCGGTCTTGTTGGTTCTAACTTATCTGGTCAGCCACTTGCTGGTGCAGCAGTAGACGGTACAGTTGGTGGTGGTAACGCCCAAATTACTGTACGTGATTTTGAATGGAAGGCATTTACACCTCTACTATTCAATCTTGATGATCAAGGCCAATACAGCAAAACACCGTTTGCTTATAATCGTAAAATTACGGATATTAATCACGCATACTTACAATTGCACCAACGCCTGCAAAGTTACCTTTATACTCTCAACGCCCAAGCAAGTCTAGGCCAGCCAATTGTGCGTCCCTTATTTATCGATTTCCCTGAAGAGCGCACCAATTATACTGAGATGTTTAGTAGCGAGTTCATGCTCGGCGATAACCTGTTAATTGCACCAATTACCAGCGGGCGCGAAAATGAGCAAGGTGGTTCACTTAAGGACAATCTTTACTTACCGGGCAAGCAAACAATGTGGATTGACCTATTTACGGGCCAAAAGTATGCCGGTGGTCGGGTTTACAATAATCTTTTATATCCAACCTGGCACCTACCTGTTTTTGTCCGTGGTGGCAGTATCTTCAACTTTGGCAAGCGAGATTATGTCATTTATCCACAAGGTACTAGTCATGGTGTGACCTATGAGGATAATGGCACAGTTGATTTTGAAAGTAATCACAGCCAGACAAGAATCACTAGTTCGTTTGACGAAGAAAAATTGGTTGTTACAGTCGAACCTACTGAAGGCCAATATCCTGGACTAGAAAGTGACCAACCAACAGCTCTAACTTTGATTTGCGACGCTTATCCCGAAAATGTTGAAGTTAGGGTTAATGATCAAATCGTACCCCTCCAAGTATACGGTACACTCGATGCTTTTGCTCATGCAAGTGAAGGAATTTTTTACAATACTAACTATAGTTTGCCTGAATTCTCACAGTATCAGCTGCCAAAACAAACTGCACTTCAAATCAAGTTAGCAAGTCATCCGGTCGCTACTACAAAAATTGAAGTCACTATCCGCGATTTCTCATACAGTAGTGAAGTTTTGGGACACGAAATCACAAGTGGCGTTTTACCTTCGCCTAAGCTACCGTCAGTTGCTTCAAGCAAAATTTCAGCCCATTCATTCGAATTAGCTTGGACTCATCCTGCTAAAGTACAAGTTGAAATTAACAATCTTCTCTATGAAGGAATCGAAGGCACTAGCTTCACGTTCCATGAATTGCTGCCTAACACGCGCTACATCATTCGGATGCGTTACGTAATTGGCAATAAAGTTTCAGAATGGTCTGATCTTTTTGGTGTAATTACTAAACATGCCGCAGAAGATTATGCCATCCAAGAAATTTCTGTTACAAGCAATTTTACCAGCAAAGCTAATCATCCACTTGATTACCTAACAGACCTAAAGCTGGCCAGCGAGTGGCAAACAAGTGAACCGGTAAGCCCTGAACATCCCTTAGAATTGACTTTCAAATTTAGCGACGTTGAAAAATTAAGTCGCATGGCCTTTGTTCCACGCAACATTGATCATGAAGGTGACCCAACCGAAATTAGTTTGGCAGTTTCAACTGATAACGAAAACTACCATGTGTATGCGGACCATGTAACCTGGAAAGCTGACAGTAAAAATAAGGTAATTGGTTTGCGTGATGTGCGCGCCAAATCAGTTCGCTTAACTGTTTATCGCTCTTCCGGTCCGATGGTTGCAGCACGCGAAATAATTTTCTATCGTGCTAAAAGATAATTGATAAAGTATAGTGCTAAAAAAGCAACAAACTAGCAAATCTGTTAGTTTGTTGCTTTTTACGTTATTCAAAATGATCCCTTTTAATTGCCCGATAGATTGAAATCACTAAGACCAAAACTGCACAAAGCATTGCGAAATATGCCATCGGCCCAATGCTAATTGCTGCTTTCGCTTGCTCATTAGCCATTCGGTTCTCCATTGCATATTCTACAATCCACTTACTGAGTAAATGTGGTGTTAAAACAAAGCTGATCATTGCAACAATTGAGGCAACTAGAGCGGTGTTACGGGAATATGGCTCTCTAAAAAATTGCGCTAAAACACAAAAAGCAGGTGCAATCATCAATAATAAAACCCACATAATGATCAACCGACCAGCACCACTATTCATCATTTGTGCGCTATTGGTTGCATAGCGGTATTTACCCCAAAGCTGACCCCCAGTGAAAGTATTGAGCAAACTTAACAAGTACGAACCTTGTTGACCATAAACTCCACCACGGTTAGACAGAATGCCCTGAATCACTTGTAAGCCATCAGTTGAACCAGCGGCCGGAAAGTTAACCGTTACCACTTTTTTCATATAAGTAGCTAGAAACATCAAAACCGAGCCACCAAATTGAAGTGCTCGTAACATGTTTAATTTACGTGAAGCCTTCATTTTAAACTCAAGGCTGAGGACACGGTCGGGATGATGACTGTGACCGATAATAAAAATTCCTACACCAACAATGACTGCTAGAATTGCCAGCAGCCACCATAACTTAGCCATTACAAAGAAAATAGCCAAAACAACTATTGCTACAGCAACATAAGGCCGGTCTGAAAAAATTTCCCAGAAATTTAGTTTTAAATGACGATATTCAGTACGTGTTGTCGAAGCAGTATCCTGGTCAGACAACTTGTTTTCAGCGGACCGATTGGGCACTTCTTGCCGCTCACTGGCATGTTTTTTACGATACTCTCGTCTTGTCATGTGTGAATCCTGACTCATACAACACCTCTTCCTTTCAGAAACAATATCCTAGCACGTTTTTAATTCGAGGTTGCGCTTTTTTATAAATTTTTAGCAATTTTATTGTGCTAGAATAAAAAAAGATGTTGTTTTTTTGAAAATTTTAAAAAGAAAGATGAGGATATTTTGAAAAGTTCAGATCAATTACCCGACGGATGGCATAAAGCCTTTTATACCCTATGGTTAGGTTGTTTTATTACCGGTATGGGGTATTCCATGACAATGCCCTTCATTTCGCTTTTCATTGCTGATTTAGGGCATTACAGCAAGTTTCAAATCAGTATGTACTCCGGTCTTGCATTTGCAATGACCTTTATTGCCCAGGCAATAGTATCACCTTATTGGGGAAACCTTGCTGACCGTAAGGGGCGTAAACTCATGTGTATGAGAGCTTCTGGCGTCATGGCCTTAACTATTACGGCAACCGGATTTGCACCAAACGCGATTTATATCATTGTGATGAGATTCATTCAAGGAGCTTTTTCCGGTTATATTAACAACGCAACAGCACTTATTGCTGGCGAAACACCGCATAGAAAAAGTGGTTGGGTAATGAGCCAGATGATGACAGCAGGGACTGCTGGCAACCTTGTCGGCCCACTGCTTGGTGGCGTTTTATCAAACTTTTTTGGCAACTGGCTTGGCGGTGCTTGGGGTTACCGTATTCCTTTCTTCATTACGGGTTTTTTAATGGTACTAGTTTTTCTTGGCTCAACCTTCCTAGTACAAGAGAAATTTACGCCAATTTCGCGTGAAGAAATGAAACCAATGAAGGAAATTATTCATACTCTACCTAACGTTAAATTGATTTTTGTAATGTTCATCACCACCCTATTAGTGCAAGCTGCCAACATGTCGATTGATCCGATTGTTTCGCTATACGTTAAATCAATGATGCCAAACAGTAAAAATATCGCCTTTGTTGCCGGAATAGTGGCTGCTACTCCTGGCCTTGGAACTTTACTTGCCGCCTCAAAAATTGGTCATAAAATGGATGAAATTGGCCCGCTAAAAATTTTACGTCTTGGCTTAATCGTTGGTGCAATTCTGTTTGTACCAATGGCTTTAACTAATTCTCCTTGGGCCCTTGCAGGGTTACGTTTTCTACTCGGTATTGCCAGTGCCGCAATGCTTCCTGCAGCTCAAACTGTATTGACACTTAATACCCCAGCAGAAAGTTTTGGTCGAATCTTCAGTTACAACCAATCGTTCCAAGCTGTCGGTTCCGTTTTTGGTTCATTAATGGGATCAACTATTTCAGGTTTGTTTAATTATGCAACCGTCTTTTGGACGACTGGCTTTACCCTATTAATCAATTTTATGCTCATTATCTTTTTCAGTTTAAAGAAAAACACTAGCAAGTAAAAAGCTAACCAGAAATTTCTGGTTAGCTTTTTATCGTCCATCTTATTTTGCAGCTGGCTTTGCTTTTGTTTTATTCATTACAATGATAGTAACTACAAAAGTTAATAGACTCAGTATTATCAAGCCTAATATAGCATAGTTAACATGCGTAGCAGCCGACAAAGTTGTAAAGGCGGTTGTCATTAACGGGCTAACAACTAGTAAAACTGTATTTATTAGACCAACAGATGATGCCAGAATTTTACGGTCAACTGTAGTAACTAGCCATTGCGTTAGTTTTGGACTAGCAGTTCCTGCAAAGAAGCCCATTAAACAATAAGTAATCAGGCAACAAATTAATTGTTTGCCCATAATTGAAATACAAACAAAGGTAGCTGCAATGTTTGCAAGTAAGACAACCAAATAAAGGGAAATATTTTTGAATAATCTAGTCCCAGCAATACTACCTAAGGCGGCACCGACGCCTGCCATTGCGCCGACTAAAGCAATTGTAAAACTATATGTACCGATTAACATTGTTTGACGATTCCCAGCTATTACGATTGACAATAGAGGCTCAATCGTACTTAAAACGCCATTTAGTAATGCAATAACTAACACAGTGGTCAAAAGTCCACCAGCCTTTTTTACTTGTTTTAAAGCCAAAGCCATTGTTGCCCAATAGCTTCTATCGTCTACTTCTTGGACTTTATCTTGTGAAGTATGCTTGTGCCGCTTCCGCGAAATGCTAAGATAAATCAAACCTGCTACGATAAATGTTAGTCCATTAATAGCAGCTAGCACAGAATAGGACATAAACAGTAGTAACCCTGAACCAATAAATTGACTAATCAGTGTAATTACTTGCGACACTCCAGTAGTAAAACCCTCGGCTTCACCAACTTCATCTTCTTTAACTAAATCAACAATTAAAGGAGTGCTTAGTCCGCTTGAATATGTTCCAAGGGTATCTGAAATAAAGTTAATCACAATTACGGTCATTACTAAGTTCCAGCCAGCAATATTTTGACTGAATAGAAAACCAACCAATAAATAGAGCGCTCCTCTAATCATTGCCAGCCAAACAATCTTAGAAAATTTATTGTTTGTGCGATCTGCAAAATAACCGCCAAAGCTAGATAAGAGGCGTGGAATAGATTCAGAAATTGCAATTAACGACAATGCAAGTGAGTAATTTTTTAACCGACTGGCATAGGTCATTAAAGCCAAATAAAATAGAATGTCTCCCGCACTTGATAAGATGCTGGCAATCGAAAACTTGCGGTATTCTTTATTTCTTAAAAAAACAATCATCTTTTCACTCCTAAATGTACTTCTTTACAATTATTATATTTGAGTTAGAATTTCAAATTAAAAAGTGTCATATATGAAACAATGTTTTTAAGGATATACTAAAAATGACTATCGGCAATTTACTTAAAGAGTATCGAATTAAGGCGGGTAAAACACAACGTTCTTGGATTGGCGAGATTATCAGTCCGTCCTTTTATTCAAAAGTTGAAAAGGGCTTAAGCCGTATTTCAGCGGAAGATTTAATTGAATTATTAAGACGAAATCATGTTAATCTTGCGTCTTTTTTTGATGAAATTGATTACCAAGCCAAATCAAATGATGCACTAGAAAAAGAAATAATTACTCAAATCACCGATGCTTATTATGATTGCGACCTTAAACACCTAAAAGAAATCAAACAAACAATTATTAATAGTACTTTTGCAGATAAAGATGAGCTCTTACTGCGTGTTGATTCAGTGTTAGCAATAATAGAACAAACAACTGAAAAGCTAAGTTCAAAAGAAAAGAGTGAATTAAAAAGTAAATTCTTTAATGCCGAAAATTTCGATAGAGATACAATAACCATTTTTTTGAACTTTATGTACTTTTATGATTTTGGTAGCGATTTAGTGATTACTAAGAAAATTTTTCGCCAATTTAAAAATAGTAATGCCGAGGACACTCAATTCATTGTTTTAGGCATTTTAATTAATATGATTGAAATGTGCATAAGCGAGAACAAGTATACTGATGCTTGGGAGCTGATTGAGATGTCCAAGCAAGTTCCAACTAAACCAATTACTTGTTTCAGCAAAATGCTTTTATTGATCTTAGAAAATTTGCTTAATTATCACGATGAACCAAAACAGGTCTATATCGATAATTGCCAAAAAGAAGTTGAACAACTTTCTCTAATTGGTATGACCGAGCTTAGCAAAAGCTGTCAAAAAATGATTGATGAAAATATCAAGACGACAAATTAGTGTATGCACTTTTATTTTTACAAATAATTTGCGGTATAATCATACTTGTTAATAAGCATTTATTTACAGAACATTTGAGGTCAATTATGAAAAATAAAAGCTCCGAAATTAAGTAATCTTAATTTCGGGGCTTTTAACGAAGTCATGCTTCTTTTTATTTAGCTTTCATACCATTGTTATAGTATTCCAAACTACCAATTTCTCCAGACAACTTAAATTTACCATTTTGATAAATTAGTTTAGTTACAGAATCATTAGCTAATCCTTTACCTTCAAAAGAAGGGAAATTCTGTGTTGATAAAAATAAGTTAATCGACATGCCTGAACTTACTACTAGAACATTACCACCTTTACGCTGGTGTTTCTTTGCAATTTCAGTCAGTACATCAGTCATCCGTTTTTCAACAACCTGTGAGCTTTCCGCACGGTATTGTTCAGGCAGATTGGTGTTTAACTTATTTTGCTGATCTAAAGCATAGTATCCATCTTGCATTTTATTTTGGAACAGTTTGCCTTCTTTTTTTACAAAGTCGTCAATACTGTCATAACCAAAATATGCTGCAATTTCAGGAACATTTTTTGCTACATCTGGTCGTCCTTCGTAACTACCATAGTTGCATTCGCGAAGACGCTCGTCAGTCTTAACTTTTATCTTCTTGTTACCAGAGTAATCCAAAGCTCCACGAGCAGTTTTTTCTTGTCTACTCAAATCACCAGAATATGCTGCTTTAAACTTTGTTCCTTTAAGACCTTTTCCAAGATACTCTGCCCCTTTGACACCATTATCAGTCAAAGTATAGTCACTCCAGCCTTGTGCAAGGTGCATAACATTAGCTGTAGTTTCGCCATGACGCGTCAAATAAATCACTACAGGCTTATTATTGTTCTTGCTCTTTGCTTGAATTTGAGTGGAGTTAGTAGAGAATATCCCCAAAATTCCTACAAGTACTGTCAAAAAAGTAATTACTTTACGTTTCATTTTTTCACCTAAATTAAATATCATAATTATGCTAAATCTGCACCGTTAGTCTCGATAACTTTCTTGTACCAGTCAAATGATCTCTTCTTGTAACGATCAAATGTACCGTTACCCTCATCGTCTTCATCAACATAAATGAAGCCGTAGCGCTTAGACATTTCACCTGTTGAAGCACTAACTAAATCAATACAACCCCAAGGTGTGTAGCCCATTACGTCAGCACCATCATCAATTGCTTCTGAAATTGCTTCGATGTGTTCACGAAGATAGTCAATTCGATAGTCATCATCAACATAATGGTTTTCATCTGGCTTATCAATCGCACCCAAACCATTTTCAACGATAAATAATGGCCTTTCATAGCGATCTGACAATTCGTTAAGTGCAATTCTCAAACCAGTTGGGTCGATTTGCCAACCCCAGTCACTAGCTTTCAAGAATGGGTTCTTAACACCACCCATCAAGTTACCATTAGTGGTTTCTTGATTTTCGTGAGTTACATCAACTACTGATGACATGTAGTAGCTAAAGCCAATGTAGTCAACAGGATTCTTAGCTAGTAAATCAAGTTCTTCATCATTGTAGTCAATGTCACTTAATTCAACACCATCACGAGCCAGTAAGCTCTTAGTGTAAGCTGGGTAATGACCACGAACTTGTACATCAGTACAGAAGAAGTTATTAACCTGGTTATCTTGTAAAGTAGCTAATTGGTTCTTAGGATCAGAATCATAGCTATAGGTAGTTCCATATGCAATCATACAGCCGATTTGCATGTCAGGATTAATTTCATGACCAATCTTAACAGCTTTAGCGCCAGCAACAAACTGATTATGCCATGCTTGGTAAATGTTCTTCTTGTCACCGGCACCATTGCTCAATACCAAACCTTGACTCATGATTGGAAAATGAGTTGCACTGTTAATTTCGTTAAAGGTCATCCAGTATTTAACTTTATCCTTGTAACGAGTTAAAACTGTGCGTGCAAAGTTTTCGTAGAAACCAATTAACTTCTTGTTTGTCCAACTGCCATATTCAGTAACCAAGTGAAGTGGCATCTCATAGTGTGAAATGGTGATGACTGGTTCGATATCATACTTCAAGCATTCATCAATTAATGCATCGTAGAACTTAAGTCCCTCTTCATTTGGCTGTTCTTCGTCACCGTTAGGGAAAACTCTTGACCAAGCAATTGAGAAACGGTAGCATTTGAAGCCCATTTCTGCAAAAAGTTTGATGTCTTCCTTAAAGTGGTGATAATGATCAATACCAACATGGTTAGGATAAGTATATTTAGAATCGAGCTTGAAATCATAGTCTGGTGAAGCGATAATTTTCATTCGCTCTTTTCCACCAGGCAAAACATCTGCAATCGATAAACCTTTGCCGCCTTCTTCGTAAGCACCTTCTAATTGGTTAGCGGCAGTCGCACCGCCCCATAAAAAGCCTTTTGGAAAGTTGTTAGTCTTCATCATAGAATTTTTCCTTTTCGTCAAATTCATTGATAGTTTTCTAAGCTATTGCGCAAAGTGAACTATCATGCTAAATCTGCACCGTTAGTGTCGATAACTTTCTTGTACCAGTCAAATGATCTCTTCTTGTAACGATCAAATGTACCATTGCCTTCGTCATCTTCATCAACATAAATGAAGCCATAGCGCTTAGACATTTCACCAGTTGATGCACTAACTAGGTCAATACAGCCCCAAGGAGTGTAGCCCATTACGTCAGCACCATCTGAAATTGCTTCTGAAATTGCTTCGATATGTTCACGAAGGTAGTCAATTCTGTAATCATCATCAACATAGTGATTTTCATCTGGTTTATCAATTGCACCCAAACCATTTTCAACGATAAATAATGGCTTTTCATAGCGATCTGACAATTCGTTAAGCGCAATTCTCAAACCAGTTGGGTCGATTTGCCAACCCCAGTCACTAGCTTTCAAGAATGGGTTCTTAACACCACCCATCAAGTTACCATTAGTGGTTTCTTGATTTTCGTGAGTTACATCAACTACTGATGACATGTAGTAGCTAAAGCCAATGTAGTCAACAGGATTCTTAGCTAGTAAATCAAGTTCTTCATCATTGTAGTCAATGTCACTTAATTCAACACCATCACGAGCCAGTAAGCTCTTAGTGTAAGCTGGGTAATGACCACGAACTTGTACATCAGTACAGAAGAAGTTATTAGCTTGATTATTTTGCAAAGTAGCTAATTGGTTCTTAGGATTTGAATCATAGCTGTAAGTAGTTGCATATAAAATCATGCAACCAATTTGCATGTCAGGGTTGATTTCATGACCAATTTTAACAGCTTTAGCGCCAGCAACAAATTGATTATGCCATGATTGGTAAATATTCTTCTTATCACCGGCACCATTACTCAATGTCAAGCCTTGACTCATGATTGGGAAATGAGCTGCACTGTTAATTTCGTTAAAGGTCATCCAGTATTTAACCTTGTCCTTGTAACGAGTTAAAACTGTGCGTGCAAAGTTCTCATAAAAATCAATTAACTTCTTGTTTGTCCAACTACCATATTCAGTAATTAGGTGAAGTGGCATTTCGTAATGTGAAATGGTGATAACTGGTTCGATATCATACTTCAAGCATTCATCAATGACTGCATCGTAGAACTTAAGTCCTTCTTCATTTGGTTGTTCTTCATCACCATTAGGGAAAACTCTTGACCAAGCAATTGAGAAACGGTAGCATTTGAAGCCCATTTCTGCAAAAAGTTTGATGTCTTCCTTAAAGTGGTGATAGTGATCAATACCAACATGGTTTGGGTAAGTATATTTAGGATCAATCTTAAAATCAAAGTCAGGTGAAGCGATAATCTTCATTCGCTCTTTTCCACCAGGCAAAACATCTGGAAGTGATAGTCCTTTGCCGCCTTCTTGGTAAGCACCTTCTAATTGGTTAGCAGCAGTTGCGCCACCCCATAAAAAGCCTTTTGGGAAATTATTAGTCTTCATAAAAGATATTCCTTTCTTTAAATACTTATTATTCTAAGTCTAGCAACTTGTCACCAACTGTTACATCACCGCTAGCAACTACATTAACTTTATGATAGTTATTAGTGTTAGTAACAATGATTGGCGTTGTAACTTCGTAACCAGCCTTCTTAATTTTATCGATATCAAATTCGATGAGTGGTTCGCCTGCTTTAACAGTTTTACCCTTCTCAGTTAATAGTTTAAACCCTTCACCGTCTAATTCAACAGTGTCCATGCCAATATGAATCATAACTTCGGCACCCTTAGGTGATCTTAAACCAATTGCGTGTCCGGTTGGGAAAGTCATTGCAATTTCACAATCAAATGGTGCACATACTTGTCCATCCTTTGGTTCGATTGCAACACCTTGACCCATTGAGCCGCTTGCAAATACTTCGTCTTTAACATCACTAAGAGGTACGATTGTACCATTTAATGGGGCAACTAATTTTTCAGCTTCATTGTATGAAGCGTGAGCTGCTGGTTTTGCAGCAGTTTCTGTTTCTTCTTCTGACTTAACGTTTCCTGCTTCTGCAGCATTACCAGCATTAGCAAGTGCAACTTGTTCATCTAAAGTTTCATCAACGCTGTTCTTACCAAAGATCATTTGTAGAACAAAACCAAGAACAGTTGCAACAACCATTGCAATAATCAAACCATATACAGTACTGTCAAAACCATTCTTGCCCATTGCACCTGGAATTGAGAAAATACCCATTCCGGCCATAATGTAGAGTTTAGTACCAAAGAATCCAATTAAACCACCACCGATTGCGGAAGCAATACAACTGATGATAAATGGCTTCTTACGTGGCAAAGTAAGGCCATAAATAGCTGGTTCAGTAACACCGAAGATACCTGAAACAAAGGCTGGAATAGCAATACTACGAGTCTTTTCATTCTTAGTTTGGAAGATCATTGCTAAAACAACACCAGTTTGAGCAAATGATGCAGCTAATGATAAGCCAACGATTGGGTCATAGCCCATTGCAGCAACGTTGGTCATCATGACCGCAACGAAGCCCCAGTGAACGCCAAAGATAACAAATACTTGCCAGAAAGCACCCATTAATACACCGGCCAAAATTGGGCTAAAGTTGTAAATAGCACTTACGATTGCAGCAATACCATTACCTGCCCAAGTTGCAACTGGTCCGATAACAAGGAAAGTAACTGGAACAGTAATCAGTAAAACAACAAATGGTACTAAGAAAGTCTTAACAACGTCAGGAATAATCTTACGAGCAACTTTTTGTACCTTAGAAGCAAACCAAACAGCAATAATGATTGGAATAACTGATGAAGTATAATTCATTGAAATTACTGGGATGCCCAAGAAAGTCATATGAATTGGAGCTTGTAAGAAAGTACCTTTAAAGATAGTAAACAATGCAGTCTTACTACCAGTCATTGCAACAATTGATGGATAACAGAGTGCAGCACCGATAGTTGCACCTAAATAAGTATTTATGCCAAACTTGTTAGCTGATGAAATACCTAAAATAACTGGTAAGAAGTAGAATAAACTATCACCAATTGCATTCAGGATAATATAGGTACCTGATGTTGCAGATAGCCAGCCCAATGCTAAGAACATTGCATTAAAGCCCTTAATCATACCAGCGGCACACATTGCACCTAAAAGTGGATTGAAGATACCAGAGATTAAGTCGATAAACTTATCAGTTAAACTCATGTTACTGTTATCAACATAATCATCAGGAACTGATCCACCGTCACCAAAGCCACCAATTTTAATTAAAGTATTGTAGACGTCAGCAACGTTATTTCCAATAACAACTTGATATTGCCCACCAGATTTAACTAGTGACAAAACACCATCAGTTGCTTTCATTTTTTCGTCATTTGCCTTTGAAGTATCCTTCAATTTAAAGCGTAGACGAGTTGTACAATGCACCACGCTTGCAACATTTTCTTTACCACCAACATTGGCGATAATTTCACGACTTAGTTCTTCGTAAGCCATTTTTCCCTCCAAAAATCTAAAACCCGAGAATATAAAGAATCTGCTCTGTAAATTACGTTACGCAAAATACATAGCTCATCTTTAAGTTCTCGGGTTAATGCCTGTAAACAGTAACACACCGTTTAAACTAGTAATTAATTTTTAATTGAAGATTGCTCTGAATCATCAGTATGATCACTCTTCTGGCGATGAGTAACTCGCCATACATGAAGCGTTAAATATACTTCATCATCAGGTTGCAATTTCCAACCAGCTTGTTTAGATAAATAAGTGCCGATTTTTAAAACCGTCTCGTATGCTTTTTGATACTTTACTTTCATTAGTTCAAGTAAAGAAATATCAAGCTCACTCCCATCACCTTCGTCATCTATTGGGTAGAGATGGCGCACCATAAATGATCTAAGATGCGTCATAAATCTACTAAAATTAAATGATTCAGTGTCAAGTTGCATGCCGTATTGATATTCAATAATTTCAACTACACCGCGTATCAGCTTGGTAATCTTGATTGTGTCTTGAATTTTAGCTTGATTTGAACCGGCGTTGATAAAGTGGTAAGTAAGAAAAACTTCTTCCGTCTTTAGAAAAGCTAATCCTGTTTCCCCTTCAATCAACCTCAGTGCGTCTTTTGCAGCCGCATACTCTTTTGGAAATAGTTTATTTAATTCCCAGCCGAGCGTATCCTGCCCAAGTTCAACACCTTCATCGTTTCGCTTTAGCATAAAATCGATGTGATCAGCTAAAACCAGATACTGATAATCAGAAAACTTTACGTCCAATCGCTTGTTAACTAGATTAATAACATCGGTTGTTAAGGACAATGTTCGATCGTCAAGATCACTAACACTATCAATCATTTCCATGTTCTTCTCAACTGCAACAAAGCGACGGGTAATTTTATCTTCATCAATCGGATCGCCTGGCTTTTTACCAAAGCCAATGCCATTTCCGATTACTACCCAATCAACACCAGATTCATCCGACACCAAGGCAGCGTTGTTGTTAAAATTTTTGATAAATTTCACTCAGCAAACTCCTCTTTCAATAAAAAAACCTATGAACAACACTATGGGCTTATATCCTTGTTGTTCATAGGTTAATGCCTGATCGAATCAGTAACACACTTATTTACGTATATGATTATAGAACAGTGTTAAAGCGATTTCAACAATTATTTGAAGATTTTTTATCAGTACTTGTATTTGTTTCAAATAAATGTGCAAATAGCGTTTTTTTCTCTAAAATAAAGTATAGTGATTATTAAAAATAGCGGAAGGTAAACTAAATTGGCTAAAAAAAAGCAAAACTCTTCATTATTAAAGCAAAAAATATGGTCCTCTATTCAAATCATCCTGATTGGTGCCCTTTTTTACTTGGGCGTTACCCTGATCTTTTTTGGTTCAGGCTTTGGGAGCTCCTATCTTTTCCAACAAAACGCTGAAAAAGCAACTTCAGAATTAACTGCTAAACAGGCTACTAAAAACAAAAAACGCAAGACTAACTATGATGCAAGCAAAACAGAATCGATTAGCGCGAGCAGAATACTTAAGTCGAAGCAGGTTAAGGCTTATGCAATTGGACGTATTTCAATTCCAGCCGTTAACATTCATAACCCACTATTTGCCGGATATGGTGACCAAAACCAAAACTTAGAATACGGTGTGGTTACCTGCCTTCCCGACAGAACAATGGGCGGCAAAAACAACTACGTTTTAGCCGGCCATTATATGGGATCATATGGACCAGCGGTTTTAGACAATCTGCATTTAGCCAAAATAGGTGACCTGATTTACGTAACCGATCTTCATCATATTTATGCCTATGAAACAAAAAGTATTTCATTTGCAGTCAAACCTACTCAGGTTGAAGTCGAAAATAATGTTAATGACAAAAGCATGATTACACTGATAACCTGTTCCGATTTCAACACTTCAAAATATGGCTATGGTGAACATCGAACTGTGGTCCAGGGCGACTTAATCAGTAAAGTTAAGGCAACTAAAGCAAATCTTGCCGCTGCAGAGCTAACTGCTAATTCTGAATCCAAAGAAAATAAGAAAGAAATTTCTTTACCTGTTAAAAATAAGAAGAAAGTGGTCAAAAAACGCGTTCAGGTTCACTCACGTATCCACCCACATTTTTTCCAAAAAATGAGTGTAATCAATGCTTGCGTGCTTGGTTTTAATATCATCTTTTTCATCATTATCTGCTGGTGCTTAGTGCAAACTTGGCGCAGATAATTTCGCTAAAATGCGCCTATTAATAAATAAATTTGGAGTTTTCACTATTCATATACGTGTATTATTAAAATGCTAGATAAATCAAATTAATAAGACAAAAAGCTTGTTACCTTGGGAATTTCAACAAAGTAACAAGCTTTTTTCGTCAGTCATAAATTTTATTTAAACAAATTATTAATTTTGATATTAGAAAATTGGTCAATTATAAATTGATTTAAATTATATTATGAAATTTAATGGTTAGTTTTATCCTGTCCTAATATACTGTAAATGTACTTAACTTTATTCTATAGGAGGATATCATGGATAATCACAATAATATTCAACAAAAGAAAGAAAAGTTATTATTTTGCGGTATGGCACTAGCAGCACTGGGATTAGTAGCTGCTAGCCCAACCACTGCCAGCGCCAAAACTACTGCACCTGCTCAAACTACCGAGCAAGCCAATACAGATAAAGGTAATACTGACACAAATAAAGATAAGCCAATCGTAAAAGACTGGAATGGACTACAAGTCACATATGATCAAAAGACACATGAACTGACCATCCCCGAAGGAACAATAGCAGCTCCTGATGGTGCTGATCCTACATCAATTAGTGCTATCAAAGATATCAATTCTAATGAAATCCATAGCATTAACTTTAAAGGCAAATTAACTATTAAAGGTTCAGCTTCTGGCTTATTTAGTAATCTTCCTAAGCTAGAAAAGATTGATCTTACTAACGTTGATACTTCAAATGTAACAAACATGGATCTTCTATTTGCTTTCTGCTCAGGTTTAAGAGAGATTGACGGCCTTACAGACACTGCAAACGTTACTAGCATGGGGGCCACGTTCTATGGTTGTTCAAGCCTGACTAGTATTGACTTATCCCACTTCAATACTAGCAAGGTTACTTGCATGATTAGTATGTTTAACGGCTGCTCAAATCTAAAGGAATTGGATTTAAGCAACTTTGATACTTCGGCAGTAGATATGATGGACTACATGTTCGCTGGCGACAAGAACCTGTCTTCTCTAGATATTAGTAGATTTAAGCTAGGCAATACTTCTAATGTAGACAAAGCCATTACCATGAAAAATATGCTCGAAGGTTTGGACAGCTTAACCGCCTTCACATTCAGCATAAATGATGACCTCAGCAAAACAGGTTTTGATACTAAAGCAGTTTGGGAGGACATTGGTACTGGAACCGTTGAAAAACCCACTGGCAAAAACAAACTCTCCACTTCCCAATTGCTTGAAAAATACCCTACTAGCCAAAAACAATCAGCAATAACGTATGTCAAAATTGCTGAAGATCACCCAGGTACCCCATCAACTCCTAATGTTACCACACCTATTACTAACAACACTACTGAGTCCAAGCCCACCACTCCATCTACTCCTAAACCAATCGAAAGACCGATTTACCGCACAGTAATGCATAACACTTACGTTTATGATCAAAATGGTGCTCTTAAAAACGGTGAATACTTTGCTGGCCAATCTGTTGCAACATATGGCACTAAAATAATTGATGGTAAGAAATACTACGCTTTAGGAGACAATAGCTTCGTTAAGGCGAATAATATTTCCGGTGTTAAACGTAGACTAACCCACAATGCATATTTATATAACGCAAAGGGCAAAAGAGCTAACAGAAAAGTGCTTAAAAAGCATAAGTCGGTTGTAACTTATGGTGGCTCTGTGAAAATTCACGGCAAACGTTTCTATATTGTAGGCAAAAACAGATATATTAAGAAAGCCAACTTCTAATAAAACAAATAAATAACAGCTCTCAAGCACTTATCGCTTAAGGGCTGTTTTTATATAGTTATATACAATTATGAAATGCAAATTGCTAACACTTTATTCTTATCAACGATATAATAATGCCAAAATTAAGCATGTTATAAGTTAAAGTAAAGGGAATATTAAAATGAGCAAAAAAATTAAGGTTCAACAAGCAGAGAAAATACTGTTTGGTACTATTGCATCTTCTGCATTGGTAGGCATTTCTACTAAAATTAAGCATGTAAAAGCTGACAGTTTGCCAACTAGTCAATCAGCACCCGCCAATCAATCAAACAAAGTAGACTCTGACTCAGCTATTGCAGAACAAACAGAAAATACGCAAAGTCCAACAACTGCACCAACCGAGAATAACCAAGAAGTACAAACAGAAACTGATACTCTTGTTTCTTCACCAACTCAATCAGTTCAAACTGTAAATTGGAATGGGATAGATGATGTAACCTATGATGACGTCAGTAAAACATTAACGATTCCTGGAAGTTCTAAAACGATAACTAACCCTGGGCGCATTTGTGATAATTTAGGTGCTATTGATGCGACGAAAATTCAAACAATTAATATTACTGGTCCTATCAAGTTAAGTGGTTCAATCAAAGGACTTTTTAGTGAGTTAGATAATTTAACCACAATCAATGGGTTAGAAAAGCTTGATACTTCTGATGTAAGCGACATGTCATTTTTGTTTGATCATGATGTTAATTTAACTAGTTTAAATCTAGGCCAGCTTAACACTGCTAACGTTACTAACATGGACCATATGTTTAGTATGTGCCAAAAAATAGCTTCACTTGATGTTAGTCAACTGAACACAACTAACGTCACAATTATGAACTCAATGTTTTATGATTGTGACGCTCTAACAAACTTAACTTTAACAGCTGCTAATGGCTCCACAAAATTTGATACCAGTAATGTAACTGATATGACTTCAATGTTTGAAAAATGCATTAGTTTAACTAGCATTGACCTGAGTAACTTCGATACTTCAAATGTTAAAAACATGCAGCATCTTTTCTATCTATGTGCAAAGCTTCCAAGCCTAGACTTGAGTAAATTCAACACTGCTAATGTTACTAATATGGCTGGTCTTTTTAGCAAATGCTATAGCTTAACTAAACTAGATTTAAGCAGTTTTGATACTAGAAATGTCACTGATATGTCCCACTTAGTCAGTGTTTGTGATAGCTTAACTGACATAACATTTGGTAATAACTTTAAAACCACAAATGTTACCAATATGAATTCAATGTTCTATCATCTACAAAATATGAAAGAACTGGATCTAAGCAGTTTTGATACTTCAAAAGTTACTGACATGGCATACATGTTCCAAAGTACTAAACTAACCAAAATTAATCTTAGTAGCTTTGATACTTCAAAAGTCACTAATATGAAATGGATGTTTTATCAAAGCAATGCTTTAAAAGAATTAGATATTCACAACTTTGATATGTCTGCTGTAACCAATTCTGACGAAATGTTGGAAGACCTAGATTCATTAGATATTTTAGTATTGGGTAATAAGAACAACATTAAGGATGCAAAACTTAATACGCCAGGAAAATGGGTTAACGTAGGTCACGGTACACATAATAATGACAATAATCCAGAAGCATCAAAGAACTGGTCTTCAGACGAATTAACAACAAACTATAATCCAGCTACAGATGCTGATCGCTATATTCACTTCACCAAAAAGCCTGACGCACCAGGTACCCCAAGCACCCCGAGTGTTTCTGTACCAAGTAAGGCGGCAAATGTTACTGTTCACTATCAGGATAAGGACGGTAAAACACTTAGTCCTGATGAAATTTTAAGTGGCAACATTGG
Organism: uncultured Lactobacillus sp.; assembly: GCA_946482465.1. Lineage (GTDB taxonomy): Bacteria > Bacillota > Bacilli > Lactobacillales > Lactobacillaceae > Lactobacillus. Next base: position 39,452 of record CAMLRL010000006.1, read on the forward strand.
CGATGGTTATATTTCAAATACAAAAGAAATTCCTGGTTATGTATTACAGGAACGTCCTAATAATGCAACTGGCTTTTTCAGCAGTAACCCTCAGGATGTTACTTATGTTTATCAAAAAGCGGGCCAAATCGGCACTGATAA
>CAMLRL010000007.1 GCA_946482465.1 uncultured Lactobacillus sp.
ACTTTCTAAAGTGCCAATCTTTCAATTTACCAGTTACCACAAATTCATTATCACCCTGAAAGGCGTGGTATACAGGCAAACCGCCAATCCGCTTAATATGATATAGCTTACATGGCTGACGGCGATCAAGGAAGTTAATGTTCAATATTTGAACGTCTTCTTGATAGCGTTTATTGTCATAGTCATTGTTTTCTTCACATTCACGCATAAAGTTAATTTCTGATTGTGGGAAAATTTCTTGTCTACGACGATTGATTGATTCAATGTAGTCATCAGTATCATCAACCATAGAAGAAATAATTGTTCCTTTTAAGTGTTGACCATATTTAACCGCGTATTCTTGCGCGAGCAAGCCGCCCCAGCTTTGTCCAATCAAGTAGCAATTATCAAGGCCGAGCTTGTCCCGAACCTCGTCCACTTCGTCAAGGAAGTATTCATAAGTTAGGTATTTAGCTGCAATCTCAGGATCATCATAGTCAGGTTGATCTGAATAGAGTGAACCTAATTGATCATACATTGTTACTTGGACATTAAGTCCTTGTTTAGCCAATTGATCTGCGGCGTCTTCCCAATATTCATGATTGCCGCCTGGCCCCCCATGTAATGCCAATAAATGGATATCGCCTTCACCTTGGGTACTTGTCCATAAGTGATAGCCGTTATCTAAAGTGATAATTTTTGAACCTGTTCTCATTAGTTAGTCTAGTCCCTTTCTAGCCTATTTCTATCTTATTTTGCGTAACCAACTTTGTACCATAATGGGTGACCATTATTACCATCAGATGGCTTCAATGAATAACCAGTAATCTTATCGTTAATTGCTGAAATTTGATATGAATTATCGATTGGAATTACATAAGCTTCGTCATTCATGTATTTTTGCCATTCATGGAATTTTTGAACACGATATTTATGGTTCAAAGCCTTTTGCGAGTTCATTTCTTCCAAGAGCTTGTTGTTCTTTTCAGTTACAAAACGAGTCATATTAAATGGTGCCGTTTCACTGTAATATGGGTTGGGCGATGGTTCTGTAGGGGTTGACCAACCACCGATGTACATGTCAATGCCCTTGTCATCGTGTTGCAACTTGTCGTAGAAAGAGTTGTGCTCGATTAAACGGCCAGTAGCTAATTGAACATTCAAGCCTACTTTGTGCCATTGTTGGATGTAGTTTTGGATGATTGGTTCCTTAGTTGCGTCCCCACTCATAGCAGCAACATTAATAGTTAAAGGCTTGCCGTTAGGTTGTACACGCCATTTCCCCTTCTTCTTATAACCAGCCTTATCTAAAATTTCATTAGCTTTCTTTAAGTTATAATCAAAACCTTTTTCGCTCTTATCGTAAAAGTCACCAAATTGTTGTGGAACCAGTGTTTTTACTCTGAAAGTTAATGAATAAGTATAACGTTTATTAACTGCATCAACGTTCATTGCATATCCAATTGCCTGACGTAAATACTTGTTGTTCATTTTAGCCTTTGGATTTTCAACGTTCTTGCTGAGCTTACTATCCCATTTACCAACCTTAAAACCTAAGTAGTGATATGCAATTGGAATTTGGGCGATGAAGTTAACGTCTTTAGTTTCCTTAACTTGTGGCCATTGCGTGTTGATTACAGGGATTACATCAAACTTATGACTCTTAATTGCTTGTGAAGCAGAGTTTGGTGAAATAACTGAAACAACAATCTTATCTAGGTTAGGCTTACCACGCCAGTAGTATTCGTTAGGTACCCAAGTAGCTGATTGACCACGAACAAGTTTCTCCATCTTATATGGACCAAAGAATAATGGGTTCTTTCTGATCTTGTCAGATGACTTTAATTTAGCAAATGGAACGTCTTTAAGGTAATGGTATGGTTCAACCCCTTCCCAAAGTGAACGACTTCCCGCATTGTACATACTTGGGCTTAATTCAGTGAAGTGAAGAATCAACTTACGGCCATTTTCTCCATCTGGCATTTCAATTCCAGAAATAGTCTTAGCCTTACCTTCATGGTATTCTTTGAGGCCCTTTAAGAGTTCAAATTGGCTACTATATCTTTGACAAGCTGTATCCTTGTTAGCTAGGATTTCATATGCATATTCATAGTCCTTGGCAACGACTTGCTTACCATCTGACCATTTAACACCTTTTTTAATATTAATGGTGATTGTATTGTTTTTTGGATCTAATTTACGTGTAGCAGCACCCTTGTCCGTAACGCGATAATTATCGTCACTATCAAACAGGGTTTCCTGACCAGGTGAAGCAACTGTAGAATCTACATCTTCAGAAGACAATTCTTGAGAAAAGATACCTGAAAATGGAGTATCTGTTTCAACGGCAATTTTGACTGTGCCACCCTTTTTAACTGCCTTTTTAGGTGTTTCCATTGGAAACTTGGCTACTGATTTGGTGTCATCATTATTAGCATTGTTGTTGTCATTACCTTTACCACATGCGGTTAAAGCAAATGCAGACAAACTCAAAATACCAATTGAAGAAAATAGTTTAGCTTTTTTCATCTTATTTCTCATTTCTTTATAAATTATATTTATTAATATTAATAAATATATCATACAAATAAAATTATTACATCATAATTATAAAAACAACATTTAATTTTAGTAAAGAAAGGAGTAAAATGATGATAAAAGTCTGTTTTTTACCGATACTTTTATACCAATGTACCGGTAATTTTTAAAGGAGTAGTAATGGAAAAGCAAAAAATAACTGATTTCGCTGAAAAAGTAATGGATAAATTTAATTTACCTAGTCTAGGCTTTGGTGTATATCACAAAAATGAAAGCTACAGCCACGTCTACGGTGATGCAAATGAAGATAGTCTGTATCCATTGGCTTCTATTTCTAAGTCATTCTTAGCTACAGCAATTTGTCAATTGGCTGATGAAGGCAAAATTAGCTTAGATGATCCATTAAAGAAATATTGGCCTGACTTTAAAATGGTCGACAAATATGTTGAAGATCACTTAACATTCAGGGATGCATTAAGTCATCAAAGTGGCTTACCAGCACATGATTTAATGCGTTTTACTAATATGAATAAACATGATCTTTCATTAAAAGAAAAAGCAGAGCATGTCGGTTATTTACAGCCCAATCACGAATTGCGTGTAAAAATGCAATACAGCAACTTGGTTTATGCTGTGGCTACCTACGTAATGGAACAAGCAATCGGTCAAGATTACGGTTCATATGAGCGTGAACACCTTTTAAAGCCACTACACATGAATGACACATACATCAACCATAATGAGGCTCCTCGTGACCGCATTCCTAAACCATATATTAGAGACAATGATGTAACAGAAGAAGTACCATTTATTGCCCCTGGTAAAGTTGGTGGTGCCAGCAGTATGCTAGCTACAATTTCTGACTTGCTAACTTGGGCAGAATTTCAACTAAAAACCCAAAAATCAACTAAGGATGAAGTAACGGCACAACGTTATTTACCACAATCAATTATGCTACCTAATCGTCCATATGGTGGGGCAAACTTTGGTGCTTATGGTTTGGGAATGATGATGGAAGACTATCGCGGTCATAAATACTTCTATCATAGCGGTTCATACATCGGCTACTGCTCATTCCTTGGTTTTGTTCCTGACCTTGACCTTGCCTTTGTCTTTACTACCAATATGGATTCAACAGATTCAATTTTTGCTCTTGGCTATCAAACAATTGATGAAACTTTAGGAATTCATGATACAGATTGGGCAGACAAAGTAAGTAAAATCATGGCAGATAAAAATCGTGCTCGTGAAGATAACATTGCTAAGCTTAAAGGACCATCTCCAAAAGCAGTAAAAGCAACAGTTGAATTACTCGGTGATTATCAAAATCCAGGTTACGGTTTGGTTACCCTCTGCGATGAAAACGGTGAACTAAAAGCTACTATTGGCAAATGGAATTATCCAGTAATTGAAAATGCAGACGGTAAAATGTTCATCGAAGAAAGATTATATCAACATGGCCTAATTCCAATTACATTAGGTAAAGATAAAATTGCACTTCAATCTGATCCTGCACTTAAAGAATCAACTGAATTTACAAAAGTAAAATAAAAAAACTAAAAAGGCACTGCAAATTGCAGTGCCTTTTTATTATAGATAATCATCTAGTTTATTTGACTTTATCTAATGAGTCCTTAACTGCTTCCTTAATTGCGCGGCTAGTTTGTGAAGCACCAGAAACTGCATCAACATCATACGTGTTTTCTTCGACCATTTTTTGTGGCAATTCTTTCACTGCCTTTAGACCATAGTCGTCACTCTCAGTTTGTTTCAATATCTCAACATTTTTAATCTGGCCATTATCACCAACTGTAGTCCGGACAACGACACCGTCACCCATTCCTTGGTTGCTATAACCTAAATATTGGTTCTCACCAACAGAATATTGCCCTTTGTCCTCATCACTGGTTGCATCAAAATTACTATTTACAGCTGCTTCGTTAAGGTCAATACCACCAGAAACTGGTAAATCCTGCTTAAGCATTGCCGCGTTTTCTCCAGCAATTTTACCAGAAATCAAGCAATCCGCTACATTACCACCAGTAGTATATTTGTTAACAAATGGTGAACCTAATTCTCCAGCTTCATACAGGTGTGGAATTGGTTGGTTATTAGGATCAAGAACTTGGCAGTGTCCGTCTCTTCTTCCTCCACCTTGCGTATTAAGCATATTTTGTCTTAAAGCAATTGCATAATAAGGTCCATTTACGCTAAATTTACGCAAAGTTTTTGGATCTCGATGAAAGGCATAATCCTTGCCTTGTTCAGCCATAAAGTTAAATTCTTCAATTGTTCCAGTCAAATTAGTAGCACTCTTATTAATTTTCTCTGCTAATTCTTCGATTGTTTCTGCTTTAATAGCTTTTTCAAGGTAACCAGGAACTTTTAGACCATCATCAGGTTCATTCTTTAGTTCATCATATTTTTGTTGATCAAAGATCATGTATGGGCGCTCTTGATTTATTGGAACAACCCAATCGCCGTGGTTATAAATATGACCATGACGGTTCATTTCGGCTTCGTTAAAGTAACGTGTACCATCATCACCAACTACAACGACACTACCAGTTGAACTCTCTTGCCAAAAGACATTCAAAGCGTAAGTTGAGCGAACACCCTCTTTTTGACGCAATGATAAACCGTGGAATTGTCCCAATGATTCAAATGATCGCATATTCCACAATTGAGCATTTACTTCTTGCAGCATTTTAATGCCGTCACCTTTATTATATAGGGAACCAATTGGTGACAAATAAGGCGATTGCAAAAACGTTTGAATCATTTCTTTATTATTTTCGAAACCACCTACAGCCAAAATCACACCATTCTTGACTTTGATATTTCTTAAAACATGATCACGTTCAATTTGAACACCAATAACTGTTTTTGAGACACTGTCTTGAATTAAATGCTTAGCTGGAGAAGAATACCAAATATCAATTTTATCTGAGCGATCAATGACCTTTTGTCTCAAAATCTTCCACAAAGCTGCGTCATCAACGCCTTCGTGAACTAAATAATCGTCATATGAATCTGCATCAGGTAATTCAGGGTATTCAGTTACGTATGCTGTTGAAGGCGTTCCTGCGAGCATTTTTTTCATACTTACTGGCTCAACATCTAAGTACTTTCTAAAATAGCTTCCCATGTTAGCCATACCTTCAATCAAGTTTGCAAAAGCTTCATTATCTGGCTTAAGCGGTGCCGCCATATGTTCATGATAGTTCTTTAGTGCTTCATAGTCAGTACCCGCACCAACCATTTGACCTGAATATCTTGTATTACCACCTTCATGGCCCTCAGGAGCACTATCTACTAAAAGAACTTTTGCACCGTTATCAGCAGCAAATCTAGCAGCAGTTGCACCAGCTCCACCAAAGCCCAAAACGGCTACATCATATACTGCATCCCATTGAAATTTTTCGTTATTAACCATTTTAATTCTCCTATATAAACTGTTGTTTACTCTTTTATTTAACACTATAATTTAAAGTATGTGAAATACTTAATTATTGAAATCACTATTACAAAATAGGAATAGGTGAATAAAATGGATAGTCGGCTATTAACTTTTTTGGAAGCACTTGAAAGCAGCACGTCTTTTTCCGAAGCAGCACAAAAGCTTTATTTATCACAGCCTTACGTCAGTCGCGTAATCAAAAAATATGAAAAACAATACAATGTTATTCTAATTAGTCGTAATTCTCACCCGGTACAATTAACCCCTGCAGGGCATCTTTTAATCACTTATTTGCGCAAAGATTTACAATTACAAAACGAATTAACTAATAAAATGAGAAAATATGAGCAAAGTTCTTTTCCCACATTACGAATGGGAATTACTCCCCCACTTGGAGAGAATTTTAATCTAACCATATTACCTATTTTATTAGAGAAGTTTCCTAACTTAAGAACTTCTACGCTAGAACTTAGTACAGCTGATGCAGAAAAAGCGTTTAAAGATGAACAACTAGACTTGTTTGTTGGTAACGTTATTCAACTTCCCGGTATTAAGAGCCAAAGCCTGCACAAAGATACTCAAGTTTTAGTTTTAGGTAGAAATTCAAAGTTATACCAGCCTTGCCAAAAAGAAATCCCTTTTTCTCTTAACAAACTTCATGAGCTCATCCAGGAAAACTTTATTATTGTTGATGGTGAACGCCATTATCAAGAAATTATTAATAACTATTTTAATAAAATTGGCCTTCATTTTTACCCACAAATTCACGTTCGAGATTCGCTCACTGCCCTTAAGCTAGCGAGCAAGGGATTGGGAAACATGACAACTAGTATTGAAATGGTTAAAAATGATAGATTTAGCAATATCAATTATATTGTGTTGCCGGTTAATGAGATTAATGTCAATTTTGCGGTTTCTACTGATACATCAAATATTCAGCTGGCAGAAGAAATTAACGAAGTTAGCAAAATACTGAAAAGAACTTTTACGAGTAAAATCTTAACTTACTAGTTTTTATACTAATTTAGAGTACAGTATAAAAGCTACGATAATCTTTAAAAACAAAAGTATTATAATAAACTCTGAGTGTTACGCATTAATGAAAAATAGAAAGGTAACTTATTTATGAAAACAATTTACTTGGTACGTCATGGGCAAACTTTGTTTAATGTTCAACATAAAATTCAGGGCTTTTGTGATTCACCATTGACCGAATTAGGTATTAAGCAAGCTTTGACTACCAAAAAAGAATATTTTGAGCACAACCAGATTACTTTAGAGGAAGCGCATTGTTCTACTTCAGAACGAGCAGTTGATACTCTAAAGCTAATCACTGATTTGCTTTTTTCAACTCATAAAGATTTACGTGAATGGAACTTCGGTACTTACGAGGGCGAGGGTGAACATTTAAATCCCCCTCTTCCTTATAATGACTTCTTTGTTCAATTTGGTGGTGAATCCCAAGTCCAGCTGACTAGAAGAATCAATGAAGCTATTACTAAAATAGTTGCAGAGTCTAGCAATAAACAAATTTTAATCGTTTCGCATGGAGCTGCTATTGCAAACTTCTATCGGCAATGGGAAAAGTACAACACCTTTACGCGTAAAGATCGAATCAAAAACTGTTCAGTGTTGAAATATACATTTGAAAACGATATTTTTTATTTACAAGAGCTTTAAACCCAAGTTGCTAATTACATGCACTTTTTAACAACCTAACACAAAAAACTTTCTACATTTAAGATGATTAAATGTAGAAAGTTTTTTACATCTTAGCAAATTTACGTTCTTGCTTTACATTTTTCCACCAAATACTGGAAAATGCCCAGCAGAACCGTAATCAAAACTAGTGATATTCTCTAAAGTAGACATATCTTTAGCACTTATTTCAAAATTCAGCTCTGCATCCTGCTTCATATGATCTGGATTTTTTGCTTTAGGCAGAACTACAGTGTTTAACTGCCAATCATAACGAATACACAACTGAGCAACAGAAACATCATATTTATCTGCAATTTCTTTAATTGTTGAGTTATTCAGAGCTTCTCCATGTGCAACTGGAGAAAATGATTCAACTACAATATCATTTTTTTGACAAAAATCGATTAGCTTCTTAGGAGTTGCTCCAATATGACACAAAATTTGATTTACCATTGGTTTAGTATCACTGTTATCAATCAAATTTTGCAAATCCTCTGGTTCAAAGCTTGAAACACCAATAGCTCTTAATTTACCCTCTTTCATTCCATCCCCTAAAGCACGCCAGGTTTCTAAGTTGCCTTCAAAATGACGATCAGAAGATTGATTTACTTCTCGCCAAGGTTGCGGATTATGAATGATCATCATATCTAAGTAATCAAGTTCCATCCGTGTGAGAGTTTCATCAATTGACTTTTTCGCCTCTTGATAGTTTTTGATTTCAGCCTCAACTTTTGAATTAACAAAAATTTGGTCACGTTGAATGCCAGAGTCTCTTATTCCTTGGCCAACCCCTTTTTCATTATGATAAGCTTGTGCGGTATCGATATGACGGTATCCCATCTTTAAAGCGGCTGCTACAGGTAAAGCTACTTCATTGTCTGGAATTTCCCAAGTTCCCAAAGCTAATTTAGGGATTTCTACTCCATTAGTAAGTGTAAATGTCTCATCAAAAATCATAATTGTCCTCCCATATGTTTTTCTTGAGTATAGTTCTTAAAGCCCACTTTAAGTCAAGAATTTTTCCACTCATTTAAAAATTAGAGAACTAGCTTTTTGAAGTACAAAAAAAGCCAGTTTTAAACTGACTTTTTTAGATATTAAGCTAACTTAATTATTCTAAGTTTAATGAGCTCTTATCAAATGCAACTGACTTAATCTTGTCGTCGATTGATGGAGTACCTAACCAAGTAATCATTTCCTTCATTGAGTCAGTGATTGCTTCAGTACCAGGAAGAAGAAGCTTACGAGGATCGTAACCCTTGTTGTCCTTGTCTTCATCCTTGTGAGCTTCGAAGTACTTACGAGTAGCTTCTTGGAATGCTAATTGGAATTCAGTGTTAATGTTAACCTTTGAAATACCAAGTGAAATAGCCTTCTTAACTTGTTCTTCAGGAATTCCTGAACCACCGTGTAATACAAGTGGAACTGAAACAGCATCAGCAATTTCCTTTAGACGGTCAAAGTTAAGGCCCTTCCAGTCAGCTGGGTATACACCGTGAATGTTACCAATACCACAAGCAAGCTTGTCAACACCGGCAGCAGCAAATGCCTTTGCATCTTCAACAGAAGCAAGTTCTCCACCTTCGGAACCTTGGTTTTCACCAATCTTACCGATTTCAGCTTCAACTGAAATGCCGCGTTCGTGAGCCAACTTAACGATTTCCTTAGTCTTAGCTAAGTTTTCTTCAGTTGACAAAGCATGACCATCAAACATAACTGATGAATAGCCAAGTGCAATACATTCCTTAGCAGCTTCAAAATCACCGTGGTCCAAGTTCAAAACAACTGGAACTGAGATATTCATTGAATCCATTGAGTCTTCAACAATATCCTTAGCAACCTTGTAACCACCCATGTACTTAGCAGCACCCATTGAAACTTGGATTAAAACTGGGGTTCTAGTTTCCTCAGCAGCTTGCAAAATTGCACGAGTCCATTCCAAATTGTTAGTGTTATAAGCACCTACTGCATAATGGTTTTCACGCGCATCTTTAAAGATTTGGTTACCATTATCTAAATATGCCATTAATAATTACCTCCTATTAATCTTACAGTCACATTGTACCGTAATAATGAAGTGATGAGCAATCTTTTAATCAATGTAAACGCTATTTTTGCAAAAAATTACATTTCTTTTGGTGCGTTTACACCTAATAATCTTAATGCTTCAGTTAAAACAATTGAAGTGGCTTCAACTAAGGCCAAGCGACTATTAATCTGTTCATCTTCAGTCAAAATTTTAACATTAGCGTAGTATTTATTAAACTTTTTCGCAACATCTAAAGCATATTTAGCAATTACAGAAGGTTCAAACTTGTCACTACTACGTGCAATGATTCTAGGAAAATCGGCTAGAGCCTTAGCAACGCTAAATGACCAATCATCATTGAGACTATTATTTGAAAGGTTAGGTTCTTGACCCATCTTTGCTGCTTTGCGTAAAACACTTTGAGCACGCGCATTGGTGTATTGAACGTATGGACCAGTGTCACCTTCAAAACGAACAACTTCATCCAAGTCAAAATCAAAGTTTTCAATTCGATCATTTTTCAAATCGTGGAAAATAACTGCACCAACACCTACATCATGCGCAACTTGTTCCTTATTAGCCAAGTTAGGATTCTTTTGATCAATTTGCTTGCGCGCAAGGTCAACTGCATCCCCTAAAACTTGATCAAGGAAAACAACATTACCCTTTCTAGTAGAAAGCTTTTTGCCGTTTTGGGTGATTAAGCCAAATGGAACATGATGAATTCGATCTGCCCAGTCATAACCCATTTTCTTAAGAACAGTTTTTAATTCTACGAAATGTTGTGCTTGCTCATTCCCAACAACATACAGCATTTTTACAAAATGGTAAGTGTTCATCCGATAAATTGCAGCTGCCAAATCTCTTGTCAAGTAAATACTACTACCATCAGATTTAACAATTAAAGCTGGGTTTTCATCTTCACCCATATCAACAACTTGAGCTCCGCGAGATTCGTGCAACAAGCCCTTTTCCTTCAATTCATCAATAACAGGCTGCATTTTGTCATTGAAAAAGGCTTCACCTTTATAAGAATCAAAGTCTACGCCTAATTCTTTATAGATCCGCTTAAAGTCAGCTAAAGAAACCTCACGGAACCATTGCCATAATTCGACTGCTTCAGGATCACCGTCTTCCAGCTTCTTGAACCAAGCACGTCCTTCATCATCCAATTTAGGATCTTTTTCAGCTTCTTCATGGAATTTGACATAGTACTTAAACAAGTTCATGATAGGGTCTTTTTTGACGTCTTCTTCATTGCCCCAGCGCTTGTATGCATAAATCAATTTACCAAATTGGGTACCATAATCACCAAGATAATTGATTTTGATTGGTGTGTAACCAACCTTTTTCATTGTTTCTGCAATTGAATTACCAATCACAGTTGAACGCAGATGGCCCATTGACATTGGTTTTGCAATATTAGGGCTCGACATGTCGATAGGAACATTACCTTCACCTAACTTCTGGTCACCATAGTGTTCTTTTTCACTTAGCACCTCGTCAAGAGTTTGACTGATTAGCTTTTCATGGTCAATTGCAAAATTGACATAAGGGCCAACTGACTGAATATTTGCAAAGTCAACACTAGTCAAATTAGCTGCGATTTCTTTTGCAATTTCTGCTGGATTTTTATGCATTGTTTTTGCTAAGACGAAAGCCGGAAAAGCATAATCACCCATTTTTTCATTTTTAGGCCGTTCGATTAACTGACTAATCTTATCTTTTGGTAGATCAACTTGGCTTGAAACCAAATCAACTACTTTATTTTTAAAGTCCATCGTTACCTCCAAAATCAAACAAAAAGTCTCCTCCTTACTTAAAAGGAAGAGACGAGTTTTTACCCGCGGTACCACTCTAATTGACACTAAGTATCCGCTTATTTAATTTGTTATCTTTTATATTATTAGGCACGCCTTCAGCTATTTCTCCAGTTCACCTTACACCAACGTGAACTCGCTAAAAATGGAAAAGATACTTACTACTCCTAACACCTTACAAAAACAGATTATAACAGGAAAAACTGTTAAAGCCAACCGTTTTAATTGTTTTTGATTATAACTTCGGTGTTTGCCGGTACATGCTTCATTATCCAATATGCATCAGGCACACTTAATCTAATACAACCGTGTGATGAGGGCTTAATACCCAATTTTTTTGCTTCTTTTTTATTGTACTTGCCATTGGTTTTGACGGGAACAGAATGAAATAAATAGACATTGTCAGTGTCAAAGCTTGTCCAATAATTCGCACCTTCATTTAATTTAGGATTGTAAAAGGACGCCCCACGATTATTCTGAATCTTAAATGTACCAGTCGGCGTATATGACTTACCATTGTGATACTTTCCTGCACTTGAAACCATTGTGTATACAACATGATTGTCACGTAAAATATAAACGCGATTCCCTTTTAAGGAGACACGAATCGTTAAATCATTTTCAAGACGTTTAACTTTGGGATACGGTATGCTTTGACTTGGTTTACGCCAATTGATTGGCACATTTAAAGTTTTAGGGTCTTTATAAGGACGATAAGAAGCTGCAGTCTTAGTTGCCGTACTTTGTTTTTGAGGCAAATTTGCGCTTTCTTGTGTTGGCGGCATTGAAACGCGCGCCAAACTAATCGCACAAATCAAAAGTATAAAAAAAGTAGCGAGCGGTTTTAATAAGTTGTCTTTCATGTCAGCCGACCTCCTTATGAAGCTCTCAGGTCTATTTTACAATCTTTTGCAAAATAAACTTATTGATCTTCAAATTCTTTCATTAATTTAGGCAAAAGCGCACTGATTTTAGTTGGTTGAACAACATAATCTCTTTTTGCAATGATATCTCCAGCCAGTGAATGCAAGTAAACTGCTGCTAAAACTGAATCAATGTTGCTACCAAACTGAGCTACAAATCCACCTATTATTCCAGCTAAGGTATCTCCCATGCCTCCTACTGCCATTCCTGGATTACCAGTAGTATTTTCATAAATATTTCCGTTTGAATCATAAATGTGAGTGTGATTTGATTTCAAAACCAAAATGCCATTTTTATTAGGAAAAAGATTAACAAGAGTAGAAAGATTGGCACTATCAGTTTGATAAGGTATTCTAAGCTGGCTGACGCGTTGCCACTCCATTTGATGTGGGGTGAGGATCACTAAGCCAGCAGCTTTCGGAATTAATTCATGATTAGTTGCAATTAAATCAAGCGCACTGGCATCCAAAATCAATGTTTGCTTACTTGTAATTTTTTGGCATAACATCATCAGTATTTTTTTACCAAACTCATTAGTGCCCATCCCTGGTCCACAAATAATAACATCTACTTTTGGAACTAGTTCTGCCAAGTCGCTGCTACGCCAATCGATGTACATTGCTTCTGGATCACGAGCATGAAGTGCATTTAAATTAATCGAGTGACAAGCTACAGCTACCAGGCCTGCACCACTTTTTAGTGCTCCTTCAGTAGCCATGATAATCGCTCCACCATAGTTTTCGCTACCACCAATTAGCAAAACCCTACCATAATCGCCTTTATGACTAGCACTTTTTCTCTTCGAAATTACTTTTGTTAAGATCTTTTCTGTTACTTTTGTCATTTTATCCTCCAAATAGCCAGTGCCAGAAGCGAATAAAGATATTTACTCTATCAGTTGACGTTTGCGCTTGGGCTGGAAGCATGATGCCGTTGGGCTGCTCTAGCGAAAATAGTTTTGAATTACCTGACTTAAAATAATATGAACTGACTGCTTGACCTTTAACGATCGGAGCTTCTACTGTTTTTTTAGTTAGACCAACCGAAAATGTTTCATCAACAGGTCGCCAAATAATTGCTTGATTCTTTATGCTAATATTAACTTGCTTGCTTTTTCCATTATGCACATTAACATTAGTTGAACCAATGATTGCTTGGTCCTTATTCAATTTAATTGGTTGATACTTTTGGTAAACAAATGATAATAATTTACTTGTTTGTTCAAATCGAGCTGGATCAGCGCTGTTTAAGTGCTTAGCACCCATGACAACAGTGATAATTCTTGCTCCCTGATGTTTCGCAGTGCCGATAAAACACGCACCCGCTGCATCAGTTGTACCCGTCTTCAGACCATCAACATTTAAGTTGGAATTATATTGTGATAACCCCTTAAGCATCCAATTAAAATTTGTCATCGGTGTTTTGGTAGCTTGATCTACGAAATTCAAATGAGCAATTTTAGTTGTTTTAATTATTTCTGGATATTCATTTATTAAATGCTGACCAACTACTGCCATATCTTTAGCCGACATTAAATTTTCTGCATTTTTTTCAGCTCCGGGATAAGCGTCACTCCCTACACTTTTGTTGGGCAAACCACAAGCAGTATATAGCTGGGCATCTTTTATCCCCCACTGCTTTACTTGCAACCGCATTTGCTTTACAAAAGCTTTTTGTGAACCACTAATAGTTTGAGCTAATAACATCGCTGCACCATTTGCTGACTCAATTAAAGTGGCTTGATACAACTGCTTAATTGTATAAGAATGATTCATTTTTAATGGCACATTGGAAAAAAGTCTATTATTCGCCACCTTGACAATTTGTTCAGTTGGTTGAACTTCAGTATTCCAAGTAATTTTTTTATCATCAATTGCCTTCAATGTCAGATAGGCTGTTATAAGCTTCGTCATTGAAGCAATCGGAAGTGGCTCGTTAATATTTTTACCGTATAAAAGCTGACCGGTACTACTATCAATAGCAAGAGCAGATTTTACATCTAAGTTCAATTGTTCTTGTCTGTAATTGTCCGGTATTGCCTGAGCCGAAATTGTCTGCGTCGGTAATAATAATGTGACTATGGTAACAAGTACCACTAAAAGCTGGGAAATTTTTCGTTTCAAAATGGAGATCACCTTCCAATATCTTTTTTGGATATTTTTAGTTTTATGATTACATTCTATCAAATTTTTGGTATCATTATTACTGGATTAAATAAGGCCCCGATGGCGGAATTGGCAGACGCGCAGCGTTCAGGTCGCTGTTTAGGTAACTAAGTGAAAGTTCGAATCTTTTTCGGGGCACTAATTTGAGAAGCTAATCATTACTGATTAGCTTTTTTTTGTACTAGAATTTAGTTAGGTGAGGTGAGTTTGTCATGCAGAAACATTTAACTAAATCAAGAGATAAAATTTTAACCGGTGTTTTTGGTGGAATTGCTGAATATTTTGGTTGGGACAAAGCTTGGACTAGAATCGGTGGAACAATTCTAATTTGTTGCACTGGCTTTGGTTTGATTGCATATATTGCTGCTGCAATCGTGATGCCTGACAAACCAAAGCACTCTGAAACGCCAGAGGGCGATTTCCATAAACTATAATATTTCAATTACAATTCAATTTAAAATTGCTTCAAATAGAGTGAACTTATCTCTTACTTGAAGCTTTTTTATTGTCTACTATAGAGAACGCACTATCTGAATTTAATTACTCAACCAGTTTGACGCTTTTGCAATTATGGAATATTATTTAATAAATTCTTAATGCAACGAAAGGTTAAAAACATGAGCTTAGATGTTAACATTTTGCCCCCAGACTACATTGATTTCACCATAGGTGATTTTCGCTCTGGTGTAGAACCGACAATTATCGAAGAACTTACGAAAAAAGTTCAAACAGACGGTAACGGTTATACACCCGGTCTTGGTCTACCTCTTCTTAGAGAAAAAATTATTTCTCACTATCGAGATACTTACGGTATTAAAAATATTAGTACGGAAAATATTCAAATTACTGTATCTTGTTTGCACGGCGCATTTTTAGCCTTAAAGTCAATTATCACATCGAAAGACGATGAAGTAATTATTATTGCACCGTATTTTCCTTCCTATATAAACTTAATTAAGGGAGCTAACGGAACACCAGTTGTAGTCAAATCAATTGCTCCAGATTTTGCATTGCCAATTAAGCAAATTCAGGACTGTGTAAGTGAAAAAACTAAAGCAATTATTATTAATTATCCAAATAATCCAACTGGTGTCGGACTGTCAGATCAAGAACGTAATTTTTTAAATGAACTTGCTCTAGAAAAGAATATTTTTATCATCGATGACCATGTTTACAGTGATTATCCAAGCACACATCCCTACAAACCAACATCTACAGATATTTCTCATCAGGTTCTAGTAAGCAGTTTTTCGAAAAATTTTGCGATGCCTGGTATCAGATTAGGTTACGTAATCGCGCCTAAGAAAATCATTGACCAAAATGCTTTTTATAATGAAGGGATTACCTTCAGCCCGCCAACCATTAGCCAATATATTGGTGAAATCGTATTAGATAACACTTCCCAGTATCAACAACATTTAAAGGATATTGAACAAAAAGGTAAATCAGTTGCTCAATTATTCCGTTCAAGTAACTACTTTAATTCCTGCACTTATAATGGTGGCCTATATCTATTCGTCAAAGTGACCGATGAAATCAAGAAGCCAGCTTTATTTTATACACTCTTGGAAGAGCACTTCCACGTTTTAGTAGCACCTGGAGATGAATTTGATTACTCAAATAGATACTTTAGAATTTCTTTGTCTGCAACTAACGATGACTTGCATAAAGGTGTCCAGAAAATTATTGATTGTGTTGATTATACTTTAAACTTTAAGCAATAAAATCTTGCTAAGTTTTACAATTAACCTACTTACTACTAGTTAGATGAGACAGCATTGCAACTTTAACAAGCAATTGCTAAAATGAAGTTCCTTGGCAGGGGCAGCAAGCTAATATATTATTTTTAGCTTGAATAAGTCAAAAAAACGATATTGCTGCAATTAGCAATATCGTTTTTATATCTTAATGTGTAATTTTTCTAAAATTGGAACAATTTTATCCCCAAGTATTTTCTGCGCTAAATGCGATTTGATTGCAACCAGTGCGTAGAAGATACCACCAACAATTACAGCAACAAAAACAATTATTAATGCTGAAGCACGTTTAGCTGGACTTAAGAAGATTTCTAAGCCATGTTCCACTGCTAATACCAATAGGAACATGATTATCGAGAAAAATGTAATCCCAATAAAGCGGCGACTTGTCCTACTCTTATTGAAGTCAAACTCCACCTCGAGATGCTTAAATGACATAAAGATAATTACTAGCATCCCTAAATTAGTAGCGATTAATGGCCCATATACTTTAAACAAGTAAACCATCGGATACTGAACTATCATCTTAATGACTAGGCCTAAAACTAAATATTTAATTGCTAGTCCATTTTCAGACAGTCCTTGTAAAATGGCCATTAATACCGTAAAAAGTCCCAAGGTAATCGAAGTAAAGGCCGACAAATATAAGATATTTGATCCTAATTGATCAAAACCATAAAAAACTGTATAAATTGGTGTTGCAATAGCCGCCATTCCAAAAGCGGCAGGAATCATCACAAACAAAAATAAGTCTAATGTATTACTTATTTGGTCAGAAATTCCTTTAAAGTCATGTTTTGCGTGTGCCGCAGACAATAATGGAATAGCTGTAACAGCCATTGCACTTGCCAATGACACAATAATCATAATCAACTTATTGGCATTAAGAGCAAAAAGTGCATACCAAGTTTCAATTGTGTTATAGCTTGCTTTAACTACACTTGCTATCATCGGATGGAAAGTGTATTGATCGACTAAGTAGAACAACTGAATCCCAGCATCGATAATGATAAATGGGATTGCTTGTTCAATTATCTCGCGAAAAAGTGAAGCAGTGGAAACCTGAATTTCATTATTTGAATTATCAACTAAATAATTCAATTCCTTACGTCTAGAAAACAAGAACCAAGCTAGCACTAAAATCCCAAAAGCTGCCCCAATTGCAGCAGCCAAGTTTGACTGAACAACCGCATCAACAAAATTACCATGTTGTACTTGCATAATGATGTATGCGGTGAGTAACATCCAGATTACTCGTGCCAATTGTTCAACAAACTGTGACATGGCTGAAGGCATCATATCAGAATAGCCTTGAAAATACCCTCGCATAATACTTAGTACAGGAATAATCAAAATGGCATACGATAAGCTACGCATTACAGCAACCTGCCGTGGATCACTACGAGATCCATTTGAGGCAAGTAGTGGTGAAGCAAAGTACATGATTGCAGCTGAGATTACGCCCAAAACAACCATCAAAACTAATCCTCT
Organism: uncultured Lactobacillus sp.; assembly: GCA_946482465.1. GTDB lineage: Bacteria > Bacillota > Bacilli > Lactobacillales > Lactobacillaceae > Lactobacillus. The sequence continues at coordinate 17,865 of CAMLRL010000007.1, forward strand.
ACGGAATAATTTTCGTCCTACCCCATACTCATTCAATGCATTATATTTTGCCACTTGTTTGGCCACTGCACCTGGAATGCCGGCAGTCGAAATCAAAATAAAGATACTGTAGATATTGTAACTTCGAGCCGTTAAAGCGTTGGCAATATTGCCATACGGTGACATCCAAATAAACCATGGAATAATGTAGAGCGCGCCTAATAAACGTGAGGTAATCGAACCAAAAGTCATCCACGCACTGCCTTTAACAAAGGTATCTTGCGTATTTTGTTCTTTCAAATTATTTTCTCTCATTAATTTTCCCTAAATTTATTTTACTAACTATCCTATTTTGACTGAAAAAAGGCAATTAACAACAAATCTACTTTGCACTTTAGGAAAAATTAAGTTTATTTGGCAACAATATTGACAATTTTATTCGGAACAATAATAACTTTTTTGACTTCCTTACCGTCTAAAAATTTCTGTACATGCGGTAAAGCCAGAGCTTGTTTCTCTAAGTCGTCCTTGTCAGCATCTTTTGGCGCATCAAAGTTACCACGTAATTTTCCGTTGACTTGAACCATAATTTCAACTGTTGATTCAACCAGTTTACTTGGATCATAAGTTGGCCATTTAGCAAAAGTAATTGACTCATCATGACCATAAATTTGCCAAATCTCTTCCATCATGTGTGGTGCAATTGGTGCAATTAAGGTCATAAAGCCTTCTGCATATTCTCTTGGAATTGTTTTTGCCTTTTGGGCTGCATTAATGAAGACCATTAATTGAGAAATTGCAGTGTTAAAGTGTAAGGCATCAAAGTCCTCAGTTACCTTCTTAACCGTTTCGTTATAAACCTTGTCCAATGTACCGTCATTTTCTTCAACAACGTTTTCTTGAGGAATTGCCTTCAGATCTAAGTCATTTACAAAAAGACGCCAAATTCTATCTAAGAATTTCTTAGTTGATGCAGGACCGTTGTCATCCCAATCAATTGAAGCATCTAGAGGACCCATGAACATTTCATACATTCTCAGACTATCGGCACCATACTCCTCAATAACATCGTCAGGGTTAACAACATTGCCCTTTGATTTTGACATCTTGTCATGGTCTTTAAGAATTAAGCCTTGATTATATAGTCTTTGGAATGGTTCCTCATTCGGTACAACGCCTAAGTCGTATAGAACCATATTCCAAAATCTTGCATATAATAAGTGACGAACTGCATGTTCAGCACCACCGATGTACAAGTCCACTGGCATCCATTGCTTGAGCAATTCGTAGTCTGCAAGCTTATTGTCATTATGTGGATCAATGTAGCGTAAGAAGTACCACGATGAACCTGCCCAGTTAGGCATTGTGTTGGTCTCACGTTTTCCTTTACGACCATTTTTGTCTACCACATTAACCCAATCTTTAAGGTTAACCAGTGGACTTTCTGGGGTGCCTGATGGCTTAATATCTGTAGCATGAGGTAAAACTAGTGGCAATTCATCTTCAGGAACTAAAGTAGTTTCGCCATCTTCCCAATGAATAACTGGAATTGGTTCACCCCAGTAGCGTTGACGACTAAATTCCCAATCACGAAGTTTGTAATTAACCTTCTTCTTACCAGCGTTATGTTCTTCAAGCCAATCAACAATTTTCTTCTTGGCTTCTTCAACATTCAAGCCGTTCAAAAAGTCAGAATCAATATGTGGTCCATCTTCTGTAAAGGCTTCTTTACTGATGTCGCCACCCTTGATAACAGCCTTGATTGGCAAATCAAATTTTTGCGCAAATTCGTAATCACGCGTGTCGTGAGCTGGCACAGCCATAACAGCACCAGTTCCGTAACTACCAAGAACATAATCAGCAATCCAAATTGGAATTTTTTGATTATTAACTGGGTTAATTGCATAAGCTCCAGTAAAGACACCTGATTTAGTTTTATTTAAATCGGTTCTTTCCAAGTCTGACTTGGATTCAATTTGCTTAATGTATGCGTCAACTTCTTCTTTATGCCCGTCAGTCGTAATCTTTTGAACTAACTTGTTTTCAGGAGCCAATACGGCATAGGTAGCACCAAATAAAGTATCAGGACGAGTACTAAAGACATCAAAAGTTTCATCCGAATCCTTTATCTTAAAGGTAATCTGAGCACCTACTGAACGGCCAATCCAATTACGTTGCATTTCTTTAACGTTTTCTGGCCAGTCAAGATTATCAAGTCCAGCAAGCAGACGATCTGCGTATTTGGTAATTCTAAGCATCCATTGCTTCATGTTGCGACGGTAAATTGGGTAACCACCACGTTCTGTTTTACCATCAACAATGTCCTCATTGGCTACAACTGTACCTAAATCTGGTGACCAATTGACTGGAACTTCGGCTTCATAAGCAAGACCATTTTTATACATTTGCTCAAAAGTCCATTGAGTCCACTTGTAATACTTAGGATCACTGGTAGAAACTTCACGATCCCAATCATAAGAAAAACCCAATGTGTTAAGCTGCCGTTTAAAATTAGCAATATTTTCTTTGGTTACTACTGCAGGGTCTTGACCAGTTTGAAGTGCATATTGCTCAGTTGGCAGTCCAAATGCATCCCAGCCCATTGGGTGAAGAACATTGTAGCCCTCACTACGCTTCATCCGCGCCACAATATCAGTAGCAGTATAGCCTTCTGGGTGACCTACATGGAGTCCCTTACCAGATGGGAAAGGAAACATATCTAAAACGTAGTAATTTTTCTTTTTAGGATCATTACCCGTTTTAAATGTGTGGTTTTTTGCCCAATATTCTTGCCATTTTTTCTCTACAACTTTGTGATTGTACATAAATTTTACCTCATAAAAAAAGTCCTATGAAATTAATTTCATAGGACGAATAATCGCGGTACCACCTAAGTTTCATACATTTTTGCATGACACTCAAACGCTCCTTAACGCGGCTAGCCAACGAAAGATTTCATCTAGGCTCAGTTCACAATATATTTTTCGAGTCTTGCACCAACCGACTTTTCTCTATAGAAAAATAAAATCGCTACTATTTCCTAACCTTTATTTTTTGTTCAATAATGATTATAATTTACCACAAATGCTAAAAAAAACAAGGGGAGAAAGTCATTTGGATACGACAATTCATTCAAAAAGAGATACCATCATACCCGCGACGATTTTTTTAATGTTGTACGCGGTATGGGCAATATTAGTTTCAGCTGACAGTCAATTCATCCATCAGTTTGATACTGCTTTAATTGGGACAATTTGTAATAACAATCCTGCAATTATCAAATTTGCCACTACTTTTACTAATCTCGGTAATACGAGTGTTATCATGATTGAAACAATCATTTTGGTAGTGATTCTCGGAATTTTTAAAAAATATGCTTATGCATTTTTTACTGCTGGAACTATGATTGCGGCCAATGGATATAATTGGATCATTAAGCATGCAATTGCTAGACAGCGTCCTTCAGTGCATCATCTTGTTGATGCACATGGATATAGTTTTCCATCAGGTCACTCCGTTGGTAGTGCAACATTATTTGGCATTCTAATTGTCTTAACTATTTTACTAATTAAAAATAAAGCCGCTAAAACAGTCGTATGCATCGTTTGGCTGTGCTTCCCACTTCTAATTGGTTATACTAGAATTTTCAATCATGTTCATTATCCATCAGACGTAGTTGGTGGTTTCTTAGAAGGAATTGCCTTTTTATTAATTGGTTACTCCTTCTTATATCACTATTATTTGGAAACGCGAGTACAAGAAAAAATTTAGTTTAAAATCAAAAAGTTCAAACTGTTAGTAGTTTGAGCTTTTTTTGTAGTCAAAATTAATCCTGAGCTAACCGTCAATGATATCTTTATATTCTGGGTACTTCTTTAACAAATCGACTTTTTAGTAGTTCAAAGACCTGATAATATCGCGTCATCATGGTTTAAACGATGAAAATTAGAACAATTCTTATCATCGAGTAAAAAATAAATTGAGCTACAGTAGAAACTTTCTTTATTACCGCTTTCGTCATAGCTTATCATTGGCGTAAACTTGTCTGAACCATCCCACTGTTACTGTTGATAGGGTTCACGATTTAGACGCTTGATATATTCGTTACGTTACATTTTTGCTTTAAAGTCAGCTAGTAATTTTTTAGATAAACATTAAGAACTTAAAAAATTAAGCTTAAATAAACTGATTTCCAATAATAAAGATTATATGAACTTTTTATTGCAAAAAAAGGAAAAACAATATATTATCAAGTGACAAAATATTGACACATAAAAGCAATTGTGATAAAAGCTGTGACATATTTTTTAATATTAAAGTCATAAGAACTGCTAGATTAATAAATTGAATCTAGCAGTTTTTATTAAACCTAGACTAAGAGGTGACGAAAATGCCATATATGAAATTAAAAATTAAGCAGGTACTAAAAAGTAAATTTACCTGGATTAGTCTTTTAGCCATTTTACTCGGATGTTTTTATTTTTGGACGAAAAACTACAATTCTCGCTATATTAATCCGCGCATAACGGAAGCTCGAGAAAATATTGCGGTGGAAAAGAAAAATATCAAATATTATCAGAAACAGTTAAAGAAATCTAATTTAACAAAAACGAATAGACACAAAATCGAGCTGGATTTGGCAGAAAACAAGTCATCTATCAAAGAATTTCAGACATTAATTAAATCAATTCAAACAAATAAATGGCAGAAGGCTTATCAAATCATAATAAAGCAAGAGAAATATAATCTTGCTGATGCAAAACGTAATAATGCCAATAAAGACGATTTGCTGCCACTTGAAAGTAATATTAAAAAATTACAGTATCTGGCTCGAAATAACTTACCAGAAGAAAATGAACATTATTCTGTTAAAGGTGGCTTTTTTATATTAGAAATGATGCAGGAAGTCTTACCACCTTTAGCGGTTTTAGCCGTAATTTTTATTCTAATAAAATTATACTCCTCTGGTTTTTATAATCGAATGCATCTAGAAAATCTCTTACCACAAGGAAACCATTTATTGATTGAAGTTGGTACTGGTTCATTAATTGGATTTGGCTATTTTTTATCAGCATTTTTGTTGATTTTTATTATTCCAAGTATATTTTTTGGTACTGGCAACTTTAAATATCCTATGATGGGCGTAGACGCAGTAGCTAAACAGAACATTTTCATTCCAATGCACCAGCTGTTTTGCCCTACTTTGATTTTAGAATTATTTAGTTTTATGTTCATTGCAAATGTGGTTTTACTATTCGTACAAATATTTAAAAACCGCTTGTTGGCATTATTCGTTTCAGTTTTTATATTAATTGGTGGGATGGTACTACCTCAATACGTAGTAGCAGCACGGAATTTTGCTCAATTTATTCCTATGAGTTACTTTTTCTCCTTACAACCAGTAGATGGTATGTTTGGTATTAGTAATGCATATGTCTTTGCAGATGAAACAAAATTAGTCACTTACCCACAGGTTAATTTTGTCAATGGCATCCTTGTTTTAACCGTAGGAATTATTATTCTTTTACTTTTAAACTACCTTATCGCACAAAAGCCCAGAAAGGGAGGAAAACAAAATGATTGAAATTAAGGATTTAACCCTTACCTTACGTGAGCCTATACTAAAAAATGCCAATTTTAACTTTCAAAATGGCAAAATATATATGCTTCATGCACTTAACGGTACTGGTAAAACAAGCGTCCTCAGAACTATAGTTAGCTTACTTGCTCCAAGTTCAGGCCAAGTCCTGTTTGACGGTAAGCCGTTTGCTAACGTCAAAAGCCAAGTTTTTTACCTGGAAACTTCTGACTGGTTTGACAAAAATCTTTCAGGTCTTGATTATATGCAATTTGTTAAAAACGAATGGCATTCACACCAGGATTTGCAAGAAATAATAAACCGTTGGGAAATGAGTAGTTACATCAAAACTCCAATTAGAAAATATTCATTAGGTATGAAACAAAAACTGGTAGTTGCCCTTTATGAGTTAAGCGATGCTAAATACTTACTAATGGATGAAATTAACAATGGCCTTGACTCTGACAGCCGTCAAATTCTTTATCAGGAATTGACCAATTTAGCAAAACAAAACAAACTTATTATTATGGCTTCTCATTATCAAGATGAAGTAGCAGGAATTGTTGATGATACTCTGACTTTAAAGCACCACCAATTAGTTCGGGGATAAAGCTTATGGCCTATTTTGAATTACAATTTAAAAAAGTGTTTAAAAATACTTTGACCTGGCTGATTTTAAGTATAGTGCTAATATGTGCAGGACTTATTCTAGGCTATAATGCCCTTAAAGGCGATCAAACTACAATTCGTTACCAAATAAACCAAGATTTAAGCCAGCAGAAACAGTCTCAAGCTAATTTGCCCACAGTTAAAAATCAAAATAGAAACGAGCGGCAAATATTAAAAGCCTTAGATAATAAAAATTGGGATCATGCTTATGAATTGATGATTCGCCAAAATGACAAGCAAGCAGCACAAGTCAAAATTGGTGGCGATGATCTTAGACAAGAAATTAAGCAGAAAAATGCCCGTTTGAATGCTCTTAAGCACGCTAATTTACCAGAACAAAATGAACAACATCCTAAACAAGGTTGGTTATTCCTGTTTAAACTTTCGGAAGGTTTTCTGCCTGCAATGATTGTCACCATGCTTTGTTTTATTTTAAGTAATATTTTCGCATCAAAGTATGTCGATCATCTAAATCGTGCCATATTGTTACCAAGCAAGCACAGCGTATTACTAGATATCATTTTAGGATTACTGATTGCTTTTTCACTAACTCTTTTTACCAACCTTTTAATCTGGGGACTTAGCAGTCTGCTCTTTGGTAGTGGCCCACTTTCCTATCCAATTCAAGGAATAACTTTACCAGGTAGTTTCAAAAGTACTTATCAACCTCTTTCTGTTTGGCTAAAACCTGCGTTTATTTTAACCGTCTTGACGTGTATTTTCATTGTGATTTTGTTACTTCTTTTAGCTCAAATTACGCGTAATCAATTAAGCTGCCTTTTCTTAGCACTATTTATACTTTTAGGTGGAGCAATTTTGCCATTCATTTTGCAATCAACCTCTGGTGGAAGTGGAATGACCCAAACTACTATAGTGCAATATATACCAATGACTTACCTACTTTCGACTCAGGTAGCAAATGGAAATCTTGCAACAAAATTTAACAACCCGCAGCTTAATTTTACTTTCGGCTGTAGAGTTCTCATGGTTTCAATTATCATTCTCACAATCCTTAATTTTTTATGGCCTTGGTTTTCAAAGCAAATGACAAAGTTGACTAAAAGGTAATTGAATAATTTGGAAGCAAAAGAGTCTGGGAGAAATATTTCCCCAGACTCTTTCTGAAATGGAATTAAACTTTATAATTGGCCACACCGAAAAAGCAAGTTATCTCTAGCCTTTTTCTCTCTACCATCTAAAGAACGTTAATTAGTAATTTGTCTTTTATTCTATACTTCCTATCTGTAATTTTGTTGATATCATCTATTATGCTTTTAGAAACCAATTTTTCTACTATACAGAAAAGTTTATAAATAAAAAACCTGCTGATTAGTTATCAGCAGGTTTTTAGTCGATATTTATTTTAATCAACTATTTCTTGTTGCTTTTTATAAATACAGTTGAACACAATTGAAAGAATAATTGCTATCAAGGAAACCACATAAACGCCCTTTAATGCGCTAAACAGTACTTGACGCAATTGTGGAACCAAGTTAGTCGCCAACTCTTTAGCTTTGATAGAAGAAACAATCTTGTTCATCATTGCCTGAGTTAGATTTGGATGCTTGGCAAGTTCACTTGCCACAATCGTATTGAAAGTAATACCGTAAATCGAAACCATCATAGTTTGTCCTAAGTAGCGCATTAAGGTATTAAACGATGTTGCAACACCAACATGGTCTTGATCGACTAAAACTTGTGAGCGAACTTGTGCAGCGGTCATAATGGAACCAAAGCCAAAGCCGTTCATCGCTGCAATGATGCAAAACAGCCAAAATGGTGTCTGCATTGGAACAATCAAAAGCATAGCGTCAGCTATCAACAATAGAATTAACATTCCAAAGAATGTTTTACGGACACCCCATTTACTTAGCATTCCACCAATTAGAAATGAACCAATTACCCACATAACTGAACTTGGTGTTACTGCAAACCCTGCAATGGTTGCTGTAGTGCCCTTAATTCCCTGCATCCAAGTCGGAATATAGAATTCAAAGCCAATAACAACTCCTGATACAAACAAGGTAATCATATTGACTGCAAGGAACTCTCTACCCTTAAGCATCGTCAATGGCATTATCGGGTCCTCTGCGCGTTTTTCTTCACGGTAGAACACAATTGCACTAACAATAATTAAAACTGCCAAAGCAGCTAATATTAAGCCACTGAGCGAACTCAATTCTTGCAAAGTAAACATTACTGTCAAGAGCAGGACGACCAGCCAAAATGTGCCTTTAACATCAAGTTTAGCCTTTTGCTTAGCTTTCGGTTCGCTTAAAAAGAACACGACTAATAAAAAAGCTATTAATCCTATTGGAACATTGATGTAGAAGACCCAGTGCCAAGAAAGATTCTGAACAATAAACCCACCTAAAAGTGGTGCAATAACAGAAGCTACACCCCAAAAACCGGAGTTAAGCCCCAGCATTTTAGTTCTTTTTTCCAGAGTATACATATCGGCAATAATGGTCATTGCTACCGGCTGAACGGCTCCCGAACCAAGTCCCTGAATCACACGGAAAAGAATTAACTCAATCATATTGTGAGCTTGGCCACAGAGTGCCGAACCGATTACAAATAAGGCTATCCCGAATAAAAAAATTGGCTTCCGACCAATGCTGTCAGCTAATTTTCCATACAAAGGAGTTGAAACAGCCGTCATGAACAGAAAGATTGAAACAACCCAATTCATGATTTCTAACCCATTTAGATCGGAGACAATGGTTGGCATCGCTGTGGAAACGATTGTGCCTTCAATCGCTGTCATAAACGTTGTCATAAAAATCGCAAGTGTAACTATAGGTACATTTGTCTTTTTCACAATTACAACTCCTTCAAATTTTCTAAAATCTATTTATTTTTATTAACAAAGTCAAGTAATTCTTGAACTTTATCGGTTCTCTCCCATGGTAAATCAACATCAGTTCGACCAAAATGACCATAGGCAGCCGTTTGCTCATAGATTGGTCGTCTTAAATCAAGCATTTGAATGATACCTGCAGGACGAAGGTCAAAGATTTGTCGTACAGCACTTGTCAATAATTCATCACTTACCTTACCGGTATTTGCGGTATCAATCATTACTGAAACAGGATGTGCGACCCCAATCGCATATGCAACTTGGACTTCACAGCGATCTGCTAAACCTGCTGCAACAATATTTTTAGCAACATAACGAGCAGCGTAGCTGGCACTACGGTCAACCTTTGTCGGATCCTTTCCTGAAAAGGCACCGCCTCCATGACGAGCATAACCACCATAAGTATCAACAATAATCTTGCGTCCAGTTAAACCTGAATCACCTTTTGGTCCACCTATTACAAAACGGCCAGATGGATTAATTAAAAATTTAGTGTCTTCATCAAGAAATTCTGCTGGAATTACTTTTTTAATTACTAGCTCAATCATCGCCTGGCGAATTTCTTCGTTGGCTACTTGATCATCTGTTTGAGTTGAAATTACGACTGTATCAACACGTTTAGGTTTTTGATTTTCATCATATTCAACTGTTACTTGTGCTTTAGCATCAGGTCTGAGCCACGTTAATTCGCCGTCTTTACGCAATTTTGCAACTTGGCGCATTAAGCGATGAGCTAAAGAAATTGGCAACGGCATGAGTTCTGGCGTTTCATCAACTGCAAAGCCAAACATCAAGCCTTGGTCTCCAGCCCCAATTTGATCAAGGTTGTCATCATCAGACTTGTTTTCACGCGTCTCAAGCGAGTGATCAACTCCCTGTGCAATATCAGGTGATTGCTCATCAATCCCTACTAAAACAGCACAGTTATTGCCATCAAAACCAAGTTCCGGACGGTCATAACCAATTTGTAGAACTGTTTTTCTAACAATGCTCTGAATATCAACATATGCACTAGTTGATATTTCACCAAAGACATAAACAATTCCCGTATTTACCACAGTCTCACAAGCTACGTGAGCTTGTGGATCCTTGGCAATAATTGCATCCAAAATTGCGTCTGATATTTGATCAGCCACTTTATCTGGGTGCCCTTCAGAAACAGATTCTGAAGTAAATAAGCGTTTTTCCATATTAGTCCCCCTATAGACGTCAGCTATTCGGTTACAAGGCATCTCCAAATATTGGATCCTCTCAGGACTTGAACCGATAAATATAATTATATTCGTTCTTTTTTTTGTAAAAAAAAGACTACCGTGTATTCGGTAGTCATCGAACGATGGAGGATACAGGGCTCGAACCTGTGACCTCCTGCTTGTAAGGCAGATGCTCTCCCAGCTGAGCTAATCCTCCAAAGTGACCCGTACGGGATTTGAACCCATGTTACCGCCGTGAAAGGGCGATGTCTTAACCACTTGACCAACGGGTCAGGTTCTGAATCAAAGTACATTCAATAGTATACTAGATAAAAAATGATTTGCAAGTAAAAAAATCAAAAAAAGTAAATTTGTTTGAAAACTCCTGCTAAAGCCTATTAGAGCAACAAGAATAGCTTTTACTCAATAAACACGTTAATTACTGGCAATACCAGCTACTTTGATCAACAACGTTTGTTATTTTACCAAAAAAGGATTAGTACTTCAAGATACTAATCCTCTTTATTTATTTCGTTGCGTTTTGCTGCTTTAGCAAAAATTGATCATACTTTTTAATGAATGGCCAATACACAATCATTGAAAGAATGATAATAACAAATTGCCATAAAGCGGTTCGCTATCCTTCAATTAAAAATCCTGAAATAATTGGTGGCGTTGTCCACGGAACCATCACGCCAGAAAACAGTGGCAAAATTCCCCATTGCATCAGTAAGTAACTAATGATCCCAACACAAGTTGGAAAAACCACAAATGGAACTAATAAGTATAAGTTCATTACAATCGGAACGCCGAAAATAACTGGCTCATTAATATTAAAAATGTTTGGGACTAACGACAGTTTTCCAAGTTCTTTTAAAGCGGAGGACTTTGAGAAAAATGTTATGTAGATGACAAGACCCATTACAATTCCTGCACCTGTCATACACAGATAATTGTCCCAAAACTGTTGGGTGAAAATGTGTCCACCATTAGCAACTGTTAGTTCTTTCCCTGCATCCAAAATTGATTGGTTATCAGACATGTTAGACTGCAAAATTGGTGTCAGAATAGCGCCACAAATTGCTCCACCGTGAACACCACACCACCATAGTAATGACATTACGATTGTCATAATTACTACTCCACCAAGAGAATCAGTGATTCCTTGAAGTGGCGTTTGAATTGCTGAGTAAATTATTTCTGCAAAACTAGTTTGAGCTACAAATTTAAAGATTGCACAGATTGCTCCAGCAACAACTAAAACTGCTGCAGTTGGAATTAGTGCCATAAAAGAATTTGCTACAGCTGGTGGAACACCAGCAGGTAGTTTGATTTGCCAATCTTTTTTAACACAGTAACTATAAATAAAACCACTTAGTAAACCAACGATGATCGCGCAGATCATCCCTTGACCCGCAGTCCAATTTTTTGAAATAACATTTGTAATAAGTTCTCCACCTTTAGGCTTAATTTCAGATGGCAATAGCATAATGAACGCACCGAGTGCAGCTAAACTACCTGAAAAAGGTGAATCAACTTTTTCATTTTTAATATAAGTATATGCAATACCTACTACGGCAAAAATTGCCATCAATGAAAATGAAGATTGGTATATTTGGTTAAAAACATCAGCCCAACCACTCTTAGTAATCGCATTTGCGACTGCTGGTATTGGTATGTTTGCTAAGAGCATGAACAGCGAGCCAACAATTAGAAATGGTAATACAAACATCATCCCATCTTTTAGTGCGCTAATAATCTTAGTATTGGTAAATTTCATAACCATTGGTACTAATTTATCGTTAATGAACTTTTTCATTTCTCTACCCTCACTTGATCTTTTAGACACTCACCATTAGTTTTTATAATATTTTTGTACCATTCAAATGATTGTTTACGGTAGACGCCTGCAGTACCTTGCTTTACTTCATCTAAATTGACATAAATAAAGCCGTAGCGTTTTTCTATCTCACCAGTTGAAGCACTGATAATATCGATTGCTGCCCATGGGGTATAGCCAATTACATCAACACCATCAAGTTCGATAGCTTTCAACATTTGAACAACATGGCTTTGAAGATAATTTATTCGATAATCATCATTAACAGAGCCATTTTCTAACTTGTCATAAGCACCAAAACCATTTTCGACGATAAACAATGGTTTCTGATATCGCTCATAAGCAACATTTAAAATATATCGCAGTCCGACCGGATCAATGGCCCAACCCCAGTCACTTTTAGAAACATAAGGATTAGGCTTTTCCAAAAAATCAGCCTGAGCATTATATTCTGCAATAGTCGACTTATAGTAACTAAAGCCTAGAAAATCGACAGTTCCTTTTTTTAAATTAGCCAAATCTTCTTGTGTGATGTCTAATTTAACATTTTTACGTTCCCACAGTTTTTTTGTATATGAAGGATAAGTACCCCTAATCTGAACATCACTAAAGAAGAAGCGCCTGTCCATTGCTTTAAGACTTGCAATTTGATCAAGTGGTTTACAACTTGCAGGATATAGGGGGCCTAAATGAAGCATACAGCCTATCTGAAGTTTTGAATCAATTTTCTTAGCTTCTTGAACGGCCAGAGAACTTGCTACAAACTGATAATGACTAATTTGATACATTGTCTGCTCTGGGTTCTCATCTTCCTTATATAAAACACCAGCACCAGTCCATGCATTGAATGGATTATCTGTATCAATCAAATTATTAATTTCATTGAAAGTCATTCAATATTTTACTTTTTCGTGATAGCGTTCAAAGCAAACCTTTGCATATCGTAAAAAGAAATCAATTACCCTACGATCACGCCATCCACCATAATGGTCAGCCAAATAATATGGCATTTCAAAATGCGATAGCGTAACAACAGGTTGAATGCCGTATTTCAAGCATTCATCAAAAACATTGTCGTAAAATGCTAATCCTTCTTCATTTGGCTTTTCCTCGTCACCATGTGGGAAAATTCTTGACCAAGCAATACTTCGTCTAAAACATTTAAATCCCATTTCTGCAAAAAGTTCTATTTCTTCTTTATAATGATGATAAAAATCAATGCCAAAATGATTAGGATATTCTTCATTGGGCAAAACCCCTGCTGTTATTTTCCTAGGTGTATTTACGTCCCCCTTAGTCATAACATCAGTTACACTAATTCCTTTACCTCCTGTGTCCCAAGCTCCTTCATATTGGTTAGCGGCTACTGCACCGCCCCATAAAAAGTCTTTATTAATCAATTTTGTCTTTCCTTAATCTTCTCAACCTCATCTGAAGTCTCACTTACTTCAGAGTAATTATTGAATCGATGAAATATACACAATATTACTAAGTTCCAACGTGTTTTTAGTAGTCTTAATATCCATTGTTTCATCGCATAATCGACAAATTGAGCGCTTAACGGAATCGCACACAACAACAATTTTATAGTCCTCAGCCTTCAGTTTTTTAGCAATACCATACATATGCTCGTTATTCCCAGTATGGGTCAAAATAAAGGCTAAGGGTCTGAATTTTCTATTTCGATATACTTTCGCATGCATCAAATTCAAAGAATCATATGCTCCTGCTTCAACACCGACTTCTTGAAAATTTAAACAAAATAATTGAGCTAGCGGATAATTAAGTCCATCACCATAAATTTCAATTCTATCAGCAGTTTTAAGTAAACTAGCTACTCTATTAAGTAACTCTGTATTAAAAATGTTTTTGGTATATTTCAGAGAGTTTCGATGAACAGTTTCAATTCTATCTAAAACTTCTCTTGAAGCCTCACTGCCATTAAAGCCATTACTCTTTAGATCATCATCTAATTCAATAATCGTGGGCAATTCAGTTGCTAATTTATATTTAAACTCAGTAAAACCGCTAACGCCTGCTTTTTGGCAAAGCCTAATTACTGTTGATGAACTCGAAAAGCTTGCTTTTGCAACCTCATGAACTGTCATTCCAAGTACTCTTTGTGGATTATTACTAATGAAATCTAGAACTTCACGTTCTTGGCCGGTCAATTTACTACTTTTAAGCATTTCGTCTAATATCATAATTTTCCTTTCGGCCGCTAAGATCAATTACTCAATCGACACCGCCATTATATCTTGTAATCGCTTTCCAATTCAATGATATCAATACTTTTGGAGTAAAGTACCAAATTGGAACAAATTTGAGACCATTTTTGAAAATAAATTCCAAAATTTAAAATGTAAATTTTAAAAATAAAAAAAGAACGTCGTTAAAACGTTCTTTATTATAAATATGTATCATTTATGGAGGATACAGGGCTCGAACCTGTGACCTCCTGCTTGTAAGGCAGATGCTCTCCCAGCTGAGCTAATCCTCCGGTCACTCGACTACGTTTAAAACTTTACCATAATGCGCAAATCATGTCTAGGGTTTTTATTCTATATTTTTTTACAACTATTTCACTTTTAATCACTTCATTAAAAAATCAAGATAGTACTTTAAATGTTTGGTAGAAAAATAGGAAGAGAAGTTAATTTATTTTCAAAAATATGTCGACAAGCAAAATAAATAACGTATACGCCTCAGAATTCAACGTAAGAGCAATCAGCTAATACCAAAAAGCTTATTTATAACTAAGATAAATAAGAACAATTCTTCTAATTAATTTGAACATCTAATAATCAAATGCTATAATTTATAGTGAGTTGGCGTAGCATTACTTGTCAGCTTACATATATACTTTACTTTATACTTTATTACTTCATGTTATATATAAATCAACTAACTAAAAAGAACATTACGATATCATTTTAGTTAGTTATAAAAAGAGCTTTCACCACGCTTTAGTTGTTGGAAGCTCTTTTCTTGCCTCTATGAAAAATACCTTCCGCTTTATTACCCTTAATAAACGAACAAACAATTATTAAAACCGTGTATCTGAGTAAATGCTGTAAAAAAAGAACTTTTTCGAATTACTTCAAAGTCGCTATAGTTTTTCCCCACTAAGTTACTGAGACAATCTAGGTTTCAACGGACACACGGCCATAGTTATATCTACTTTATTAAATAAAAGATATTAAAGATATATTAGTTGGTTGATTTATACCACAATAAAAACTCAAGTGACATCCTTGGTGGTCATCTTTAAGTTCGTAGTCGCTGTCAACCATTGAAATTCCAACACCGACTACACCTTGCACTCTTTCAGCAACAGTATCCTCTTAATAATTTAAAAGATTAAAGAAATCGTTGGTAACTTGGACCTGTATACTATCTTTACTGTACTTTATTTTTTATTACCATTTGAAGCACTCTTCAGTAGCATATTGATATTAGACTTAACTTCTTGAGAATCAATTTTACTATCATCTTTTTCATCAGTACTACTGGCGTCAGCGACTTCAACAACAGCAACTGAATGACTATTTTTATTGCAAACCATTACTACTATTACTTTGTTTAGTATTATTAAAAGAAGTTATGGCCATCTAGTATACAGAAAAGATCAAATACACCTGCCCAGTATTGGCATCTTTTTTAATGTTCTTTTATGACTCTACCTTTGTAGTGTCTGTCGAATTCTTAGCTTGCGTTTCTACGCTCTTTTTTTTAAAAAAAGAGCTATTTAAATTAATAAAATTCCATTAAACTATTAGCCCAAGGAGTTTTGATTAAATTTATCGTTTTCTTCTATCAGCAATTTTAGTAAACCTGAAGAGAAACCATTTAATATGGTTATAATTCCTAATAAAACAAAAAAAGAAAGCACTTTAGAAATGATTCTTATACTCTAAGAGAATTTTTGGCTGTTGCTAAAGAACGCAACCTTCATTCTTATATATACTTTATGCTACTTGCAACTACAAGGTTACGCAAATCAGAAGCTTTGGCATTGCTTTGGTCAGACATTAATTTTAAGAAAAAGCCTGTCGATGTAAATAAAACATCTGCCAACAGAGTTGGAAACAAAATTCTTGTTCAATCTCCAAAAGTGCTGACTCAAAACGGATTACTGTATTAACTGATCATATGGCTAGCATTTTACTTGAATATCATAGAAAAAATGAAATAATTTGTCCTATCATTTTCCATAAAGAATCAGGCAAATATTTAAATCTATCCAGACCTCAAGCATGGTTAAAGTCAATATATAAATATCTAACCCACAATAAAAAAACATATTACTGTTCACAATTTTAGACATACATACGCTATTCTAAACAAGGGTGAAGATATGATAGATGTTCCAGCAGTGATGGGGCATGCAACTTTTTCGATGACTCAGCATTACACTCACTCAACTCAAGATGGACAAAACAGAGTGCGAGATTTCATGAACGAATTAGGTCTTTAATTTATTTTTTTCGAACTTTTTATACAAAAAAAGCCGCTAAACGTTAGTTTAACAGCTTTCTTAATTCGAAATACGGAGTGTGAGAGATTTGAACTCTCGATACAGGATTAACCCATATACATGATTTCCAATCATGCTCCTTAAGCCACTCGGACAACACTCCAAAATTGAACTCCGGCTGTCAGACTCGAACTGACGACATCTTGATTAACAGTCAAGCGCTCTACCAACTGAGCTAAGCCGGAATACTAAAAAGCACGGCAGCGTCCTACCCTCGCAGGCAGTCTCCCACCAACTACTCTCGGCGTGAAGAAGCTTAACTGCTGTGTTCGGCATGGTTACAGGTGTTTCCTTCTTGCTCTTGCCACCGTACTTTTTTCCTTTGAGTTTTTACACTCAAAACTAAATATAATCCGCTTGAAAAACCTTGACTGCTGCTAAGCTCTGGTCAAGTCCTCGACTGATTAGTACTGGTCCGCTCCAAGCCTCACGGCTCTTCCACTCCCAGCCTATCTACCTCTTAGTCTTTGAGGTGTCTTACTACTTTCGTATGGGAAATCTCATCTTGAGGGGGGCTTCGCACTTAGATGCTTTCAGCGCTTATCCCGGCCATACTTAGCTACCCAGCGATGCCTTTGGCAAGACAACTGGTACACCAGCGGTATGTCCATCCCGGTCCTCTCGTACTAAGGACAGCTCCTCGCAAATTTCCTACGCCCACGACGGATAGGGACCGAACTGTCTCACGACGTTCTGAACCCAGCTCGCGTGCCGCTTTAATGGGCGAACAGCCCAACCCTTGGGACCGACTTCAGCCCCAGGATGCGACGAGCCGACATCGAGGTGCCAAACCTCCCCGTCGATGTGAACTCTTGGGGGAGATA
>CAMLRL010000008.1 GCA_946482465.1 uncultured Lactobacillus sp.
AGTTATTCACCTTTAAAAGTGCCGTTTTCTACTTCACGAATGAAATCAGCCAAATGCTTGTAGTAAACATTTGGATTATCAACCATGTGGTGGTGTCCACCATCTGGAGTTGTTACTAGACGTGAGTTTGGAATCTCTTTTTGCATAGTTTTAGCAGTTGAGATTGGCATTGTTTCTTCTTCGCCAAAAGTTAATAAGGTTGGGACAGTGATCTTCTTCAATTGGTCTCTAAAGTGCCAGTCCTTTAATTTACCAGTGATAACAAACTCATTGTCACCTTGAAAAGCATTATATACTGCGCTTCCGCCAATATCATTTAAGTGGTAGAGCTTAGAAGGCTGCTTACGATCAACAAAATTGATGTTTAAAATGTTGACGTCTTCTTGATAACGAGCGTTGTCGTAGTCATTTTTTTCTTCACATTCGTGCATGAAGTCAATTTCAGTTTGTGGCAAAACTTGTTGACGGCGGCGGTTAACAGAAGCAACGTATTCATCGATTTCGTCAACCATAGAAGAAATAATTGCGCCTTTTAAGTGATTGCCGTATTTGACAGCATATTCTTGAACAAGAAGACCGCCCCAACTTTGGCCGATTAGATAAAAGTTGTCTAAGCCGAGCTTTTCACGTACTTCATCAACTTCGTCTAAGAAATATTCATAAGTCAGGTATTTTTTAGCGATTTCGGGATCGGAATAGTCAGGTTGATCTGAATAAAGTGATCCCAGTTGGTCATACATTGTTACTTGAACGTCTAGACCTTGCTTTTTAAGTTGATCAGCAGTATCTTCCCAATATTCATGGTTACCGCCAGGGCCGCCGTGCAAGCAAAGTAAATGAATGTCGCCTTGTCCTTGGGTGTTAGTCCAAAGATGGTAACCGTTGTCTAAAGTAATAATTTTGGATCCAGTTTTCATGTTTTTCTCCTTACTTTTTATTAATCAATCTCTATTTTAGCCTATAACGAGTTAAAGCAAAACAGGACAAGAAGAAATAGAGTATGCTTTTGGAACTAAATTTACCTAGCAAGCTTGAATCGATCACTTCTGATGAGTCTTTGCTATACTTAAATTAGGTGGCTTTAGGTGCTCAGCTAGCTAGTGAAAAAGCTGATTATAAAGCCATAAACGAAGTTATAGCGCAACTACTTGCCTGCTTTTGGGTAGCTGCTATTTTTTAAAAAGGTGGGAATGTTATGACTTTTTATACACTTAAGTATATTGAGCAGAATCAAAATACTAACAAAACAATTTTGTATATTCTAATTGCGGTTGCAGCGGTTGCTATGATTGCTTTTACCGTCCTCTATTTGCGACACCGGTTTAACACCCGCTACCGAGATTTAGGTATTATCGCGTTATTGTTCTTGCTGTTATTTGGTGGCACACAATATGAAAAATACGTTCAAACCAACCTAGTTAAGTCTCAATCAGAGCAAATCACACCGTTTATTAAGTCTGTTGCCAAGGACTTTGGGGTGTCTAATAGTGATGTTTTGGTAAGTTCGACGACACTTCAAGATGGCTTAATTGTACGGATTAACTCAAAAGATATTGATTATCAGTTAGAACTAAATGATGACAATAACACTTATTCTTTGAAACAAGCGCATGTGATTAATCATCAAGTTGATATAAAGAATTAGGAGGAGATTGAGATGGACTATACGCAGCTCTTTATTAAATTCGTTTTAGGTGTGTTAACTTTAATTTTTCAAATAAATGTTTTTGGTAAAACCAATATTGCTCCAACCACAGCTCTTGATCAACTCCAGAACTATGTTCTTGGTGGGATTATCGGTGGCGTGATCTATAATTCCAGTATTTCAGTTTTGCAGTTTTTACTAGTACTAATTGTTTGGACATTAGTGGTCTTTATTTTGAAGTTTTCGCGTGAGCACAGCAATTTTATTCGCAGCTTAATTGACGGTAAGCCAATTCAGATTATTAAGGACGGGCAAGTTTTAGTAAAAAACTGCTTAAAAGCTGGTATTTCTGCCAATGAATTAATGTTTAAATTACGTAGTCAGGGAATCTATTCTGTTGATAAAGTAAAGAATTGTATTTTTGAAAAGAACGGGCAACTGACTGTAATTAAAACAGATGAGAAAAATGTCCGTTTTCCTTTAATAAATGATGGTCAAATCAATCAAGATGTGCTTGAATCTATTGATGAGGATGAAAACTGGCTGAAAGAAGAAGTGAAAAAAGCTGGCTTTAATGATCCTAGTGATATCTTTTTAGCTGATTTTGAAGATGGTCATGTCTCTTTCACGGGGTATGACCGAAAATAAGAAAGAGTAATTAATGGAAAATCTGAATAAAGCACAGCAATTGCTTGACGATGCGGATGTTGTAATTGTCACTGCAGGCAATAAAATGGCAAAAAATGAAGGACTTGATTTGCTGGGAACAGAAAATTTTGAGCAAGATTTTCCGGAAGTTGCTAGTAAATATCATGTGAATTCAATTGGGGCTGCTCTTGATCACAAGTTTGATTCCTGGGCTGAACAATGGTTATTTTGGAGTCAATTAATTGAAAAATATTCACTTAATTATGTTCCAAGTCCGGCAATGAAAAAATTGCGTAAACTAATTGGCGAGAAAAAGACTTTTATTGCTACCTCAACTTTTGGACATTTTTTTGAACAAGCTGATTTCAATAAAAATCGAATCTTTAATGCGTTTGGTGACTGGACTGTGATGCAATGCTCAAGTGGCGTTAATCATGGTGCTAAAAGTGACCAAGAAGTTGTCCGGCAAATACTGACAGCCCACCAAGGTGATCAAGACATAACTAAGCTAGTCCCGAAGTGTGAGCAGTGTGGTCAACCAATGGAGATTCACATGCCGTTAAACGAGCACTTTTACCCAGATACAGACGCTAACACTCGTTTTCGCTGGTTTTTAACTGGGAACGAAGAGGAAAAAGTGGTCTTTTTGGAGCTCGGTGTTGATGAAACGAGCCCTCAATTATTTGAGCCAATCATCAGACTGGTTCAACAATTCCCACAATGGACTTACGTAGCGGCAGATTATCACCAAGAAATGTTACCGCTGGATATTCAGGATAAAAGTGCGGCCGTAAATGCAGATGCTGCAAGTTTATTGCAGGCTTTAGTTACAGATTAGGAAGATTGCATGAGTATTTATGTCAAAAATGGCGCTTTGCACGTCACGGGTTCTCAGGATAAATTGCGTGCGAAAGGTGAAGAAAAACCAGGCTTTATTTCTGATTACACAATGCTTGATATTGAAACAACTGGACTTAATCCCTATCGTGACCATGTAACTGAGCTGGGTGCAGTCAAGGTGCGCAATAGCGAAATTGTTGCAGAATTTAGTAAGCTAGTCGTTTACCCAAGATCAAATAAGGTTCCTGCCTTTATAACTAAATTAAACGGGATTACTACCGAGCTTTTACTTAGCGAGGGTGTGCCTGTTAAAGAAGCGATGACTGAATTTCGCGAATTTATTGGTGACGACATTATTATTGGCTATAACGTTAACTTTGACTTGAACTTTTTATATGATTTGACGGAAAAATTCCATCTGCCAGCATTGAATAATGATTATGTTGATGTTTTGCGACTTGCACGTGCGTACTATCCGTTCCAGCATAATCGATTGCTAGACTGTATTCAACGTGCTGGGATTGCAGAGGAAGAGCAGCATCACGGCTTGGCTGATTCAATCGATACCAAAAAAGTTTATGATGATTTTCGTGATCATTTCACCGATGAACTTCTGGCAGAGGCGCAAGGCAAAATTAAAAATGTAGACTTACTTGAAGCGGAACTCGAGGCTTGGGAACTGGGCTTTCGTAATCCAATTAGTAACAAGCTGATCACATTTGCAGATGGAATTGGCATGGATAATGATGAAGCAGCTTTAATGGTTAATAACATGGGTGGTCAAGCCCAAACTATTGTTACTCCGGAAACCAATTATTTGATTATTGATGATGATCACTTTTTCAGTAAAAACAACGAGGCATGGCAGAAAGCTCAGGAATACAATAAGAATGGTAGTAAGATTAAGCGACTTTCCGAAAGCTACTTCTTAAATATGCTTGATGAATGGGCTAGGTCTTAAAGTAAAAAGCAGAGAGAGCAATCTTTGCTTTTTTTATTTACCTTTGTTGCAAACAGCAGTTCGATTGGCTATACTTAGTTATTATTTAAGTAAGGGACTGACTAAATGGCTCGCAAGCGAAGACTGCAAAGCAGAAAAACTAGTGGTAGTGATTTTTGGGCAATTGTCATTATCATCCTTTTTTTGTTGTGGTTTGTTTCAACCAAGGGTGGCTCAGATCCTAGCGGACACCAAACAATCGAACGTATCGGACGCAATGAACCAGCTAAGAAAAATAAAATTGATCAGGCTAAACCAGCTGCCAAAGTATATGGTGGGTTATCACAGGAAGATTACGCTAAATTAGCTAAGCTTGATTTTAAAAGTGGCAATGAAGCCTACATTACAGTGAATAATGATAAGTCGACGTTAATTAAAAATGCATGGCGCGTTAACCGCGTTATTTATGCAAACTTAGATAGTTTAAATCGGACTTCTCGCTCGAACACTGCCTTTTTGGAAAAAAGAAATGTTGCTAATGATAGTTTACGAGTTCAGCAATATGTTCAACCGACAGCTTGGCACTACAATCGACGCAATGGGACGCAAATTTATAACCGTGGACACCTAATTGCGTATTCTGTTTCTGCGGGAATCGATCAAGCAGGTAATTTCAACCCTCGTAATCTTTCCGGTGACCAGAATAATCCTAAAAATTTATTTACGCAGTCGGCCTATTCAAACCAAAGGGTACAAACTATTTTTGAAAGTAAGGTGCGAAAAGCACTAAGAGAAAATAAGCGAGTTATCTACCAAGCTACGCCAATATTTCGTGGTGAGGAGTTAATGGCACGGGGAATCAACTTGCAGGCTGTTTCGACTGACGGTACACTCGACTTCAATGTTTATTTATTCAATGTTCAACCTGGTTTTTCGTTCAATTATCAAAATGGACGCGCTAAGGTTAACCACGAAATACAAGTTAAAAATGAAAATCAAAAAGCTTACTACTAATTATGTAGTAAGCTTTTTCGCAGGCAAAATGTGAAATAATGGAACATTTTTAAATGGTAGTGATTCACCCTCTTAGAATTTAGAGTAAAGGAGGATGATTAGCTAGGCAGTGGGAAAGTCAGATAAATTAAAGTCGGCTTTCCTAAATATAATTCTATTTTGTAAAAACAATAAAAATATACCCTTCTAGAGACTGCTTAAGTAAATTAGCGGTCTTTAGTCTTGTCTGCTGTAATCGCATTAAGATAAGCGGGAACCGAACTGCTCAATTTCGTCTCTCAATCCATTATAGACATCGTCTGCCTCAACCTCTTTAAGCATTTTTAAATAATAGAGTGCTTCTTTTTTATCTTTTTGGCAAATTGCGAGTCGCCCTTTGGCTATTAGTAATTTATCGTAGCGAAAGGTTGCTTTGGCCAAGGTAATTGCTTTAACCAGTGTCATTGCAGCATCATCAAAGTTTTGTCTGGTCATCAATATAGCTGCTTTGTTAAGAAGAAAATTTGTTTCTAGCGATTTTAAAAATGGATATTTTCCTTCAATCGTTTTAATAGCACGATTTGAAATACCAATCATTGTGTCATCGTTAAAAACAAAGAAAATCATGTTCAGTAAGTAGAGATCAAGAACATTCCAGTTGTCTGTTTTGGACACCTGGGATTTCCAAAGTGGTATGACTAGGCTACGTGCTTCGCGTAAGCTGCTTGCATTAAATGCTTTTAGAATGACTTTGATTTTTTGAATCTCCTGATCATTAGGAAATTGCTCACAGCGGTTGAGCAAAGAAGCTATTTTATTAACTTCGGAATTATACGCAATATTAAAAAAATCAAAAATAATTTGTTCTTTGGTATTAAGCTGATAGTCGTTTCTAATGTAATCAAATTCAATTTGAGTGATACCCAGTCGATTGATTAATTTTGTTGCATTTTCATAAGAAGGTTCTTCAAATGAATTTTCGATTTTAGAGAGTGTGGTTCGATTAATTAAAGAGCCAGCTAACTCAGATTGGGTAATACCGCGCGCTGTTCTGATTTCTTTTATTGTTTCTCCGAAAGATTTCACTGTAAGTTATCCCTTCCAATGTACTATTTAAACAAGGTTAATGTGAAATAAGCCAACAATTCACTAAACTAGTCTTCAGTTAGTACTATTATTTAATTGTAAGAGATATATTATCATCACTTTATGAATAAATGATGAATATATGTATTCCTTAAAACTTATAGGTTTAACAGAAAGAAGGGGAAAAATGATTTCTAACTTTATTTTCTTATTTGGCTGCTTAGCAGCTCTATTCTAAAGTAATGATGCCGAATTGAGTAAGTTAAACTTCATTTTTATAGCCCATACTAATTAAATTGCAAATGCAAAACTATATTTTCAATAACATCGTAGACAAGCAGATTATTTTGTAGTTATTAGTAAGCTATGGAATGAAATATTGTAGTGGGTTTATTGAGTGCATTTTATAAATGCATGATGAAAAAGCACATTCCTAACGACAGTCATGGGAGTGTGCTTTTTGCTTGCAGTCAAAGATGATAGTATTCTTAAGTTATTTTATATATAAATACTTAATTAACTGAATTAGGCGAAAAAAGATAAAATTAATATTCGGATTAAAAAAGCACTTTATGGAAAAATTGCTTCAAAGTTGACTTGGCAAGTTTAGTTAGCAATTGGGATAAAATGATAGATTAGTAAAATCAGAACATTACGAATAAATATGCGTCAATAATTTGTGATTTTAGCTACAAAAACGAATATCGAAAGAAAAAGCAAGTGTTTTTTAATCGAAGTACGAATTTTTATTAGATAAAACCGGTTGTATTCAGCTGGTTTTTATCATAAAATTAGTGAAGAAAAACTTTAAGCAATACAAGATATAGTGGTGCAGATTAATGGATAACAACAAATTCGTTGAAGTGAAAAATCTCAGAAAAGTTTATGATAATGGACATGAAGCAATCAAAAATGTCAGCTTTTCTGTTAAAAAAGGTGATTTGGTTTGTCTCTTAGGACCTTCTGGTTGTGGGAAGACAACCATTCTGAATATTTTAGCAGGTTTGCTTAATCCAACTTCAGGTGAAATTCTTTTTGACGGGAAGTCAGTAGTAAATGTCGAGCCTAAGGACCGGCATATTGGTTACGTTTTTCAAAACTACGCATTGTATCCTCATATGACGGTCTTGCAAAACGTAATGTTTCCTTTAATAGTGGGCAAAAATAAAAGGTCTAAACCTGAGGCGCAAAAAATTGCCGAAAAGTATATGGAATTAACGCAGATTACCGAATTAGCTGATCAAAAGCCTGGTAATTTATCCGGTGGACAGCAACAGCGAGTAGCGATTGCGCGTGCGTTAGTTCAAGAACCTAAGATTCTTCTGATGGATGAGCCTTTAAGTAACCTTGATGCCAGATTGAGATTGAAGATTCGTGAAGAAATTCGTTCTTTGGTTAAATCAGTTGGTATTACAACCTTATTTGTTACCCACGATCAAGAAGAAGCTTTATCAATTGGTGATAAAATTATTTTATTTAATGATGGTGTCATTCAACAAGACGACTTGGGAGAAAACTTCTATTTAGAACCTAACAATTATTTTGTTGCTAACTTTGTTGGTAACCCCGTAATTGACAACTTTAAGGTAACAAAGACCGATGATGAATTGCAGGGAACTGACTTTACTATCAAGTTAGCCGATTTAGATGAATCACGCTTTAAACGCTCAATTCCTAATGGCCAATATTTATTATCCGTTCGCCCTGAGAACATTGTTCCTGCTTCAGACGGTATCCTTAACGTGAAAGTTGATGATGTCGAATTAATTGGTCGAGAACGTATACTAAAATTTACACATGATGACTCTCAAGCGCGCTCTTTGATTAGTCTTGAAGTACCAGTTAATCATGGTGATCAAGTTAACCTTAAAATGAGACTTGACCGTGTATTTCTATTTACACCTGATGGGGAGCGGGTTTACTAATGAAGACCAATCAGAAAAAAGCGTGGCTGTATTTAGCACCAACAATTATCTTTGTAACTTTATTCAGTATTTATCCTATTTTACGTGCCTTTGGCATGAGCTTCCAAAGTGGATCACTAATCGATTTAACTTGGACGGGATTCAATAATTATAAGTACATATTTAATGATCCTGAGTTTTGGTTGGCAATTAAAAACACCTTACTCTATGCCGTAATTTCGGTACCGGTTGGTCTAGCAATTTCAATCATGCTAGCTTGGATCATTTTTGACAAAGTTAAACATAAGGCATTGTTTGAAACCACCTTTTTCATGCCATATGTAACGTCAACGATTGCAATCGGAATTGTCTTTCGTTACATTTTCAACGGCGATTATGGGATGTTGAACTTTTTGTTGCGGGCTGTGCATTTGCCTGCACCGGATTGGATTGACGACCCAGCAATGTCTTTAACAACTATTATTATTTTCGGTATTTGGTCTTCTTTGGCCTTCAATATTGTTATTCTGATGGGTGCACTTAGGAACATTGATCCTAACTTCTATACGATTGCCGATATGTATGGTGCTAGCGGCAAAGACAAGTTTTGGCGAATTACAATGCCACAACTAGTTCCAACAATTGCCTTTTTGCTGACAATGAATATCATTGGTGCCTTCAAGATATACACATCAGTCTATGCGCTATTTAATGGTGCTGCTGGTGTTGGTAATTCTGGAACCACTGCTGTGTTCTACATTTACAATAAATTCCAAACAGTAGGTACTCCAGGGGTTGCAATGGCAGCGACGGTTGTCTTGTTCCTGATTATCTTATTTGCAACATTCTTACAACGTAAGATGATGAAGAAGATAGGAGAAAATTAAATGAAAAAGATTCGTTTAGGTGTTGTCTTCAGTTATATTATCTTATTCATCTTTGCTTTCATCACCGTTTTTCCATTCATTTACATGATACTAGGCGGATTGATGAACTTTCAGGAAACAACATCAATTCCACCAACATTAATTCCGCACCATTTTGAGTGGTCTAACTATGCAAAGGTTTTTGCTAGAGCTCCATTCGGTCGCTACTTCTTTAACACAGTTTTGACGGCAACAGTTACGACTGTAGTTAGTCTATTTAATTCACTACTTGGTGCCTTTGCAATGGTTAACTTGCGTTTCAAGGGGAAGGGGGTCATCCAGATGGTGATGCTTTCTCTTTTGATGGTTCCAGGTGAAGCAATTATTTTTACTAACTACAATACAATTGCTCATCTTGGCCTACTTAACACCTATATTGGTTTGGTTTTACCATTTCTAACCTCGATTTTCTACATGTACTATTTACAAAGCTATTTTGGCTCAATTTCAACCACGATTTACAAAGCGGCAATGATTGATGGGGCAAGCGACTGGGATTACATTTGGAAAATTTTGGTACCAATGTCAAAGAGTGGTCTTTTTACAGTTGGTTTGTTGAGTTTTATTTCAGGTTGGAATTCATTTTTGTGGCCATTACTTGTTACCAACGAAGACACGATGAGATTGTTAAACAATGGTCTGTCTGCTTTTGCTTCTGATGCTGGTAGCGAAACCCAACTGCAACTAGCAGCAGCAACACTGACTGTTTTACCAATTTTAATTTTGTATTTCATCTTTAGAAAACAGATTATTAGGGGAGTAGTACGTAATGAAATCAAAGGCTAAAACGACGATCACTTTTTATAATGGGTTAACGACTATTGGCGGTCCAATGATTGAAGTAGCTTATAACAAATCACATGTTTTGTTTGATTTAGGTGAAGTATATCGTCCGGAATTAGATTTGCCTGATGAAAAATATCAAACATTGATTGCAAATCAGTTGATTGGTGATGTTCCTAATTTTTACGATCCTGAACTTACTGGAAAACTAATTGATCATGAACGCTGGGAACATGCTGCTGCCTACATATCACACTTGCACCTTGATCACAGTAAGGCAATGAACTTCTTGGCACCAGAGATTCCGTTATATGCGGGCCCACTTACTGCCAAGATGATGCCAGCTTTAAACGAACACGGTAATTTTTTATTACCAGCTGCTGGTCATGAAGCAAGTTACGTTCGACCAATTATTGCAGCGGAGTACCGCAAGCCAATTCAGGTAGGTGATATTACGCTTGAAGTTTGGCCAAGTGACCATGATGCATATGGTGCAACAGGTCTAATTATTACTACTCCAGATAAGCGAATTGCTTACACTGGTGATATTCGCTTGCACGGTTATCACCCCGACTGGGTGCGCGAGTTTTTAGCAGCTGCCAAGAACTGTGATGCCCTAATTATTGAAGGTACCGGTGTTTCTTGGCCAGAAGAAAAACACGATCAATCAAGTGAAGAATTCACTGGTCCGAAGAATGAAAATGAACTGACTGCTCAATTTGTTGAATTGCAAAAAGACAATCCTGAGCGGCAGATTACATTTAATACGTATCCTACTAATGTTGAGCGACTTTTACGTATTATTGCAGATTCACCGCGCCGCGTTGTTTTGCATGCGCAAAGAGCGCACTTGCTCAAGGAAAGCTTGGGCAAGGACTTTGATTACTATTACTTGCCAGGGGAAGAGAAATTTGCAGATTTGCAACCGGAACTAGCAGTTTCTTATCAGGAACTGCTAAACGACGATCATGCATACCTCTGGCAAGCAGTTGGTAATTATACTGACTTACAGGAAGGTGGATTATACATCCACTCAAACGCTGAACCGCTGGGCGATTTTGATCCGGCTTATCAGCCTTTCCTGCAAGCTTTGTCAGATAAAAAGATTGAGTTCAAAGGATTGCGTTGTTCCGGTCACGCAGATGAAAAAGAGCTCAAGGAAATTATTAAGGAGGTTCAACCAGCAAACTTAATTCCGGTGCACACATTGCATCCGGAGCTGGAAGAGAACCCATTTGGAGAACGGATTTTACCGAAGCGCAATCAAACTATTACGCTTTAGTTAATCAAAAAATTGTTGTTTAGTTTTTATTTTTGGGAGGTTTACCAAATGAAGTTAAGTAAAAAGCTTGCTGCTGCTTTTGCAGTTAGTTTGACATTAGTAGGTACTGCGGCTTGTTCTAATGGCGGAAGCAATTCTTCTTCGTCATCATCATCTAGCAGTTCATCTAAGATTACTAAGGTTAAGAAGAATACCACTATTACTTTGTGGCACGGAATGACTGGGGTACAACAGGATACCTTGAAGGAATTAACAAAGGAATTCGAAAAGGATAATCCTAAGATCAAGGTTAAGTTAGAAAACCAAGGTCAATATACTGACTTGCAAGCTAAGATTAATTCAACTTTGCAGTCACCAAACAATTTGCCCACAATTACCCAAGCTTATCCTGATTGGCTACAAACTGCAGCCAAGAATAAGATGCTGGTAGATATGACACCATACATTAACAACAAAGAAGTTGGTTGGGGAAGTGCTAAGGCTTCTGATATTAAGACCGCTCTTTTAGATGGTGCTAAGATTAACGGAACTCAATATGGTATTCCATTTAACAAGTCAATTGAAACATTAACTTACAATGCTGACATGTTTAAGAAATATGGTATCAAGAAAGCTCCTGCTACAATGGAAGAATTGAAGCAGGATGCTAAGACAATTTATGAAAAGAGTAACCATAAAGTTGTTGGTGCTGGTTTTGACTCATTATCAAACTACTACACTTTAGGTATGAAGAACGAAGGCGTAGATTTTTCAAGCAAGATTGATTTTGCTGGTGCAACTTCTAAGAAAGTTATCAACTACTATGCTGATGGTATCAAGGATGGTTACTTCAGAGTAGCCGGTTCAGAACACTACCTATCAGGACCATTCGCTAACCAAAAAGTTGCAATGTACATCGGTACTTCAGCTGGTGAAGGTTTTGTTAAGCAAGGTGTAGGTAACAAGTTTACTTACGATGTTGCTCCACGTCCTGGCAAATACACTATGTCACAAGGTACTGACATCTACATGTTTAACCACGCATCTGCTGATCAAAAGGCTGCTGCATTCATGTACATCAAGTTCTTAGTTTCAAAGACTAGCCAACTTAAATGGGCAAACGCAACTGGTTACATCCCAGTTAATAATGCTGCTGCAGAATCTTCTGAATACAAAGACAACAAGAAGATTAAGTTACCAGCTAAATTAGAAGACGCAATGAAGAACCTCTACAGTGTTCCTGTTGTTAAAAATGCTGGAGCTGCATATGGTCAATTAAACCCAATTATGCAAAATATTTTCGCTGCTGCACAAAAGAAACAAAATGTTAATAATGCAATTAACACAGGCAAGTCAAAATTTGATGCTGCTTGGAAGCAATAAAAACTAAATAGCAAGATTATAAAAAGGATTCGTTTTGATGACGAATCCTTTTTGCTTTACCACTGCGTTTTGGAAATATTAATGGCTTGTGCAATGTACTTATTAATTATGTTAATGTTAGCTCTTTTTTCTGAGCTGACTAGTGACAAAATGCCGTAAGACAGTTTTTGATTCGTCTTTAAAGGAATATAGCGCAGATCGGTATCGTCTTTGTTGTATAAAATGCTGGGGACAATACCAATTCCCATTTTTGCCCGGACATATGCAATTAAAATCGAAGAGTCAATTTCCTCTTGGTAGTTAATGTCGTAGGGACTACTTTGTAAACTAAACTTCAGACTTTCAATTGCAGGAAAATTATCGTGACCATTCCACAAATAAATTTGGCGGTTAGCCAAGTCACTAAAATCGATGTAGTTTTTAATAAAAAGACTGTCACCCTGTGGAACAACAACGGAA
This sequence comes from uncultured Lactobacillus sp., assembly GCA_946482465.1. GTDB lineage: Bacteria > Bacillota > Bacilli > Lactobacillales > Lactobacillaceae > Lactobacillus. The sequence continues at coordinate 12,869 of CAMLRL010000008.1, forward strand.
AAGCCTTTTTGCAAAACTTCGACGTAATGCGTTTCATCCTTTTCGTTAATAATATCTTGTTGCATGAGCATCAAATCAATTGTCCCGTCGCAAATTAGCTTGTTGATATTGTGTTCTTGTCCAGGATCAACGAAAAACGGCTTAAGTTCAAGATTAGTCTGTGTGTTGATCAGCCTTAGTGCAACAGGTAACCACTTTTTTTCAAAGGGCAGATCCGTGTAGCCCATCTTGATTTTAGGACGCAGAACGGTGCTACTTTGGCGCAGATTAGTGATTGTGTCGTTAATTTCGGACGTGGAAAGCACCATTTGATTAAAAAAAATCTTTCCTTTATCGGTTAATGCGATTTGGTGATAGCCACGTTTGAAGAGCTTTACCTGTAATTCCTTTTCTAAGTTCTTGATGTTTTTAGAAACAGTTGATTGTGAGAGGTACATTTTTTGTGCAGTTTGCGTGAAGTTTAGTGTTTTAGCCAAAGTTAAAAAACAGTTCACCTGAGTTGAATTCATGATTTAATATTCCTTTTTGTCATTATGCTATTCGGTTTTCAGTTTATCACATGGTTGTTATTGATGTAATATCAAGCTATATTCAAGAATTAGTATTTAGAGGTGATTTTGATGAATAATCAAAAAAGGAATATTAGGCCCTGGGTAGTTATGTGCTGTATAGGTTTAATTTCCGCAGCATGTTTAGGCTCAAGTATGGTTCTAATGGGTTCATTTTTAGCTCCACTAAGCCAAGCTCTGCACACTCAAGTTTCAACCTTATCTTACTACTACACGGTTTTAGTTTTAACAATGGCTGTGATGACGCCAAATGTTCCCAAAATTTTGGCTAAGGTAAACAATCGCTTGTTATATGTAATTGCCAGTTTGGCAGTTGCAGTCAGCTTAATTCTGATGCCGCACTTTACCAATATCTGGCTCTTCTTCATTATTGCCATCATTATCGGAATTGCGATTTCATTTATGTCGTTTACACCTGTTGGTATTTTGCTTGATAACTGGTTTGCGGAAAAAGCTGGTTTTGCGGTTGGACTTTGCTGGGCAATTACTTCTGTTTTCCAAGGAATCATGAGCCCAATCTTATCAGTTTTAATTGAAAAGGTTGGTTGGCAAAGTAGCTTAACGATTTTAGCTGTGATTGTAGCCGTTTTAAGTGTGCCTTGTGCTTTGTTTGGCGTTAACTTCTCACCTGAAAAAGAAGGACGCAAGCCATATGGTTTTAATGAAAAGACGGCACAAAACGATGCAGCTGAAACGGTTAAACCTAGTTCTAATCATGAACTCTTCAAGTCAGCCACTTTTTGGATTCTATTAGTAATCGTAATTTTGTTACAATTCCCAGCTGTCTTAAATCAGATGTTTCCAACTTACGCTGTTTCTGCAGGCTTTGATGGTGCTGCGGGCGGCTTCATGGTTACTTCAGCAATGCTATTTGATATTTTCCTTAATCCATTAGTTGGTTCAACTTGTGACAAGTATGGGGCCGAAAAAGCAAGTTTAGCATGGCTTTTGTTGGCAGTTATCTCTTATGCACTATTAATCATTGCCACCAATACTCGTTCTGCTGGCTTGGCAATCTTCAGCGCAGGGATTAACGATGTTTTTTATGTATACCTCGGAACCGGTATTACGACAATTGCAACTGCAGCTTTAGGTAGAAGAGCATTTGCTAAAGGATTTTCTTATATTAACTCAATTGCCTTTTTAATTGGTGCATTCGCAATGCCAGTTAATAACTTGATTGCGGAAAAAATGGGCGGCTTTGTTGCAGTGTACATTTTCTTTGCAATTATCACAGTAGTAATTATGGCCTTAGTAGCCGTTATTGCTAAAAGTCACTTTGATCAATCACATAGTTAGGGAGTATTTTTATGAACAATCAAGAATATGATGTAATCGTTGTTGGTGCAAGTAACGCTGGTGGGATGGCCGCTGCGGCTGCTGCCGAAAAGGGTGCCAAGGTTTTGGTCATTGATAAAATGGGCAGTGCTGGCTATTTATACCGCGAAACGATTGCTGCAATTCACAGTAAAGCACAAAAGAAGGCCGGTGTTGAAATCGACCGTAACGAATTAGTTAACTTTATTTCTACTTTTAACCAAGGAAACGTTGATCAGCGTCTATTAAACGTTTGGGCAGACAACAGTTCAGAAATGGTTGATTGGCTCGATGATGAAGTTTTGCAACCCCATGGTGCCTACATTAAGGCAACGCCAGATGCGCATTACGAAACTGAACGTAACCGTGCCTTTCCTACAGGAAATGAAGCAACAGCGCCTGACGGTAAGTACTGGCAAATGGGTTACGGTAATTGGGTAATTGCTAAGGCAGAAGAGCTCGGTGCAAAATTTGCTTGGCATACAAAACTAGAAGAACTAATTGTTGAAAATGGTCGGGTTGTCGGTTTAGTTGTGAAAAACATGAAATCGAAGAAGACTTCAACTTTTAGAGCTCGTAAAGGCGTAATCCTATGTACTGGTGGTTACGGTTCTAACCAAGCACTAATGCAAAAATGGAATCCACTTGGCTTAAAGACAAACGTTTATACCGATAGTCAAAGAGACGATGGCTCAGGGATTGTAGCTGCTTTGAAAGTAGGCGCCGCTAAAGATGAAGAACCTGCTTCAATTGTTTTCAACCGTGGTGCAGTTCCAGTTGGAACAAATGCGGAAGACTTCTATGAAGTTGACTTGACTCCGCCTGATGATCCAGGTTACTTATGGCTAGGTTCCTATCCAATGCTAAAAGTTAACTTAAATGGTGAACGTTTCTTTAACGAAAGTGCACCATATCAATTCCAAATGACAGCTGCTTCAAAACAGCCTGGTTACTTAAGTGCAATGATCTGGACAGAAGAAACAATGAGTGATGAAAGCCTCAAGCAATATCATACATTGGGTTGTTCAAGATTAGGTTTCCCAGGAATCTTTACTGGAGAAGAAGCACGTAAAGAAGTAAATGATCGTTTGAACGAAGGCTTGGTTCAAAAGGCTGACACAATCGAAGAGCTGGCTGAAAAGTTAGGTTTACCAAAAGAAAACTTGCAAAAGACCGTTGACCGTTACAATGAAATGGTAAGCAAAGGTCAAGATAGTGACTTTGGTAAAGAAAGCTATCGTTTAGAGCCAGTTAATAAGGCACCATATTATGGGGCGATTGTTGGGGGTAGATTATTAGCTACACTCGATGGACTGCGAGTTAACACCAAGATGCAAGTAATCAACAAGCAAGACAAGGTAATTGAAGGCTTGTATGCAGCTGGTAACTGCTCTGGCGGTTTCTTCTGGGGTATCTACCCAGATCATGTTCCTGGTTTAACTGCTAGCCATGCTTTAACTTTTGGCCGCTTAGCTGGTAAATACGCAGCAGAATAGAAATTTACAAGACTTGTCCTTTTAGGGCGAGTCTTTTTTGTTGCCAAAATTGATCAAGAAGAACAAAAAAACTTAATTAGCAAGTTTATTGCTTTAAAAACGAACTTTAAATTCGAAAACAGATTAATATAGAGATAAAAGCGAATATTTTTGTTGTAATCTTTCTTTTACTGCTATACAATAGACAAGAATAAAATAATTGACAAAAAAACGTGTTGATTAAACACCGATTTTGGAGGAAAAATCAAAAATGAATTTTGGTAAAAAACTGGCAGCATTAGCTGTAGCCGGATTAGCTTTAGTAGGTACTGCTGCTTGTTCGAATGGTGGCTCGTCGTCATCTTCAACTTCTGACACAAATAAGATACCAAAGGTAACCAAGAAAACGACTGTTGTTTTCTGGCATGGGATGCAAGGTCAGCAAGAGACTACGCTAAAGAAACTTGCCAAAGAATTTGAAGCTAAAAATTCTAATATTAAAATTAAGCTTGAACAACAAGGCGATTACGACAATTTACAGGCTAAGTTGACTTCTACAATGCAGTCACCAAAGAACTTGCCAACAATTACCCAGGCATATCCTGGTTGGCTTCAAAGTGCTGCTAAGAACAAGATGTTAGTAAACCTGACTCCTTACATTAATAACAAAGAAGTTGGTTGGGGAAGCGTTGCTGCATCAGAAATTAAACAAGGTATGCTTGATGGTGCCCAAATTAACGGTACACAATACGGTATTCCATTTAACAAGTCAATCGAAGTTTTGATTTACAATCCTGACGTGTTGAAGAAGTACGGTATCACTAAGGTACCTTCAACTAATGCTGAATTAAAGCAGGCTGCACAAACAATTTACCAAAAGAGTAATCACAAGGTTGTAGGTGCCGGTTTTGATAACCTTAACAACTACTACGTATTAGGTATGAAAAATGAAGGCCAAAACTTCTCCAGCAAAGTTGACTTTACTGGCAAAGAATCTTCACGCGTTTTAGACTACTTCGTAAAAGGTGAAAAAGCAGGTTACTTCAGAATGCCTGGTTCTGATAAGTACCTATATGTACCATTCACTAACCAAAAACTAGCAATGTTTGTTACTTCATCATCAACCGAAACATGGATTAAGCAAGCAGCTAAGAAAGGCTTTAAATATGAAGTAGCTGCTCGTCCTGGTAAGTACACAATGCAACAAGGGACCGACATCTACATGTTTAGCCATGCTAGTGCAATGGAAAAAGCCGCTGCATTCAAATTTATGAAGTTCCTATCATCTAAGGAAAACCAAATTAAGTGGGCCAAAGAAACCGGCTATATTCCAGTTAATGAGGACGCTACGAAGTCAGCTGAATATAAAGAAAATAAAGAATTTAAGTTACCTGCTAAGTTAGAGGATATTCTGTCAACTAACTCACTATACAGTGTGCCTGTAATTAAAAATTCTAATGCAGTATTTAGCCAATTAAATCCAATTATGCAATCAATTTTATCTGCTGCACAAAAGGACCGTAATGTTAATAGTGCAATTAAAACAGGTAAGACAAAATTTGATGCTGCATGGAAGCAATAAAAAATATTTAATAATTAAAAAAGTGGGCTTTTTAGCCTGCTTTTTTAGTTGTCGTTTTGCAAAGGAATGGTAAGATAAGATAAGCAAACCAATAGCTTTCATTACAACTAGAAAGCTAACCAATCTAAGGATGGGGAAAATGATCAAAGAGCAAAGATTTCCGGTAGAAACTAAGTATAAGTGGTATGATATCAGCAATTTGAGTGAAGAAGACAGTAACAAACTGCAAGATGATTTTAATTTCACGCCCGATATGATCTCTTATATTTCCGACCGTCATGAACGTCCGCACTATGATTATGATACCCATACCCATATTCACTTGCTTGTTTACGATGTACCAATCTGGCCGACACAAACCATCAAGCATTTTACAGCTCACCCGGTAACCTTTTTAGTATCCGGAGAAAACATTTTTACCTTCCATACAGAATCAACTAGTTATGTATTTGACGAGTTTAATGACCGTGCAATGAGACGCGAATTATCATTAGCGCAAGATGTAACCGAATTGTTGATGAAATTTTTGCTGTTTTTATCGCAGTATTTCCAGCGTGCAGTTACGCAGCTAGATGTTCAGCGCAATACTTTGGATCAAAAACTGTCTGGCGATATTGATAATAGGGACTTGGTTGAATTATCTAATATTGAAAAAAGTTTGGTTTACTTGTCTAGTTCAATCCAAACCAATTTGATGATGCTTCACAGTTTGAAACTTTCAGAACTTGATTTTACCAAGTCTGCTCGTGAGCGCTTAGATGATGTTTTAATTGAGTCTAATCAGTCCGCAGAAATGGTCAAAATTTCGCAGCAGGTTACGCAAACTTTATCTGCGACATCTAATAATATGATGAACAATAACCTGAACGATACGATGAAGTTTTTGACAGTTTGGTCTTTGGTTCTGACTATTCCAACTATCCTAACCGGTTTTTACGGCATGAACGTAAGTTTACCTGTAGGTCATAGTTCAACCGATTGGATTTTTATTTCGCTGATTGGAATTGTGTTAATGCTTTGGCTGATCATCTTGATGAAACGACACCACTTCTTTTAATTGAGGTAGATATATGAAAAACAAGGTTATTATTGGCTCACTGATTACGACATTACTTGCTTTTATGCTCTATTCGTTAAACCTAAAGCGAGTACAAAATACAAGTGTTGAAATTGTGGGTCAAAGCCAAAGTGTTAAAAAAGAGCGTGGCAAAGGTAAGCTATCGCATGAGCCAAAAGTTGCTGAAGTAGAATATCCGACTCATGTTCAAATTGCTTCAGGTAGTGATCAAACTTGGGCCAAGCAGATTGAGAAGCTAATGGGAAAGGATCAGAGCTACCAAGTTGCAGTTCAGGACCTTAATTCTGGCAAGTTTGCACGCGTGGCAAATACCACTAAAGCACATGGTGTTACTGGGACTGGGCGGTTATTTTTACTAGCAGCAGTTTTTTACCAAGAAGAACACGGCAAGCTTACCAGTCATTCAGCAATTAAGGTCAAAAAGTCGGACCGTGCTAAAGGTGAAAAGGCTTTACAACCTGGAATAGCTTATGGAACATCTTTTTTAAGGCAGACACTGATGCAGGGGAATAAAACCGCAGGAAATGTTTTACTCCGCAAGGTCAAACCGCAAAAAGTTAATGCTATGGCTAAAAAGATGGGGGCTAGTTCCACTAAATTTAGTAAAAAATATACAGCCAATCCTTTAGCTCAAACAACAGCAAACGATATGGTCGCTGTAATGGATGACTTGTACAAAAATAAAACACTAAGTCGTCAGTATTCTAATTTGACACTTGGATCATTGAATCAAAACGCAACAGGACAAAAGCCAAAATTAGTACAAAAGATTCACGGCGCGACTGTATATGCGATTGGTGATGATCGTTCTAGTGTTGCTATTATTGAAAATAATGGTCAAGCATACTGTGTAGCCGTTTGGAGTAATTCAAATAAAAAGTTTGCTAAACTTGGAGAAGTCGTCAGCAATTTCTTTAAATAGATAAAATAAATTTAAAAATGCCTTAAGAGCTAACTTGCTTTTGAGGTATTTTTAATGCAGAAATACTGTTAAATCAAGATTTTAGTCAATTTTGATTTTTTTTGAATTAATCTACAGTCTGTAGATTGTATTCTGCGATTTGTAGTGTTATATTGTTTCCTATGCTGTCAGAGGGAGGGATGAAGTTGGTTAAAAAAAGAAGCCTTGATCTTGATAAAGTGATTGCTAAGGCAACAGAAATGATTGGTCAAAAAGGATTATCGGCAACAACGCTACCTAGCTTAGCTAAGGAGCTTGGCGTTCGCTCGCAATCTCTTTACCACTATGTTTCTGGTCGTAAGCAATTATTATCACTTGTTGGTGCAAGTAGGATTAAAATTCTAAGTAAACAGTTAGTTGACAATCTGATTGGACTTTCAGGTAAAGAGGCATTATTTAAATTTGCAGATATCGTTCGCAATTTTATTTTGAACGATCCTGCATTGTTTAGCATTCTTTATCACCTCAATGAATATAAGCCGGAAGATGCAATTACTAAGGAAATCGTGAACGTAATTGCATTTGCTGACAAACTGAATTTAAGAAGCGACAGCACTGTTTCGCTTCATTCCTTAATTGGCGCTGTTTTGGGCTATATCTTTTTAGATGTGTCCGCGTCGATTGAGGGTGAAACCAGTACCGAGGCTGATCAAGGCTACCATGATATGATTATCAAACTGGTCCAGCCGAAAAATATTTTGGAAGAATAGAGAGGAAAAACAAAGTGCAAAAATTATTTAAAAATCATATTTTTTCATTTATTGCATGGGTTTTAATTCTGATTATTTCTGTTGTGGCACTGCCAGACGTTACTGGGTTAACGCGTGAGCACTCAAACATTTCCTTACCACAGGATGTTCAAAGTGAGGTCGCACAATCAATTCAAAATGATTGGGGACCTAAACAAAAGAACACTTATCAAATTGCAGTTGTTTTTAATAAGAAAAACGGCAAATTAACTGCAGACGATAAGAATGCAATTAATGACACAATTGATCGCATTAAAGAAAATCAGGATAAATACGGTATTAAGATGGTCTTAGCACCAGACGATAATATCGCTACCAAGAAGCAACTACAGTCAAAAGATAAGACTACTTGGATTTTACAAGTTAACGTTGCGAAAAAACATGCTCCAATTAATGAAGTAGAGCAGGAATTAACTAAGGCCGTTAAAACTGCAGGTATCAGAACTTATGTTACTGGTGCAGATGTTTTACAGAACGCTTTCTCGAACTCAATTCAAGAGGGAATTAAAAAGACTGAAGTCATTACCATTGTCTTCATTTTCATTGTTCTAGTAATTGTCTTTAAGTCACCAATCGTGCCATTAATTTCTTTGTTAACAGTTGGTGTTTCATTTATCACTGCTTTCTCGATTGTTACCAATCTAGTTAAGTATCAAAACTTCCCATTTTCAAACTTTACACAAGTCTTTATGATCATTGTGTTGTTCGGAATCGGAACGGATTACAACATCTTACTGTATGATAAATTCAAAGAAAATCTAGGTAATGGCCTTGATCGCTATGGTGCGATGAAGGATGCACTTAAGGTAGCAGGTAAGACGATCTTGTATTCAGGATCATCGATCTTAATTGGTTTTTCAGCTCTTAGCTTAGCTAAATTCTCAATTTACCAATCTGCAGTCGGCGTTGCAGTTGGTGTCGCTATCCTACTAGTTGTTTTGTTAACACTGAACCCATTCTTCATGGCTGTTTTAGGTGAAAAAATGTTCTGGCCAGTTAAGAAATTTACTGGTGAACATGAAGATAAGCTCTGGCATGGTATCTCTAAGAGTACTATGGCTCATCCAATTATCTATTTAGTCGTTTTAGCAGTTGTGGTAACACCATTTGCTTTAATGTACTCAGGCCATCTTAATTATGATGATACTGATGAAATTGACAATGCTACCCCTGCCAAGGCCGGAATGCTTGTAGTTGAAAAGCACTTCTCCAAGGGGATGGCAGAACCATCAACCCTTTATATCAAGAGTGATCATAGATTAGACAATGAAGCAGATTTAAGACTGCTTGATCAACTTACTAGACAAATTCAATCTTCTGGGGATGTTTCTCTAGTAACTTCTGTTACTCAACCATATGGAGAACGAATTGATCAACTTTATGTTAACAACCAATTAAACACAGTTAATAAGGGTGTCGACCAAGCTCGAGCTGGTTTAAGTAAACTAAGTAAAGCAAGTAAACAGTTATCAACTGGTGCGAGTCAGTTGGCTAGTGGAACAAGCCAATTACAAAATGGTACCGGACAGCTCCAAAGCGGAACCGGCCAACTCCAAAGTGGTGCTGGTCAATTGCAAGGTGGTGCTGGAAGACTCCAAAGCGGTACGCAACAAATGACTAGCGGCTTGAACCAACTTAATTCTCAATTAGCAGCTGGTTCTCAAGGTATTGCTTCAGCTCAAGCCAATACTAAAGCAGCCTTGGAAAAGAGCTACAAGGCTAACTTGGCTCAAAGCATGAATAGCATTCCAGGCTTGACACCACAACAAAAAATGGCTGCAATGCAAGCAGCAGGTGCTGCACTTGAAAAATCATGGGCACAAGCTTCAGCTTCAATGCCAAATGTTTCTGGCCAGATGGGTCAATTACAATCAGGTGTTGGTAGACTAGCTTCAGCTTCAGGTCAATTAAGCAGCGGTGCCTCCACTTTAAACGGCGGCATAGGCCAACTTAATTCTAGTCTTGGTCAATTGAACTCAAGCGTAGGTCAACTGAACTCAAGTGTAGGAAAATTGAATTCCGGTGCAGGTCAGTTAGCAGATAATACTCCTAAGTTAACTTCAGGTTTAGATGAAGTTAACAGTGGCTTGGGTCAAGGTGGAGCTTATCTTACTGGACTTGCTAGTTCATCAGCAGCAGATAGTTTCTATATTCCTAAGGAATTTATCAAGAATGATATGTTCCAAACCTCGGTTAAGAACTATCTGAGCCCTGATAAAAAATCAGCAATGATCATGATTGTCTTCAGTTCAAACCCAAGTAGCACTAAGGCAACCAAAAAGGCACAAGACTTAAGCTTAATGGCTAAAAAGTCTTTAGCAGGTACAAGACTTGATAAAGCAACTATCGCAATGGGTGGAGAAAGCTCAAACATTGCTGATATTAAGGATATTGCCAACAAGGACTTTATCAGAACAGCTGCAATTATGTTGATTGGTATCGGAATCGCATTGATTTTCGTTACTCGTTCATTATTGCAACCTCTATATATTTTGGGTACATTACTTATTGCGTACTTCTGCTCATTATCAATTACTGAATGGGTAGTTAAGGCAACAATGGGCAAAGACATGTTAACTTGGAATACACCATTCTTTGGCTTTATTTTGTTAATTGCCTTAGGTGTAGACTATAGTATCTTCTTGATGACGCGCTATCGTGCAATTGAGGGAGGCAAGCCGAGTGAACGAATGCTTAAAGCTTGTGGTATTATCGGAACGGTTGTTGTTTCAGCTGCAATTATTTTAGGTGGTACCTTCGCTGCATTGATTCCATCAGGTATTCCAACTTTAATTGAAGTTGCTTTAACTGTAATTATCGGATTAATTATTTTAGTCTTCATTATGCCAATCACGCTATCTGCGGCAGTTAAGCTGACTTATGAAGGCGTGCAGTGGAATAAGAGTAAACGAGTTAAACAATAGAATTTTCAAAAGATTGAATCACTCATTTTGAGTGTTCAATCTTTTTTGTATATCTAGACTAGCTTTACAAAATTTTTAAGATAAGCTAAAATGACGCTAATTAACTTATTAACAGAATTATGAGGAGAACTGAAATGTCAAGAGATGTAAATAATCAATAAAGCTCTACAGATAGCTAAATAATTAAATCACTTTTTAAACAGGAAAATTAATTATCAGCTCAACGTGGGGCGAGGCAAGGCATTAATTTGGCAAAAAAGCAAATTAATAGCGTACTTACACATTGAGGTGTTTAAAGTGGAATTAATTAAAATAGATCATTTACAAATTGACGTTGCAGCTACCAAATTACTTGAAATTGACAGTTTAAATGTTACTTCAGGTCAAAAAATCGGTTTAATTGGAGACAACGGAGTTGGCAAAACTACTCTAGTTAACATACTTGCTCAACAAGATATGACCGATTCATTTACAATTAAAGGCAAAATTACCAGAAATTGTAATTTTGCTTATGTTCCCCAATTGCTCGATGCAAAGGACAAGAGCGGTGGACAACGAGAAAAATTGGCTATTAAACTAGCAATTGCTAAATTAAAAAACATGTCCAATGGCTTATTATTGTTGGACGAACCAACTTCTAATTTGGACGTTAAACAGCAAAAATGGTTGGTTCAATTACTACAAAAAAGCAAGATTGCGTGTTTAATAGTTAGTCATGATCAAAATTTTCTAAGTCAAGTTTGCAATAATATTTGGTACATTCAAAAGCAAAAGGTCAGCGGTTTTACAGGAACATATTCTGAATTTCAACGGTTTCAAGCTGATAAGCGGCACTTTCTTGAAAAAGAGTATGAGCAACAAAAAAAACGTGTTAATCAATTGCAAGTTAGTTCCAATCAGAAAATCAATAAGGCAAGAACTTTTAATAAGAATAAAAGAGGTCTGTCGTCGTCTGATTGGCGGTCGAAATCATTGGGTAAGCAAAGAGCCAAGAACAGCGTCATTAAGGCTAGTAAAAACCTGACTAATAAACTTAACCGAGAGAAAGCTAAGCTCGAAAAGCCGGAGATTCGGCGTTCCATTACATTTAAAAATGGAACAGAAAAGCAGGCTATTGCAGATATCAGTAATGATAAAGCAATTAGGCTAAATAAGCAGAAAGTTCAGGCTTTTAAGCGTAATCTCTTTACCATTGACAATGAAATTAACATAGATTTCCAAACAAAAGTGTTATTGGCTGGCCAAAATGGAGTAGGCAAAACCGTCTTTTTAAAACAAATTAAGCATCGGGAACTAGTGGGTTATTATAGCCCCAAATTAAAAATTGGCTATTTTGATCAGAATATTTGTGTAAAACAAACTGATCAAACATTGATTGCATCGCTTAATGAAACCAGTATGTTTGATGACAGTTCAACAATGCAGATTCTAGGTGATTTGCACTTGAAGCAGTTTGCACAACAAAAGATTAGTAGTTTAAGCGGTGGACAGCTGGTCTGCTTTAATTTAGCTAAGATCATTACCGGGCAATATAAATTGCTGCTATTAGACGAGCCAACTAACTTTTTGGATATTGGGTCAATTAACGCATTAGCCGAATTCATCACAAATTATCCATTTGCAATTATTTTGGTATCTCATGACCAAGCATTTGTTAATCAAATTAAGCTGAAAGAGTGGCAGATTAAGAGTAAAAAATTGCTGGTTGCTGAATCACCAGTTAATGAAAATGAGAAAAGCAACGCAAATGAACTTGAATTGCTTAAGTTTAAATTGGATAGCTTAATGCTGTCACCTAATGCAACAATTGTGGAAATCAAAGAACTTAAAGCAAAAATTGAAGGTTTACAATGATTTTTCATTAAAAAGAGTGATAAAGAAATTTTCTTTATCACCTTTTTTGTTTTATGATTAGTGTATTAATTTAACTACAAGCAAAGGATGTTTTTTATGACTACTTGTCCAAATTGTGAAAGGAAAATCTCAGCAGAGGATACGATTTGTCCTAACTGTCACTTCAATGTGCAAAAATATCGTGATCTCTTTTTTGCTGATGACCCCCACGAACCTCAAAATAAAGAAAACCAGGAATCAGAACGAATTGTTACAAGAAGAGAAGACTACCGCCAAGAGTTTTATCCTAAAAAGCAAAATATAATTGTTGCAAGGATGCTCGATTGGATTCGTGCCAATAGTATGATTGTTTTGTTATTGGGTATTTTATTGCTACTGATTATGAGTTTTTCTCGTAGCATCGGTTGGATTTGCTTTTTTGCATTATTTATCTGGCTCTATGTGGTATGTGTACGAACAGACAAAATAGAGCGCTATACAGTCGATAAGCGGTTAACTGAAAAGGTCAATCAGCTTGGCTCTAATATGTTCAATAATGTTGATGAGTCTAAGGAAAAAGTTAAGTCTAAAAGAAAAGGCAAAGAGCCTTCCAAGGGCGAAAGGCGAGTGGAAGAAGAAGTTGCAACGGTCAAAAAGCACTTTAATTACACCCAACTGCTAGTCATTTTAATGGCAATTATTAATCTAATTGTTTTATTTACTGGTTCTGGTGCTTCCGTTTCTGACATTTCATACACAGGTAAAATGTCAATTACACGTGTTTTATTTGGACTGGCAGGACGCTTATTTTCATCAAGTAGCACTTTGGTGCCAGGAATCGAAGTCTGTGTAATCTGGCTATTGATTTTCCTATTCCCAATTGTGATTACTTATAATACGCTGAAGGATACAAAAAAGAATTGCAATATTGCATTTGCTTTGTCGATAATTGAGTCACTTTTCCTGGTTTATCTAATTTTCCGCTTATCAAATACCACACTTTCAAATACAGGCTTCTTGAAGAACATTACTAGTCAATTACTTTTATATGCTGTTTCGATAGGTGCTTCGACCTATTTCTTAATTTTATCAAGCATCATGACGACAATTTTATTAGGCTATAACCTGTACAAAAAATATAAGCAAAAGTAATAAAAAAGCTGGACATTATGGCTGTCCAGCTTTTTTATTTATAAAATATTATTCCGTTGGCATATCAATTACCAAGTGTTCGTTGACAAATGCCATCATACCTAAATCACTCAATTCGCGGCCATAACCCGATTTTTTAATTCCGCCAAAAGGTAATTCTCCAGAGCTAATCCAGGTTCCGTTAATAACGGTCATTCCAGTCTCAATTTGAGCTGCAACTTCTTGTGCATGTTTAACATCTGCGCTGATGACAGATGAACCTAGACCATAGCTTGAGTCGTTAGCAAGTGCAATAGCCTCATCTTCATCTTCTACTTCGTAAACAATTGCAACTGGGCCGAAGAATTCTTGGTCATAAGCTGGGTTATTTTTATCAACATCCGTTAAAATAATTGGTCTGAAAAATGCTCCATCAGAATTAATCTCAGGATATTCGTAGAAAACTTTTGCGCCAGCGTCAATGGCTTCGTCAACTTGCTTACTTAATTTATCCCTTGATCTAGTTGAATTCATTGGTGGTAATGTCGTGCTAGTGTCGAGTGGGTCCCCCGCTTTTAAGACTGAAAAAGCATTTTTCAGTTCATGCAAAACTTCATCATAGCGTGATTTAACCACAATAATACGTTTAGATGAAGTACATACTTGACCGTCGTTATACGTTCTAGCAGAACTTAAGGCTTTCTTCAATACTAATGGATCCGCATCATCTAAAACGATGAAGGCATCATTACCGCCAAGTTCCATAGTTGACTTCTTTAGGTTCTTTCCGGCATTTTCTGCAACAGAAGCCCCGCCGCGCTCTGAACCAGTTAGTGCAACACCCTGTATACGAGGATCAGCAATAATTTGGTCAAGTTGATCGTAGCTAGGGTAAAGGTTGATGAGGCTACCTTCAGGTGCACCAGCCTGTTTAATTATTTTGGTAGTTAATGCGGCAGAACCAGGAACATTATGTGCGTGCTTTAATAAAATTGGATTACCGACAATAAAGTTTGGCGCAAAAACACGAATGACTTGATAAAGTGGGAAGTTCCAAGGTTCACAAGCCATAATTACACCTGTAGCTTGCTTAAGATAATAAGCATTACCCAAGTTTGATTCAATCGGTTGTGGTTTAAGCATCTGTGGACCATGATCAGCGTAGTAATCGCAAATTGATGCGCATAGTTCAACTTCTCCTTTGGACTCGTTGATCATTTTGCCCATTTCTAGAGTCATTATTTTAGCCATTTCTTCCTCATTTTGACGGAAGCCATCGGCAACTTGGTGTAAAATTTCAGCGCGACTTTCTGGAGTCTCGTGACGCCATTTATGATAAAGTGCATCTGCCAAGTTGATTGCATCTTCAATTTGACTAGCTGTTGGATTATCGTAACTGGCAAAAGTTTCATTGGTATATGGATTGACTGATTGATATTTAGCCATATTAATTCTCCTTAAAAGATACTTTTCTACGTTACAAATAGATAAACTCTATTATAAACCGTTTTCAATAAAAAGTTGCACTAGCTAATAATTTTAACTTTTAATTAACCGGCATTACAGTTGATTATTCTCTAGACTATTTTCGAGATAAGCTAAAGAAAAATCAATGTACTCGCTGGCATACGCCATTGCATGACGTTTTCCAGGGATTAATTTGAGTTCAACCTCAAGATTTTGACTGGCTAAAAAATTGATAAAAGCAAGCAGATATTTAGTTGGTGTTAATTCATCAGTTGAATTAATCATTAAAAGCTGATGGAGATTGTGGTAATCATATGAAGCTGCATCGATTAGTTTGAGCGTGCTCATTTTTGGTGAGCCGGCATAAGTTAAAGTGAAGTACTTATAAAATGAGTCATTGATTTCATTTAGGTCTTCTGTTCCAAAATCTTTATGAGCTTGGGGTGATGGCTTAACTGCGGGATGATCTTGTATCCAATTAGAAAAGGAGACGGGCGCAGACCACGTAATGGTTGGAAAGCTATATTTTCCTGCCACTAATAAGGCTAGCGTGCCGCCGCTGCTAACGCCAATTTGACTAATTTGTGTTCCCTTTGTGACATACTCACTGCTTAATAGCCATTTGACAAAATTAATGCTGTCTTGATGTGCAGCAGGAAAAGTTGCTTGGGGAGCAAGTGAATAATTAGGGACAAAAACAAGAAAGCCACGATTAGCTGCCATCAGGCATAACTCTTTAAGATTGCTTTTATCGCCACGGAACCAACCGCCGCCATGCCAAAATAGCAAAATTTTGGTTTTTGCGTTGCCTTGGGGCAAATAAATATCTGTCGCTAATTGCTTTTGCTCGTCGAAGATGATATCAGTTAAAATCTCTGTCATTGTCTATTTCCTCCCAATTATTTAGGCTACTATTTTTTAATTGTTTAGATGGGCTATACTTAAATAAAAGTTATTAGTACGTTTAATTTCTTCTTTTTAGTTTATCATTAAGTTACATGATGCAAATTTAAGTGCAATCTTTAAAAAAGTTAAAATATTTTAATTATTAAGTCAAATGACGTAAAAACTAATCATTAGACTAAGTTTTTTGGTAAAATGAGCCCTAATATTGGAGGTAAGCTATGCATCTGTCAGCTAAAACCAGTCGAAAATTAATTAACATCTTGACCGTTGTTAGCGGGATTATCATCATTTTATTATGTATTTACTGGTACAACTTAGGGATTTTTACTAGTCAAACGAAAATGAAAGCATATCTGGCTGATAAAAGAATTATTGGCCCAGTTATTTTTGTGTTAATCCAGATTATTCAAGTGGTCATTCCAATTATTCCAGGCGGAGTGTCTTTGCTGGGTGGGGTTGTGTTCTTTGGCCCTCTAGCAGGCTTTATCTATAACTACGTTGGTGTCTGCATTGGCTCGATTATCAACTTCTTCTTAGCCCGCTTTTATGGTAGGCCCTTTATTCTGCACATTGTGTCCGAAAAGACCCTTGATAAGTATATGAAATGGACTAAAAATCAGAATAAGTTCAACTGGTTCTTTGCAATCTGTATAGTTGCGCCAATGGCTCCGGATGATGTCTTATGTTTATTAGCAGGATTGACAGACATGAACTTCTGGACATATTTCTGGATCATTATTTTAGGTAAGCCATGGACAATTGCAGCTTATAGTTTCGCCTTAATGTTTGGGATGGACTGGCTTCTAAAGATTGTTGGTAAGTAATGAGTAGTCGGGTGTTTTTAAGACCTTTTCAAAATACTGATGCAGAAGTATTGTTAAAATGGGGTCAGGACGATTATTACAAGCAGCTGGCTGCCTTCCAGCACTATGACAATTTTGCCCAAGCAGAAGTTGCTGTTGGTCAATACGCTGCTCGCAAGTATAGTTATGTAGTTTGTCTAATGCAAACAGAAGAAGTAATTGGCTTGGTTGAACTATATGAACGAGGAACGAGCGAAAAAGAACTGCTAGATACTAAGGAAGTTGGCTTTTTGCTTGATCGTGCATTTGAAGGCCGTGGTTATATGACAGAAGCGTTAACCTTGCTATTTGATTTTGCATTTAAAAAGTTGCAACAAAAAGAAATTTGGGCCGGCACTTTTAAGCAGAATCTGCGTTCACAAAAATTGCTCAAGACGCTAGGTTTCGACTATGTTTATGCGGTTGACTTGAGTCAGATTAGTAAGCTATTTAAATACGAAGAAAAATATTACGTGTTGAAAAAAGCACAGTGGTTGAAAGATCATTAAACTTGAGTCTAGGAAACAGTGTTTCCCAGACTTTTTTTATTAAAAATAGTTACGCTAAGCATTAAATTGAGTCTGTAAAAAGTGCTAATTCCCTTAAGTAAGCTAATTGTTTGAA
The DNA here is from genome assembly GCA_946482465.1 of uncultured Lactobacillus sp. GTDB lineage: Bacteria > Bacillota > Bacilli > Lactobacillales > Lactobacillaceae > Lactobacillus. The sequence continues at coordinate 30,327 of CAMLRL010000008.1, forward strand.
CTTGCTACATAAAGGGAATACCCTGAAAGTGTTAGTAAATGAATATATTATTGCACAGATGGGAGAGTGTCCAAAATGGATAAGATAGGTCAAACAAGATTAAATGATCCGTTTTTGAATCGTGGCACTGCTTATACAAAAGAGCAGCGTGAACAATATCATTTAGAAGGAATGCTGCCGCCAAAACAGCAAACGCTTGAGGAACAAGCGCGTGAAGTTTATTTGCAATACCAAGAGAAAAAGACCAATTTGGAAAAGCGCATTTTTCTCATGACTGTTTTTAATACAAATCGTGTTTTGTTTTTTAAGGTCTTTAGTGAACACGTAACTGAGTTTATGCCCATTGTTTATGATCCGACAATTGCGGAATCAATTGAAAATTATAGTCATTTGTTTGTTAATCCACAGAATGCCGCTTTTCTTTCTATTGATGAGCCTGATCAAATTGAGGCTAGCCTGAAAAATGCAGCTGACGGACGAGACATCAAACTAATCGTAGTAACCGATGGTGAAGAAATTCTTGGAATAGGTGACTGGGGCACGCAAGGTGTCGACATTTCTGTTGGTAAGTTGATGGTTTATACTGCTGCGGCTGGTGTCGATCCAGCATGTGTTTTACCAGTAGTACTTGATGTTGGAACAAACAATGAGAAGCTGCTGAATGATTCGCTTTATCTGGGTAATCATCATCGGCGCATAAATGGCGAACCATATTATCAATTTGTTGATCGCTTTGTTCAGGCGGTTGAAAAGCTTTTTCCTGGGCTATACCTCCACTTTGAAGATTTTGGTCGTGACAATGCTGACAATTTGTTGAAACACTATCGCGGCAAAATCCTAACTTTTAACGATGATATTCAAGGAACTGGTGTAATTGTTTTAGCGGGAATTTTAGGCGCGTTAAAAATCAGTGGCCAAAAGCTAACCGAACAAAAATATGTTTGCTTTGGTGCCGGAACTGCTGGAACTGGGATTGTTGAACAAGTATATGCTGAAATGTTGCAAATGGGGATGAAGCCAGATGAAGCACGCGAACACTTTTACCTGGTTGATAAACAGGGATTACTATTTGAGGATACCCCTGATTTAACGCCTGCACAAAAGCCCTTTGTTAGAAAAAAGGCTGAGTTTGCTCATCCGGATCAACTAACAGATTTAAAGAGTGTTGTTCAAGCAGTACATCCAGACATTTTAGTCGGAACTTCGACTAGATCTGGTGCTTTTACGCAGGAAATTGTGACAGAAATGGCAGACCATACTGAGCGTCCAATTATTTTCCCACTGTCTAATCCGACACAGTTAGCTGAAGCAAAAGCCCAGGACTTGATTCAATGGACTAAAGGAAAGGCTTTGGTGGCAACCGGTATCCCAGCTGATCCAGTTGAATATCAGGGGACAAAATATGAAATTGGTCAGGCTAATAATGCATTAGTATATCCTGGACTTGGCCTAGGAGCATTAGCAGTCAATGCTAAGATTTTGAGTGATGAGATGATTAGTGTTGCTGCCCATTCTCTAGGTGGAATTGTTGATTCAAGTAAGCCGGGAGCCGCAGTTTTACCACCGGTTGAAAAATTAAACGTCTTTTCGCAAACTGTGGCAAAGGCTGTAGCTAACCAAGCAATTAAAGACCACCTTAATCAAAACGATTATCAAGATGGTGAAGAAGCAGTGCAAGCTTTGCGCTGGTCTCCAGTTTATTCAGATGATTGGAAGTGAGAATAAATGCAAGCCTTTCTTACATCTTTGACTAGTGTTGTCGAACTTTTGTTAGTGATTGCATTAGGGTATTGGTTGCGTAGTAGTGGCAAGCTTGGTGACCAATTTAAAAGTAACATTTCGTATTTGATTATGAATATTGCTTTACCGGCTTCAATTTTTGTTTCGGTTTTAAAGTATTTAACGAGAGAAAAACTATTTGGCTTAACTGGTGGCCTGATTTATGCAATCATCTGTTTTGCCTTAAGCTATTTGTTTGCTTGGCTGCTGTGCAAAGTCTTACGAATCCGTAAAGGTAGACGAGGGACATTTATTAATGCGATTACTAATGCCAATACGATTTTTATTGGATTACCATTAAATATTGCGCTGTTTGGCCAAAAAAGTATGCCGTATTTTTTGATTTACTACGTATTAAATACAGTTTCAACTTGGGCGATCGGTGTCTTCTTTATTTCCAGTGATGATCCAACTGTACAAAAACAGAAACAACAAAAGTTTAACTGGAAGAAATTATTACCAGCGCCACTAGTAGGCTTCTTAATTGCTTTGCTCTGCTTGCTAGTTGAAGTGCCAATTCCAAGTTGGATTACTGCTGTTTTAGGCATGGTTGGTGGAATTGTAACACCAATGTCGTTAATTTATATTGGTATTATTTTGGCTGATGCTGGTTTAAAGTCTATTCACCTCGACCGTGATACAATTTGGGCTTTACTTGGTAGATTTGTATTAGTTCCAGCATTGATGATTATCTTAATTGTTGTTGGTGGAAGCTGGGGACCAGCATTAACGGGGCTAGCAAAACAAACCTTGATAGTACAGTCTGCGACACCTGCTTTAGCAGTTTTACCGATTCTTGTAGGTGAATCGCATGGGGATGTACAATATGCAACCAATGTTGTAACTACTTCGACTGTATTGTTTGTGATTGTTGTCCCGATTGTTTTAGAAATAACCCAAATGCTTTTGTAGTAAATAATGTTAAATAAAAGGAAATTCGAGTAATGCTTGGATTTCTTTTTTTGCAGGTAAGAATTAACTTGATGCTGCAATAAGTATAGTGGTTTTATTTTAGGTTAAAATATAAATGTTCATATAATTAAAAATAGTATTTGCCAAACGAGTAGGAATGGCTTAAAATAATTTCAAAACACGGAGTCCTAAGACTGATTCAGAGAGTTCGCATTTTGGTGCAAGCGAATAGAAGTCGTTTCCAGATTCCATTAATGTGGGTAATTAATAGTTACACGGCATTGCGGCACCGTTATCGCCAACTTAATGAAGTGCAATCGCGAATTTCGTGGTTGAAACTGGGTGGTACCGCGAAGCCATGTAGAGCCAATTCGTCCCAATTTGAGGGATGAATTGGCTTTTTTTGTGGAGGTAAACTATGTTAGATATTAAATTGATTCGTGAGAATCTCGATTGGGCTAAGGACAAGCTTAGTAGACGTGGCATTAAGCCTGAAGAACTCGATGAATTGGTGAAAATTGATGCCGATCGTCGTGAAGGCTTAAATCGTAGTGAGCAATTAAAGGCAGAGCGTAACAAAGTTTCAAAGGAAATTGCTGAAAAGAAGAGAAACAAGGAAGATGCAACTCCTGCGATTGAAAAAATGCGTGAAGTTGGTCAAGAAATTAAAGAACTTGATGAAAAAGTTGCTGACTTAACCGAAAAGCAAAATTATATTTTGTTAAGATTGCCTAACTTCCCAGATGATTCAGACCCAATTGGCCCTGATGAAAGCTTCAATGAAGAAGTACGTAAGTGGCATGAACCTACTAAACTATCTTTTAAGCCAAAAGCACATTGGGAATTAGGAACTGATTTAGACATCTTAGACTGGGATCGTGGTGCAAAAGTTTCTGGTGCACGTTTTGTTTACTATAAAGGTGCCGGTGCATTGCTTGAACGTGCTGTATTTAACTTTTTCTTAGATGAAAATACTAAAGAAGGATACACAGAAGTAATTCCACCATACTTAGTTAACGATGAATCAATGCAAGGTACGGGCCAATTCCCTAAATTCCGCGAAGATGTTTACACGATTGTAGATAATGACGATCCCGACAAGCCACTTGATTTAACTTTAATTCCAACTGCTGAAGTTCCATTGGTTAACTACTTCCGTGATGAAATTATTCATGAAGATCGGTTACCAATTAGTGTAACTGCACTTTCTCCAGCATTTAGAAGTGAAGCAGGTTCAGCTGGTCGTGATACTCGTGGTTTAATCAGAATGCATGAATTCAGAAAGGTTGAAATGGTTAAAATCTGTAAGCCTGAAGAATCATGGAATGAACTTGATAAATTAACTAAGAATGCTGAACACTTATTACAAAAACTGAACTTGCCATACCATGTCGTTGCATTGTCAACTGGGGATGCAAGTTTTACTAGTGCAAAAACTTATGATCTAGAAGTATGGATGCCAGCTCAAGATAAGTACCGTGAAATTTCCAGTTGTTCAAACTGTACTGATTTCCAAGCTCGTCGTGCCCAAATTCGTTATCGTGATGAAGATGGCAAATTACACTTGGCTCACACATTGAACGGTTCAGGATTGGCAGTAGGTAGAACAGTCGCAGCAATTCTAGAAAACTACCAAAATGAAGACGGAACAGTAACTGTTCCTGAAGCTTTAGTTCCTTATATGAATGGTAAAACAAAGATTACTAAGGAAGAAAGCTTAATCTAAATAACTTAAAAGGTCGATTTCGACCTTTTTTTATTAAAATTTTTTTGCCATAAAATTGCAAAATCCAACCCAAAAATGAACAAATTACGAATATTTTATTTTAAAGTAAATATTATAATTAGAGATAATGATGATATTAGTAATTAGCTTAAACTAATTTTGATTTAGTACTCCTCGAATACCGAACATAAAAAATTATTTGACGAGTTCTACCAATTGGAGTAAAGTATTATTTGTTCTTGACGAAGTGCTCAAAAGCACTGTTGGACAAAGAAAAATCGAGCAAAACCAGTTGACAAAAGTTAGCGGGTTTAGTAAGATAACAAACGCTGCTAA
>CAMLRL010000009.1 GCA_946482465.1 uncultured Lactobacillus sp.
CCAAAAAATAGCTTACAATACTATGTGGGGTATAGTTTAAAACATTTAGTTTGAGTAGAAATTTGTCAAAAGCAAGTGTTTTATTCATTATTATTTTGTTTTATTGTTCACTTCTATAATTAATCTGTTATTATAGAATATGGAATTATTTTTTTGAAAGGGTTGAATTTATTCCATGAGTATAAATTTAGGAAAAGAAATATGCCGTAGGCGGCGTGAACAAAAGTTGACTCAGGAGGATCTCGCTGAATTAAGTGATTTATCAGTCAACTTTATTTCACGTCTTGAACGTACAAAAAACCAAAATATTAGTATTCAAAAGCTTGACTCGATTGCCAGAGCATTAAATACTACTACACCAGATATTATCATGAATGCTTACCGCTTTAAGGAAGTTAAAGTTGAAAACCATCAAGATAATACTCCTGTATTTATTAAGAAGGTTCTTAATGAACTTAGAAAAATGTCACCAGACAAGGCCGAAAGAGTATGTAAATCATTCATTATTTTGGCTAAAGAAATCAATAAAGATTAAAAAAAGCACGAAATAGAAATTCTATTTCGTGCTTTTTTAAATTACTTGAATGCGTCTGTCAATGGCGGTACTACTTGTTTCTTTCTTGAAACTACTCCTGGCAAACTGATTTCTGAATCTTTGACAGAACCAAATGCTTTTTCAAATGAAGCTAGTGCATCATTTGAACCTATAACTAATGCAGTTGAATCTGAGTCGAGTACATTAGTTATAAGCAGCATAAATAAATCGTAACCGGCAGAATTTGCTGAATCGCTCATGGCTTTCAAGAACGCATCTTTACGTTCTAAGGCTTCTGGTAAATCAACTACATTTATCTGAGCAACGCGAACATTTTTACCGTTAAGGTCAAAAGACTTGGCGTCCAAATCAATTAGTTCTTCTTCTGATTTACTTGCAATATTAGTACCAGCTTTAAGTTCTTCCAAACCATATTTTTCATAGTCAACGTCAGCAATCTTGGCTAGTTCTTTTACTGCTTCCCTATCCTTTTCGGTTGTAGTAGGAGATTTCAATAGCAAAGTATCTGAAATTATCGCAGATAACATAATTCCAGCTATATTTTGGGGAATTTCAACACCGAAATGCTTGTACAGTCCCAGCATAATTGTACTTGTGCAACCTACTGGTTCAGCCAAATAGAATAACGGCATACTGGTATCAAAATTCATAATTCTATGGTGGTCAACCACATGAGTAACAGTAACTTGATCAATATCCGCAACACTTTGTTGAGGTTCATTATGGTCAACAAGCATTACTTTTTTAACTTCATTTGCTGCTGTTTTTATCACTCTAGGTGCCTCAAAGCCAAACTTATTTAAAGCGAAAGCAGTTTCGTCATTAGCTTCACCTAAAGCAACAGCTTCTGTGTTATATCCTAATTTATTTTGTAAATAAGAGTAAGCTATCGCTGTACCAATTGCATCTGTGTCTGGATTTTGATGACCAAAGACTAATTCTTTTTCCATTTATTCTCCTCTATTTCTTCTTTTATAAAAATATACTTATATCATAGTTTACCCAATAATGCTTAAGTAACCAAGAGTATTTTTACACGGTTAAATTCATTTAAAAATTATACTCTATACTAGATATTAGCTTAAAAAGTTCTTCAATTCGACTAAAAAGTTCTTGATTCTGGGAACGTCTTTTTTACCCTTACGGTAAATAAACGAAATTGAAAACTTTTGAACACCCTTTAAAAAGACTGGGGTCAGAGTAATTTCATTTTTGTGTAATTGAAAATATGAATCGCTCACAACCGTATCATATTTAGTTTCTTGTGCAGTCGCCACTAACTGCTGAGTGGAAGTAAAAGTTAGGGGTACTTTTAAACCATTTCTGGTATTTAATTTACTACCCAACTTTCCTTTTAATAATTGAGTTAAATAAAAATCGTCAGGATAAAGAACCCACTTTTTGCCTAAAAATTTAGAAACAGGATAGGCCTTCCCTACTTCCGCCTGATTATCATGGGTTAAGATTGTCAATTTATCCTGAACAATTTTCATTTGTTCGTATTGATTCTGAATGTTTGCTTGGCTTTTCTTAGTTGTTTCAGGCACATACAACAAAGCTAAATCAATTAAATTATTGTCGAGATTATACCAAAGGTCTTTGCGATTATAGTAGGAAACATTAATAGTAATATCTGGAAATTTTTGGTTAAATTTAACCAAAAAATGTCGCAGAATGTCAGAATTAACACTTTCCAAAACGCCAATAGCAATATGCCCTTTATCTTCTTGAGTAAATTCTTGAATATCGCTAACAACAGAATTTACAGTTCCAAGAAGCTTGATTGCACCAGTCTGTAATTGCTTCCCAGCTTCAGTAAGATAAAGTTTTTTGCCCATTTGACCGAACAAAGGAGTTCCGATTGCATGCTCTATCTTTTTTATTTGTTGAGTTAATGCTGGTTGAGTAATACCAAGTATTTGAGCAGCTTGAGTATAATTCATGGTATCGATTAATTGCAAGAAATAATGTAAGGACTTGGTTGATAGTATTGTTTCTGTTTTAGGCATAAAATTATTCCTTCTATCTTAACAATTATATAGCTCTATTTATATGCTATTATTAATCAAAAACCCCTTTGTGTCAAAGTAATATTAAATTTTATCAAAGTGCTTTCATAATTTATTTATATCATTAAATAAATTAAAATTTATTCTGCACTTAACGGCTTTCCCAATCGTATATTGACTGGTACCCCATCACTCGTTATATCAATTACAAATGAACCATTTGAATATCTATCACTAACCGGATACTCATTAGTTAACACTTTAATTTTTCTCTTGCTTGTAGTAGTAACAAATAAGGTATGATCCTGACCATAAGCTGTAACTGCTGCAATACGATGTGGTTTAGTCTTTAATTCTCTTAGTACTAAAACACCCCGTTTAGCCCGTGTCACCTTATTGATCAGATCAGCTTTAAACTGCTTAAATGCACCTCTTTGTGTAATTAAACCAATACGCAGCAAATCAATAAATTCTGGATTTACTAAGACATAGGAAACTACAAAGTCTTCAGCTTTAAGATTGACTGATTTAACTCCAAAAGATTTAGCACCAGATTCAGGTATTTCACTAATATCAAAACGAATTGCATAAGCATTATGGGTAAATAAAATGATTTCTGCTGCACTATCAGGTTTAACTAAATCAACACGAATAACTTTACTATCGGCTTTTTTCATTTTCATAGCTGTGATAGCTCGTGAACGGTAAGTTCTTGTAGGTTGAAGGTTACTTAAACTCAGCTGCTTAATATAGCCGTCATTAGTAGCCAGCAAGAAATTAATATTTTGGTCCAGCTCAGCAAAATCAAATACGCGAATGATGTTTTCATCATCATCCAACCCTATTTCTTGAGAAAGGTGCTGCCCTGTTTCTTTCCACTTAGCTTCAACCAATTCACTTACTGGACGATAAATCACATTTCCACGACTAGTAAAAAGATATAAATTAGTCAAAGTAGAAAGTGTTTTTTCAAACACTACATCATCCCCGCCCGGTAAACCATTATCTTCATCATCGCTTGACTGCCATGAACGCAGAGAAGACCTCTTTAAATAGCCATCCCTACTTATTAACACCCGCACTTGTTCATCAGCAACCAGTGCTTTTTCGTCAATTTGAATTTTGGCGTTTTCTGAAGAAATTTCTGTCCGGCGAGGATTGCCAAATTCTCTTTTTACGATAGATAATTCTTTAACTATTTCTTTTTCCAGTGTCTTCTGGTTAGAGAGCAACTCCTTAAAACGCGCAATCTTCTCGTTTAATTCTGTCTGCTCTTTAACTAACGCATCAACGTCTGTATTAGTTAATCGATATAACTGGAGAGATACAATTGCTTCTGCTTGTCTAGCAGAAAAATTAAATTTTTCAGACAAGTTGGTCTTAGCTTCTGCTTTATTTTTAGAAGCCCTAATTACCTTGATAACTTGATCCAAAATATCCATTGCGTGAATTAAGCCTTGAATTATCTCAAGCCGTTCTTCAGCTTTATTTAGATCATACTTTGTCCTCTTAATTACAACATCTTTTTCATGTTCTAAGTATGAAGACAAGATGTGTTTCAGACCAACCTGCATTGGCGTCATGTGATCAATAGCAACCATATTGAAATTGTATGATACCTGCAGTTCAGTATTTTTAAAGAGATAATTTAAAATATTTTGTGCATCTGCACCCTTTTTAAGTTCGACTACAATAGATAATCCATGTCTATCAGTTTCATCACGCACTTCTGCAATGCCGTCAATCTCTTTGTTTAAGCGGATTTCATCCATTTTTTTAACCAAAAGAGCTTTGTTAACAGCAAAAGGAATTTCCGTAATTACTATTTCTTCGCGGTGCCCCCTTATTTCTTGAATAGTCGACTTTGCGCGTACCTGAATGCGGCCGCGACCAGTTTCATAAGCTTCACGTAATCCTTTTTCTCCTAAGACAATAGCCCCTGTCGGAAAGTCAGGACCTTTGACAAATTTCATCAGGTCATCTAAAGTCGCAGCCGGATTTTTCAGCAAATAAATAGTAGCGTCAATAACTTCAGAGAGATTGTGTGGTGGAATTTCGGTAGCATATCCTGCTGAAATACCGGTAGAACCATTAACTAACAAATTGGGAAAACGAACTGGTAATACTGTAGGCTCGTACTCGGTATCATCGAAATTAAGTACCATGTTGACGGTGTCTTTATCAATATCTTGCAGCAACATGTTTGAAATCTTGCTTAAGCGCGACTCGGTATAACGCATAGCTGCAGGACCATCCCCGTCCATAGAACCATTATTACCGTGCATTTCTATTAACGGCTCACGCATTTTCCAATCTTGAGAAAGGTGAACTAAAGCACCATAAATTGAACTGTCACCATGAGGATGAAAATTACCCATGATATTACCCACAGCCTTAGCTGCCTTTTTAAACGGTTTATCATAAGTGTTATTATCCTGATACATAGCATATAAAATTCTGCGCTGCACAGGTTTTAAGCCATCACGAATATCCGGTAAGGCACGTTCTTGAATTATATATTTAGAATATCTGCCAAAGCGCTCACCCATAACTTGTTCAAGCGGCATTTCACGAATTCGCTCTTTAGTTGCCATTAATCAAACCCCTATTCATTTTCTTCCTCTAAAATTGAAGCATTTTCGCCCATTCTGAATTTAACGTTTTCTTCAATCCATTTTCTACGCGCTCCTGCCTTGTCACCCATTAATGTAGTCACACGGCGTTCTGCTAAAGCAGCATCATCAATCTTAACGCGGATCAGTAATCTGGTTTCAGGATCCATGGTCGTTTGCCATAACTGTTCGGCATTCATTTCACCAAGTCCTTTAAACCTTTGCAGGGTATATCCCCGGCCCATTTTCTTTTCATCAGCTGCTAATTCTTCATCGGTCCAGGAATATTTGACCTGTGCTTTTTTGCCTCGTCCTTTTTGCAAGCGGTAAAGGGGCGGCAGTGCAATATAAACCTTACCGTGTTCAATCATTGGTCTCATGTAACGATAGAAAAAAGTAAGCAGAAGTATCTGAATATGAGCACCATCGTCATCAGCGTCCGTCATAATAATTACTTTATCGTAATTTGAATCTGCCACTTTAAACTCAGTCCCAACACCCGCACCAATAGTGTAGATCATTGTATTAATTTCTTCGTTTTTAAAAATGTCTTGTAATTTAGCCTTTTGGGTATTTAAAACTTTACCCCGTAAAGGCAAAATAGCTTGAAATCTACGGTCACGGCCCTGTTTTGCTGAGCCACCGGCAGAGTCACCCTCAACTAAGAATAATTCATTTTTCTTAGGGTTGCGTGATTGCGCAGGTGTTAATTTACCGGAAAGAACCTCTTTTTTGCGCCTTTTTTTACCGTTTCTACTTTCGTTGCGGGCTTTTTTGGCAGCTTCACGGGCATCCCTGGCTCTTTGGGCTTTTTTAACCAGTTCCTGCGCCAGTTCGCCTTTTTCCATTAAGTAATAAGACATTTTTTCATAGACAATAGCATCAACTACTGACCTAGCCTGAGGAGTACCCAGCTTACCCTTAGTTTGACCCTCAAATTCCAATAATTCTTCTGGAATTTTAACTGATAAGACAGCACTTAAACCTTCCCGGTAATCAGAACCGTCAATGTTTTTATCTTTTTTACTGAGTAAGCCTTGTTTTTTGGCATAATCGTTAAAAGCGCGGGTGAAACCGCTTCTTGCACCCACCTCATGGGTACCGCCGTCTGCTGTACGAACATTATTTACAAAAGAAACCAAATTTTCAGAATAACTGTCGCTGTATTGACCGCTAAATTCAACTTCAATTTCATCTTGTTTGCCGGCAAAATAAAAAACATCATTCAGAGTATCTTTACCTTCATTAAGGTAGGAGACGAAGGCTTTAATGCCATCGTCATACTTGAAGTCATCGTGATGTTCCGGCTCACGTTCATCGGTTAAAACGAACCTGACACCTTTAAGCAAAAAAGCCGATTCACGAATACGTTCTTGAATAGTTTCATATTTATATTTAATGGTTGAAAAAATCTTTTCATCTGGCTTGAATGTGATGGTCGTACCTGTTTTTTCTTTAGTCTTTCCTAAACGTTTTAAAGTCCCAATGGGATGACCGCCATCTTTAAATTCTTCTTCATACTCTATACCATCACGCACGACTTTCACATCCATGTAACTGGAAAGAGCATTAACAACGGAAGAGCCCACACCGTGTAGACCACCGGATGTTTTATAATTTTGTTCGGTAAATTTACCCCCCGCATGCAAAACAGTTAAAATAACTTCAATTGTCGGTTTACCTGATTTATGCATCCCAGTTGGCATACCGCGTCCAAAATCGCGTACGGTGACGCTATTATCTTGATGAATTGTAACGTCAATTTCTTTACCGAATCCGGCCATTGCTTCATCAACTGAATTGTCTACGATTTCGTAGACTAACTGATTCAGTCCGTGTACATCGGTTGAACCGATATACATCCCCGGCCTTTTCCGCACAGCTTCCAAACCGTGAAGAATCTGAATCGCTGAATCATCATAAGAATTCGTTTTTTTACTTGTTTTAGTCAAATAGACTCCTCCAGTTTAAAATCATTTATTTATTTTCATCCTCATACTTAGTAATCTCTGATAAAATAGCCTTAGATGTTAAGAGAGTAGGATATAAATGATAAATCTAAATTTAATTCTGATATTTATTCTAGCATATTTAATAGGATCGTTTCCTACTGGTGTTATCGTAGGCAAGATATTTTTTTCTGAGGACATTAGAGATTATGGTTCCGGCAATATCGGCACTACTAATTCTTTTCGTGTTTTTGGTCCCGTTGCAGGAAGCGTAGTGTTAGTGATTGATGTTCTCAAGGGCACATTAGCAACCAACCTACCGCGGCTATTTCATATTAATGGTCCTAAATACTTACTATTAATTTCCGGTGGGTTGGCTATCTTAGGGCACACTTTTTCTTTTTTTCTTAAATTCAAAGGTGGTAAGGCAGTAGCTACCAGTGCCGGCTTATTCTTAGGCTATAATTTGAAATTCTTTGGTGTTTGTGCGCTAATATTTTTGCCACTGGTTTTCATAACATCTTATGTCAGTTTATCCAGTTTAATTGCAGTAGTATTAATATTTATTGTTACTTTCTTTTTCAATGATATTTTTCTTGAAATCATCGTCGGCTGCATCATGGTCATCTTATTTATCCGCCATAGAACTAATATCGTTCGCTTGCTGCACCATCAAGAAAATATCATCCCCTTTGGTCTATGGTATTGGTACAAGAAAAAGCACAATAAGTTATAACCTCTATCTATTAATATTTTTAGCTAGCTCAATTGCTAGCTATTTTATTATAATTGTTAGAACATTAGTTCGCAACATCAGATTTTTGTCATAAAAAAAGAAAGCTCATGCTTTCTCTTTCATCATATTGAAACTTTTTCATTCATCTTTATCATGAAATGCCATACTAAACCCTGCGGTAAAAGTAGCTCCGGCAGCAAGATGATTCATGCCGTATTTTTCTTCAAGCTTTTGATTGGTGTCAGTGCGGTCAGCAATCCCCCACCAAGGCTCAATACACACGAAGTCAGCCGTTTGAGGATATTGTGACCAGACTCCCACAAACGGGGCATCCCTCAGCCACACATTGACGTGAAAATTATTCGCATCTGTTTTTAATGAAATACGGTTATCATGGCCGCGCATTTGAAAAATCAATGCGTCATCTTTAAATAGATGATCGCTCAGAGTAATCAAACTATTGGTTGAAGCTAGCGACCTATTAGCCCAATCTAAAAACTGACCGTTAAGGGGTATCCGCACGCGAGCTCTTGAAGGTTTGGTACTGAAGTAAAAATCTTCCTTAGTTAAATCTGCGCTCGTAGGAATATTAAAACCAGGATGCCCCCCAATACCAAAAATCATTTCTCCGTCAGACTTGTTATGCACGCTAAAATTTTCTTCCAGTAAGTTATTAAGCAGGTTGTAATTTACCCGTAATTCAAAACTAAACGGATACACCTTCCTGGTTTGCTCATTATCTGTCAGCAAAAAAGTGATACTTTCAGCAGTTTGCTGCTCAACGGAAAATTCCAAGTCTCGGGCAAAACCATGCTGAGTTAAATGATAGGTTTTACCTTGATAAGTATATTCATCATTTTTCAGTCTACCTACAATGGGAAAGAGAATAGGCGCATGCCTCTGCCATATCTTTGGATCAGCCTGCCAAATGTATTCATACCCGCTATGTAAACTTTTAACACTTTGGACCTCAGCACCTTTACTGGCAATTTTAACCTGTAAAAAGCTGTTTTTGATAATATAGTCCATGTTTGATCATCACCTTTGTTAAAGAATGAACTTAGTTAAATCTTTATTTGTAATTATATCACTAAGTTTTTCATTAACGTATGCTTCAGTCACTGTAATTTCGCCCATTGTCATATCAGGGCCTTCATACAAGACATCTTCGAGCAGTTTTTCCAAAATAGTTGATAAACGTCTGGCACCAATATTATCTGTGCCTTGGTTTACATCATAAGCAATTTGAGCTATGCGATCGACAGCTTCTTGTGTAAAAATTAACTTGATCCCATCGGCTTTCATCAAAGCAACATATTGCTCTAAAAGGGAATCTTCAGGATCCTTCAAAATTTTGACAAAGTCATCTTTAGTCAGTGCATTAAGCTCTACCCTAATCGGAAAACGTCCTTGCAGTTCAGGAATCAGGTCACTCGGCTTAGATTCAGAAAAGGCACCAGCAGCAATAAAGAGAATATGATCTGTTGCTACAGGGCCGTATTTAGTTTGAACGGTAGAACCCTCAACAATTGGTAGAATATCTCTTTGCACACCTTCACGCGAGACTTCACCGGATGTATTTTTATTGCCCGCAGTAATTTTATCAATTTCGTCGATAAAAATGATGCCGTTATTGGCTGTACGTTCAATTGCCTTTTGGTAAAGGGAGTCATAGTCGACCATTTTGCGCGATTCTTGCTGTATCAAAATTTCTCGGGCATCTTTTACCGCCAATGTGCGCTTGATTTTTTTCTTAGGTACTAAACCGTTAAGCATGGAGCTCATATCAATCCCCATTTGCCCCATCATATCACCCATAGGATTAACTTTTGGCGCTTGTTCAACTTCGATTGTGACTTCACGATTTTCAAGCAAACCTTTACTTAACTGCTCAGCTACACTCAATCGTTCATTGCGGACATCATCAGTGATCTCTTCTTGATCAGAATCTGCAGAATGGTTATCTCCCTGGCCCCCAGCCATTAACATTGACATCATGTCCTGCCATTCCTGCATTTGATTTTTCCTGCGCTCACGCTTAACACCAGGGACCAGCAAACGAACCAAAATTTTATTGGCTTCTTTTGTCGCTTGGGCGCGAACGCGGTCAAATTGGTCTTTTTCTTCCATGCGGACGGCTTCATTCACCAGATCCCGCACCATTGATTCTACATCACGACCAACGTAACCAACTTCGGTAAATTTAGTCGCCTCTACTTTAACAAACGGAGCATTAACAATTGCTGCCAGCCTTCTCGCAATTTCAGTTTTACCGACACCAGTAGGACCAGCCATTAAGAGGTTCTTAGGTGTGATATCTTCTTGCATTTTTTTAGGCAGCTGCATTCTCCGGTAGCGGTTATACAAAGCCACAGCAACGGCTTTTTTGGCTTCATCCTGCCCAATAATGTATTCATTAAGCAGGCTAACTATTTGTTTCGGTGTTTTTGTTTCCATTTCTTTCCGCTCCGTTTTTACAATTCATCTGTAATTATCTGGTCATCAGTAAAGATATCAATTCCAGATGCAATTTCCACAGCTTCATGGGCAATTTCACTAGCACTCATGTTGGCTGAATGTCTAGTCAACGCGATCGCTGCCGCCTGCGCGAAATTCCCACCAGAACCAATTGCTACAACATTTTCGTCAGGCTCCAGCACTTCACCATTACCTGAAATAAGTAACAAGTCTTTTTCATTAAAAGCAATGAGCATTGCTTCAAGCTTTTGCAAAGTAGCATCTTTTCTCCAAGCTTGTGCCATTTCAACAGCAGCTCTGCGCAAGTCGCCGCCAAAAGCTTCTAATTTACCTTCAAGCATGTCCTGCAAACTGACAGCGTCAGCTACGCCACCAGCAAAGCCAATAACTACTTTGTCGTGGTAAATGCGTCTAATTTTCTTAGCAGTGGCTTTGGCAATTACTTTTTCACCAAGAGTAACTTGACCATCACCAGCTATTGCTGTTTTACCATTGAATTTTACTGAACAAATTGTTGTCATTTTTTTGCCTCGTCTTTCTTGTCATTACGGGTAAAATATTTTTCGTAGTTTGCCTGTAAATGACTCATTGTTACGTGAGTATAGATTTGAGTAGTGGATAAATTATCGTGTCCTAATAATTCCTGTACACTACGTAAATCAGCACCATTATTTAACATTGCAGTCGCAAAGGAATGCCGCAACTCATGTGGATGTACCTTACCATTAATACCAGCACCATTAAAAACTTTTTGCATGATATATTCGATACCGCGGTCAGATAACTGTTTACCCGCATTATTGAGAAAAACATAGTTTAAATCCTCTTGATTGCCCAAGAGTTTTTGACGACTATTATCAAAATAACGCGTTAAAGCAGATTTTGTTTGTTCATCAAAAGCGACATAACGATCTTTGTTGCCCTTACCATGAACCAGAATTATTTTTAAATCTAAATCAATTTGCTTAATTTTGAGGTTTCTTACCTCACTTACCCTCATGCCGGTGGTATAAAACAATTCAAATAAAGCTAAGTTACGCAAGGTCAAAGGGTCATTTCCGGTTAATGAATCAAAAACTTGCTTAATTTCAGGTGAGTAAAAAAATTGTGGCAGTTTACGTTCCCTTGCCCGCAGAACTATCGTCTGCGTTGGATCTATTTTAACAATATTTCTTTTAGTTAAAAAGTGATAAAAAGATCTCAAACTGGACATTTTACGAGATTGAGTGGTGCGCGCTAGTTTTCGATCAGACAGATTTTGAAGGTAAATTTCTACATCCCTTCTGTCTATGTTATTCCACCCATTAAAGCCGCCATTTTCTTGCCAAAATTTTTTTGCTTCGGTTAGGTCTGTTTGATAAGACAGTATTGTTTTTGGACTGTAATGCCTCTCATTTTGTAAATAAGAAATAAAAAGATTTAATAAATCGTCTTGATTGGGAGCCATTTAATTTAGCACTTTCTCTTGAAATTCTTTTAAACAATCCAAACCGCGCTGACTAATTTTAAGATGACGCTCTTTTTTATTACGCACTTTAGGACCTTCAAGCCCGGGAATTAATGCAAAACTGGCATTCATTGGTTGAAAGTGTTTGATATCTGCAGTAGTGACGTAGTTAGCCATTGAACCCAATGCTGTTAACTTGGGAAAAGCTGCCGGTTCAAGACCTAAAGCTCTGCGGGATGCATTAATTCCTGCTACCAAGCCGCTGCCTGCACTTTCAACATAACCTTCAACGCCAGTGACTTGACCAGCAAAAAATAAGCCGGCTTGTTTTTTTGCCTCGTATGTAGCTGACAAAACTCCGGGAGAAGTCATATAGGTATTGCGGTGCATTTTACCGTATCTAATAAAGCGAGCGTTTTCAAGTCCAGGAATCATTGAGAAAACCCGTTTTTGTTCGCCATATTTCAGGTGTGTTTGAAAGCCGACAATATTGTACATTGAGGCAACAGCATTATCTTGTCTCAGCTGAACCACAGCATACGGTGTCTTGCCTGTTGCCGGGTTTTCTAACCCTACAGGTTTCAGGGGGCCAAACAGCATTGTTTTAATGCCTCTTTGTGCCATTACTTCAATTGGCATGCACCCTTCAAAAACGTCACTGTTTTCAAAGCTATGAACCTCTGCGGTTTCCGCATTGACCAGTTCGTGAGTAAAATTCTCATATTGCTCTTTAGTCATGGGGCAATTTAAATAAGCAGCTTCACCTTTATCATAGCGCGATTTTTTATAAACAATATCCATATCAATTGAAGCTGCAGCAATAATTGGAGCCGCAGCGTCAAAGAAATGCAGGCTTTCCTTACCCGAAAATTGTTGTATCTCTGCCGCTAACTTGTCACTAGTCAAAGGACCGGTTGCTATTATCGTGATACCATCAGTGGGAATGGCAGTAATTTCTTCTGTATGAAAATTGATATTCGGCATTGAATGCAGCTTATCTGTGACATAACCGCTAAATTCATCCCTGTCAACTGCCAACGCCCCACCAGCTGGCACCTGAGAATGATCAGCAGCTTGCATGATCAGTGAATCAAGCTGACGCATTTCTTCTTTTAACAACCCCACCGCATTAGATAATTGGTTGGAACGCATAGAATTTGTACAAACTAATTCAGCAAACTGGTCAGTTTTATGCGCTGGGGTCATTTTTTGCGGGCGCATTTCAAATAAATCAACGGTAATTCCCCGTTTAGCCAGCTGCCAAGCAGCTTCACTTCCGGCTAATCCCCCGCCAATTACAGTAACTTTTTCAGGCATATTATCATATTCCTCTACTAAAAATATTTGTTTATATATAAGAATATCATCAAACCAAAAGTGATCTGATGATATTAATATAAATTTAACTTTCTGCAGCTTCTTTTTCAGAGTTTTGTTCTTCTTTGTAATCCCCATTCGGGCAAAGAATTACAGGTCCTTTTTTATTTCTCTTTTCCACCAAGAAATGACCACAATTAGGGCAGTTGCGATTAATCGGCTTATCCCAAGAAACAAAGTCACAGTCAGGATAACGAGAACAACCGTAAAACTTGCGGTTACGCTTAGACTTCTTTTCGACTACGTCACCTTTACCGCATTTAGGGCAAGTAACACCAACTTTCTTAACAATTGCCTTGGTATTGCGACAATCGGGAAAGCGTGAGCAGGCATAAAACTTGCCGTAGCGTCCCATTTTAATCACCATGGGAGCACCACAGATATCACAGTTAAAGCCAGCAGGCTCATCCTTAATCTGCACCTTTTTAATGCCGGCATCTGCCTTGTCTAATTCCTTTTTAAAGGGATGATAATAATCATCAATTACCTTTACCCAGTTTTTCTTGCCTTCTTCAATTCCGTCTAAGTCATTTTCCAATTGGGCGGTAAAGTCAATATTAACAATATCAGGGAAGAATTTTTCAATCAGATTATCGACTATTTCACCTAACTCTGTCGGCACAATAGATTTACCATCTAACTTAACATAATAACGCCGTTGAATTGTATCAATAGTAGGTGCATAAGTAGAAGGTCGACCCACGCCGTTTTCTTCTAAAGAATGCACTAGACTTGCTTCGGTATATCTTGCGGGTGGCATGGTAAAGTGCTGTTTATTATCAGACTTGGCCAATTTAACTTTATCGCCATCATTTAACTCAGGCAGCTCAACATTTTTTTCCTGCTGGTTATCATAAACCTTGGTAAAGCCAGCAAATTTCATTTTAGAACCGGTAGTTCTAAATGCTACCCCATTTTGCGTGATGTCCGCTCTGACCGTGTCATAAACGGCGGGTGTCATTTCACTAGCCAAAAATCTGGACCAGATTAATTGGTAAAGACGGTACTGTTCTGTCGTTAAAACTGACTTGAGTGATTCTGGCGTGCGATAAACACTGGTAGGACGAATAGCTTCATGCGCGTCTTGAGCATCTTCTTGGTTCTTAAAGTGACGTGCTCCCTTAGCAGCGTATTCTTTACCGTAGTTTTCATTTAAAAATTTTGAAGCCTCAGCTTGAGCAACTGGTGATGTCCGTTTGGAATCAGTTCTCATATAAGTAATTAAACCAACAATACCCTGTTTGCCTAAACTAATTCCTTCATACAATTGCTGCGCAATACTCATCGTTCTGCGGGTGCGATAATTTAAACGTTTATTTGCTTCCTGCTGCATAGTTGAAGTTGTAAAAGGAGCCGCCGGTTGCCGTCTGCGCTCACGTTTTAGAACATTTTCTACCTGAAAGTCGTTCTTCTTATCAATTTTAGCCAAAATGTTTTGAACCGCATCATTATTCGGCAAATCGACTTTTTTGCCATCTACGCCCCAAAATTGACCTTTAAAAGTCTGACGGGATTTCTTAAATTCGGCATCAATTGTCCAGTATTCCTGTGGTTTGAAGTTTTTAATTTCCTTTTCGCGATCTATCACCAGCTTTAAGGCGACCGATTGAACTCGACCAGCACTCAAACCTTTTTTGACCTTATCCCATAAAATTGGCGAAAGAGAATAACCGACAATTCTATCTAAAATTCTCCGAGCTTGTTGGGCATTAACAGTATCCATGTCAATGGTTCTAGGATTTTTAAAACTATTTTTGACAGCATCTTTAGTGACTTCGTTAAATGTCACCCTATTTTTATCATTTTGGTCTAAATTCAGCACATGGGCAACATGCCAAGCAATAGCTTCACCTTCACGATCAGGGTCGGATGCTAAATAAACATCTTTTGCTTTTTTTGCTTCCGCCTTCAATTCCTTAATGGTGTCACCTTTACCGCGAATCGAAATGTATTTTGGCTTGTAATTATTGTCAAAATCAATCCCCATTTGTGATTTAGGTAAGTCACGAATATGACCTTTAGATGCGATTACACGGTAATTACGCCCTAAATACTTTTCAATAGTTTTAGCCTTTGCCGGAGACTCAACTATTACTAATGTTTTCTTACGTTTCTTTGGCTTTGATTTAGTAGGCATCAAAAGCCTCCTCATTTAATTCTTTTTTAAATACTCAATTGAGAATAGAATATTTAACTGCTAATTGTCAAATCTTTCAAGTTGCAAATCAAAATCAGTGATGGGATAGGCACCAGCCTCAATCAGTTTATTTGGTCCTTGAGAAAGATCACTGGTAATTGGACCAGGAATAGCAAAAACATCGCGATTTTCCTGTAAAGCCAAGTTAGCAGTGATCAAAGAACCAGACTTTTGTTTAGCTTCAGTAACAATTACACATTCAGCAATGCCAGCCAGAATTCTATTTCTCTGCGGAAAGCGAAATGGTCGCGGCGGCGTATCCGGTAAATATTCGCTAATTAGTAAGCCATTTTGTGCTATTTGTTCTTGAACATGACAATTTGTCATAGGGTAAAAATGATTTAAACCATTACCTATCACACCAATCGTTTGTCCACCATATTTTAAAGCTGCTTTATGTGACATGACATCGACACCCTGCGCCAGACCGCTGGCAATAACATAGTCTTTTCTAATTAAATTGGGTACGAGTTGATTGATTACTAATTGACTATAATTAGTTGCCTGTCTGGAACCAACAATCGTCGCAATTTTACGCCCTAACAAAGCAGTATTACCCTGCAAAAACAAAATCAGGGGTGGTTGATAAATCTGACGCAATTTTTCAGGATATTCGGGATCAAAAAAACTAATAACGTGACATTGTTTTTTTATCCGTTCAATCATTTTACTGCTCTTACTATCATTATAAGCATTAATACACAAATTGATTAAATTAGTTGGCAGATCTAAGTCTTTAATAGTCTGAATTGTCACATCTGCAGCATTTAATTGACTTGCAACTCGTAATATCTTAACATATCCCATTCCTTTTTGTAATTTAAGATGCAAAAGAAAGTCTGTAAGTTTCATAAAAAACCTCCTAAATACATGTACGTAAAAAGGAGGTAAAATTTTTATTTAGATAAAGAGTTAATCGGCGCAAAAGTTTTACGGTGAATCGGGGTAGCGCCATATTTTTTAATTGCTGCAAGATGTTCTTTAGTGCCGTATCCGGCATTTTCAGCAAAGTGGTATTCTGGGTAAATTAAACCATAATCCGCCATTAATTGATCTCTGAATACCTTAGCAACAATTGAGGCAGCGGCAATTGAATTCGATTTTGCATCCCCTTTAATTAACCGCACTTGCGGCAGGTTGACCGGCACCTGCATGGCGTCAACCAATAAAGCATCAGGTTTAACGTCTAAATTTCTCACTGCTTCAGCCATCGCTAACCGGTCAGCTTCATAAATATTAATTTGATCGATGATTTGCGCGCTTTTCACGCCCACTGCCACACTGACCGCTTTTTGTAAAATTAACGGATATAATTCTAAACGCCGCCTGGCACTTAATTTTTTAGAATCATTGACATCAACTAAATCAAAACTGTCATCTATGACTACTGCAGCTGTAACTACCGGGCCGGCCAAGGGGCCTCTGCCCACTTCGTCTACACCAGCTACCACTTGCTTTTTGGCCCAAAAGGCTTTTTCATAGGCAAAGCGTTTTAAAAAAGCAGCTTTTTTCTTTGCTAATTTTTGCTGGCGGTTACGATAACTAAGCACAAGTTTTTGAACACCAACCCGAGAATCATTTTCCAAAAGAGCAAGGTCTTCAGCGCTTACCGTACCATTTTGCAGTAATTTTTTAATTTCGCCTATGGTCATAATCGGTCAAGGGTGATCCTTCCTATTTTTCCTTTGCGTAGCCGTTGCAGCATGTATGTAGCAAAACGATCATAATCATCTCTCATGCCATATTCTTCTGTCAGCGCCAGCAATAAGTCTGTATCATTAATTTTGGTAATTTCTTCTTTAGTAGTCCGAGCAAATTTGCTTAAGTCTTTAAGATAGTGCATGCGCAATTTTGCCAGCACAAATAAGGCAACATCATCAGCACTAAACACGCTGTCCTTAATTGCACCTAAAGCTGCTAGTTTCAACCCAACCGTTTGATCTTCAAACTTAGGCCATAAGATACCCGGCGTGTCTAAAATCTGAATGTTATCAGTCGTTTTAAGCCAATTTTGCCCTTTCGTAACTCCCGGTTTATTACCTACTTGAGCTACATTGCGCCCAACTAAACGATTGATGATAGTTGATTTACCACAGTTAGGGATGCCGGCCAAAGCAATTCTAATAACTGGCTGACTTGCACCTTTAGCTGTTAATTTTTTAATTTTAGCAGCCGCGGCTTTTTTAATCATGTGCACCAGCACCTGCATGTTAGTATTGTGCAGTGAATCCAATGCCATGACGAATTTTCCCTGACTGGTAAATTCTTTCTGCCACCTTTTGGTCATAATTGGATCAGCCAAATCAGCTTTGTTTAAAATAATTAAGTGCGGTTTATCGCCCACTAATTCTTCAATCATAGGATTGCGTGACGATTGCGGAATACGTGCATCCAAAACTTCAACAATTACGTCAATCAATCCCATTTTATCTTCCAGTTGATTGCGTGCCTTGTTCATATGTCCGGGGTACCACTGAATGTTAACCATAATTTGCCTTTCAAACACTAAAAAAGCTCCCAAATTGGAGCTCAATTTAATACGACATTTTATCGCGATACATTTGATATGCCCTATCAAAAATGCTCATGCTCGGTAAATAACCAGCATTAAGTTCGAGATAATCAGATAATTTTTCATAGCTTTGTTCTTGCTTAGGAAAAGTCTGATCATTTTGTGCGTTATTAGCGAACTGAGCCACCTCATCTTTTGAATCCGCATCGCGTTGGGTCATTAAAAAACGGTAAAAGCTCTCTCTGTATGCCAATTTTTACTCCGTATAATAAAGTATTGCATACGCACCCATTCCAGCATGTGTAGCAATAATAGGACTGGTTTCGCGGACCAAAACGTCTATTTTAGAATTAATATCTTTGATTTTTTGAGCAAAGTCAAGCAGTTTTTGGGGTGTCTCACCAGTGGCAACATAAGAAATGCCCACTTCTTTGATCTTTTCCTTATTTGCTTCAATATCATCTAAAACACGTTTGTCAAAAGCCAAAGAAAATTTCTTGCCGCGACCTTTTTTAGCAATTTTCAGCTGACCATTTGGCATTTGCAATTCAATTCTAATATTAAGCATATTCGCGATTTTTCCTGCCAAAGGTCCTAAACGCCCACCCTTAATAACATTTTCCAAATTAACGATTTGAAGATGCAAACGCTGCGTTTTTTTGATTTTTTCAATATGACTTAAAATTTCGGGAATAGTCTTACCAGCAGCGATATCTCGTGCAGCCGCTAATACTTGAAAGCCTTCAGATCTATCTGTTAATTCTGAATCTACTATATGTACTTGATCCGCTTTACCAGTTAGTTTGACTGCTTGCCGAGCGGCATCAATCGTGCCGCTTAATACTTTTGCCAAGAAAATTCCAATAACTTCGCTGCCATCTTTTGTGAGCTCATTAATCGTATCAACCATAGTGCCAATAGGTGGTTGGCTGGTTTTCGGCAATTGCTCCGACTCGCTCATTTTTTGTACAAATTGTTGCCTGGTAATTTCCACACCATCTAAGTATGTCTCTCCATCAATTGTAACCGACAAAGGCACAACGGTAATATGATATTTTTCAATTTCTTCCGGCGTTAATTGCGCGGAAGAATCTGTCAAAATTTTAATTTCTGACAACGTTCTCGCCCTCAATTCTGCTTTGCTGTTCTCATTTATGATAGAATGTGAACTGTATTAATTATAATCATTATAGCAAAAAAACTAGTAAAAAAAAGAAAGCGAACAATCTGTTTCATAATGAAAATGCAAAAAATTTGGCAAGAACCTGAGCAAAGACCGAAAAGCTACTATATTTTAGACAATACTCTCAGTGCAGTTACTCACGGAATTGGCTTTTGTCTAGCTATAGCCGGCTTAGTATTGTTGATTATCAAAGCTGCTGCTACACATAGTCCACTTAGAATAGTTACCTTTACGATTTATGGTTCATGTCTGCTTCTTTTGTATCTCTTTTCTACGCTTTTTCACAGTCTGATTTTTACTAGAGCGCGCAATGTATTCCAGATCTTTGATCACTCATCAATTTACCTCTTGATTGCCGGCTCTTACACACCCTACTCTTTAGTAGCAATTGGTGGCATGTGGGGTATTTTATTATTCAGCTTAGTCTGGCTAATTGCTATTTTTGGCATTGTTTACTACATTTTCAATAGGGGAAAACACGTCATATTAGATACCGTTTTATACGTCGCGATGGGCTGGCTCGTAATCTTAGCTGGCAACTATCTATACGTTAGGCTCAGTCCCGTTGGTTTCTGGCTTCTTGTTGGTGGCGGCGTAGCTTACACAGTCGGTGCTTTTTTATACACAATGAAAAGAATTCCTTTCATTCATGTAATCTGGCATTTGTTTGTGATATTAGGTTCAGCCTTAATGTATTTCTCTATCTTATTTTATGTTTAGGTTATTCTATCTGGTTAAGAAAGTCCTCAATTGCCTCTTGAGTGTTTTCTACTTCACCCGCAATCACTTTTTGTTTAATTAACAAAAGAATCTGACCTAATTTTGGCCCCGGTTTAATGCCATTAGCAATTAAAAATTGACCGTCAACGGCTAATTCTGCATCCGCTTTGATTGGTAAGGCAGTGTAGCGGTCAACCAAAGCCTCAGAATTAACTGGTTGACCTAATATGTGAGCGACATCAATTGTGTTAAGCAAAATATTTTTTCCTGCAGAAAACAATTCAAAATCAGATGGTGATTTTTCAGAGAGCAGATCAAATAGAGCTACTATCTTTTTTACCTTTTCTGTCATCGCATTGGAATTCTTCCAGTCACGCATGAAGTGTCCAATTTCATTATTAGGTATTTTTAAAAGAATAATGATCACTGCCCACAGGCTGGTTTCCATACTGGGATTAAACTTTAACTGGGGATAAATTGCCAACAAATCTTTTTTGCCGGCAAAATCTGGGACCCCTTCACTTAACTCAGTATCTAAAAAGACCTGAAAGGCTGCCCGTGAATTAGCCCCTGTTCCCATTTTGACAAACTCATCACGGATGCGTTCAACTGAAATTTTCGGCAACAAATCATGAAATTCCCTGACCGCTTTTTTAGTTTTACTTTCAAGCTTGAAGTCTAATTGACTCATAAAGCGCACGGCTCTCATCATTCTTAATGCGTCTTCATGAAATCTGGTTGCCGGATCGCCAACAGCTTTTATCAGATGCTTTTTTAAGTCACTTAAACCGTTAAAGAGGTCAATTATCTCTCCTCTTGTATTCATTGCTAAAGCGTTAATCGTAAAGTCACGCCTTTTTAAATCTTCCGCGAGGTTTTGTACAAACGTGACGTGATCAGGTCTGCGGAAGTCTTGGTAACCCGATTCGGTTCTAAAAGTAGTAATTTCGTAACTGGCACCATCATTTAAAACCGTCACTGTTCCGTGTTTAATACCCGTATCGATAGATTTAGGGAAAAGATTTTTCACTTCGGCAGGATAAGCGCTGGTGGCAATATCAATATCATGGATAGGTCGCTTTAAAAGCAAATCACGAATAGAACCGCCTACAAAATATGCTTCATATCCAGCCTCATTTAATTTATCAAGCACGGGAAATGCCGCAGTAAAAATAGGCGGTAAATTGTTTATTTTTTTCATTTTTTAGTCAACTCATTTATTAGTGTTTTTTTATTTAATTTATGTTAGTTTAAAGATAATATTTATCAAAGAAAGATTATGTATTATGCAGAAAATCAACAAGAAAAATGTCATAGATCTGATTATGATAGCAATTGGCTGCGCAATTTACGCCCTTAGTCTGGATATGATCTCTGTTCCGAACAAGCTTACAGACGGTGGAATTAGCGGGATCACATTGCTGCTGAGACATTTTTGGGGAATAAATATGGGGTTATCATCCCTTTTACTTAACATCCCCTTAATAATTTTAGGTTATCGTTTCATGGGTAAAAGGCCACTAGCCTATACCATTTGGGGAACTCTATGGTTATCATTTTTCCTGTGGTTTTGGCGCTTAATCCCTATTATATCTCAATTAAACTTAGAACACGACCTCTTCTTGTCGGCAATTTTAGCAGGAACGCTGTCCGGCATTGGTTTAGGACTAGTTTTTCGCTACAACGGGACTTCGGGCGGAACAGATATTATCGCAAGAATTATGCAAATAAAATTTGGCTTTTCTTCTGGAAAAGTGCTTCTTTTCTGCGACACCATCATTTTGCTGTCATCTTTATCATATTTAGACATTAAGCATATTATGTATACGCTGGTAGCCGCCTTTATTCTTTCCAGAGTAATGGATGCTGTGCAACAAGGTGCCAATTCTGCTCGCGGTCTATTAATTATTTCGGATCATTACCAAGAAATCGCCCAAATGATTGACCTGAAATTAGATCGCGGCTTTACTTATTTTGAAGCTCGTGGTGGTTATAAAAAAACAAAGAGACCAGTGATTTACCTAGTAGTTTCTCCCAGAGAAATACCTGTGGTTAAAGAACTGATAGCCGCCGAGGATCCGCAAGCTTTTGTCAGTGTAATTGAAGTACACGAGGTTTTAGGCGAAGGCTTTACTTACAAGCAAAAAAGGCACCATTTACTAATTAGAAAATAGTTTTAACTGGTTTAAATTTAAGCACATAAAAAGCCCTAAACGGGCTTTTTTACTACGATACTTTTTTATTTAAAATTCAAGTTGTCATACATTTCCTGCATTTCTGTATCTTCAGGTTCAAGTTTCAGGTACTTTTCGAGCAGTTCTTTGACAATTTCTTTGGCATTAGGCTCTGTATTGAAAAAGCGGATCATTTGTTTTAAAAATGCACTATTATCTTTAAATTCAGGATAGGCTAATAAAAATTCACTTTTGGCCTTTGCACTTTGATCTAAATTTTGATAGGAAACTGCCAGATTCCAGTGCACTTGTGGTTCAAGATCTTCATCATCCAATTGCTTAAACAGAGCAATATTTTCTTCGTCTTTATTTTCTTTTACATAAAGATTAGATAATTGGATGCGTAATGCAATATTTTCAGGTAAAAATTTTATTCCCTTTTGCAATAATTCTTCTGCAGTTTTAAAATCATTCATTCTTAGAGCAGCTTGGGCGCCTTTTTTATATAAAACTGGGTCAAGCTCATTATAGGCTATTCCAGCTTGAGCTGACCGCAGTTCCTGCTCATTATTATGCTGCTGCTCGTATGCGTCAACTAACAGACGGTATGCGTTTACGTAATCAGGACTTTGATCAATTACTTCATTCAAGTATTTAATAGCCTGCTCATCTTTATGAACAGCAAGCATTACTAAGGCAGCCTGGTATTTACTGTCAATATCCAATATTTCGTTGCCGTTTTGGGAAATAACTCTGCTAGCTTCTTCGTAGCGGCCTAATTTGGCTAAAGTTTGAAATAACCGATCATTCAAATTTACTTCGCTAAATGTTTTATGGCGCTTTAATAGATCTTGGTATCTAGACAGTGCCTGCTCGTAACGCCCGCTGAGATAATCCAGTTCGGCTAAACCAAACTTGACGACTTCTTCATCAGGTGAAATTTTAGCAGCCTCTAAGAGCTTTTTATAGGCTGTTTCGAGCAAACCATTACTTTGATAATAATCTGCCTGCACTAATAAGCTGTCAAGATATGCAGCAGAGTCTGGTTTAACACCATAAAGTAAAGTCAAGGCATCTTCGTCTTTGCCGTCATTTAATAAAATTTCAGCTAAATAGATTTTGAATAGGTCCTCTTTGGGAAAACGAGCAATCAGACTACGGTATACTTCCTTAGCTAAGTCAGTAAAACCTAATCCTACAAGGTTTTCTGCCAATGATGCTAAAATTTCAGGTTCATCACTGTCTAAGGCTTTTTTCAATAAAATTTTTTCCTGAGAAAAATCTTGCCGTTCAATGGCATCAAGAAGTTGTTCTGAATAGCTCATTTTAATTCCTCCATGATTTATCTACATTTAAAATAATAACAAACAAAAAAGATGATGGCGAATTAGCCACCATCTTTTAAGTAAAAACTATTAAGCTATTTAACAGCTTCTTTAAGAGCCTTACCAGGTCTAAATGCTGGTACAACACTTGCTGGAATTTTAATTTCAGCGCCAGTTTGTGGATTACGTCCTTTACGGGCTGCACGCTTACGCACTTCAAAAGTTCCAAAGCCAATCAATTGTACTTTCTTACCCTTAGAAAGATCTTCTTGGATTGAGCTAAAGATTGCATCAACAGCTGTAGCTGCGTCTTTTTTTGTTAACTTTGTCTTTGATGCAACTTCACTAACTAATTCTGCTTTATTTGCCATTGGGAATTCACCTCCTGAAACTTGAATCTCTAAAAAGATTCCTAACTAGTTCCTCAACAAAGGAACAAGGAATAAATGATTATCTAGATCACTATTTCCTTGAATTCAAAATAGCACAAAAGCCCTGCTACAACAAGCAATTTAATCTAAAAATGTGTTTTTTATGCATTTGCTAGATACAAACTATTTTCTCTTACGTGGAATAATCTTAATTGGTGTTCCGGAAAAGTCAAAGTTGGCCCTTAACTGATTAGTTAAAAACCGCTCATAAGAAAAGTGCATTAATTCAGGGTCATTCACAAAAACAACAAAAGTGGGCGGATTAGTAGCAACTTGAGTCATGTAATAAACACGCAGTCTCTTACCCTTAATCATAGGTGTAGGAACTAACTTACTTGCTTCTAAAAGCAAGTCATTCAAGACACTTGACTTAATTCTTTGCTGCTGATTGCGATAAACTTGCTTAACCATTTCTGGAATTTTTGCCAAATTCTGTCCGGTTTTAGCTGAAACAAATAAAATTGGAGCATAATCTAAATATTGAAATTCTGCTCGAATAGTTTGCTCAAACTCTTTGGCACTATTGCTATTCTTTTTTGGTAGATCCCATTTATTGACCACGATAATGATGCCGCGTCCTGCTTCATGGGCATAACCCGCAACGTGCTTATCTTGCTCTCTGATACCGGTATCAGCATCCAGTACCAAACAAACTATATCGGAATGTTCAATAGCGCCCATCGCTCTCATAACTGAATACTTTTCAGTTTTTTCGTAAACTTTGCCCCTTTTTCTGATACCGGCTGTGTCCACGATTCTAAATTTAGTACCATCAGCCGTTTCAAATGGCGTGTCTACTGCATCCCGGGTAGTACCCTCTTCGTTATTAACGATGACCCGTTTTTCTCCCACAAGTTGATTTACAATGGAAGATTTTCCGACATTTGGTCGACCAATAACACTAAAAGATATTTGTTTGTTTTCGTTTTGATCTAAATCCTGCGGCAAGCTAGCAACAATGCGATCCAGCAAATCACCAATACCAGTTCCATGAATACTTGAAATTGGGATAGGTTCACCAAATCCTAAGCTGTAAAAATCATATATATCCATGCGCTGTTCAGGATTATCAGCCTTATTGACGGCTAAGATTACCGGCTTCTTAGTCTGATAGAGCATTTGCGCAATTCGTTCATCAAGACTAGTTAAGTGGTTGGTCACACTAGTTAAGATGACAATTACATCAGCTTCTTCAATCGCTATTTCTGCTTGAGCCCTAATCTCATCTTCAATATTGCTGCCTGACCAAGTTATACCGCCAGTGTCAATTAAATCGAATTTATGACCCAACCATTCTGCTTGAGCATAATTGCGATCTCTAGTTACACCTGGCTTATCTTCGACTATTGCTAAACGTTGATTAATAATCCGGTTGAAAAGCGTTGATTTACCAACATTTGGCTGTCCAACTATTGCAACAACGGGTAAAACCATTTTTCAGCCTCCTTCATAAATAAAAAAACCGACTTAAAAAGTCGGTCTCTTCATTAAAAATTAACGACGATCTTTTAATTGGTCACCTATGATATCACCTAAAGCAAAGCCATTATCATCATTGTTCATGTACTTCTTGTTAACCGAGTTCCGATTGTATGAACCGCGTGATTGGTTGCCTTCATTTTCAGAACTCTTAGGCTCAGCAGCCTTCATTGAAAGTGAAATACGACGTTCATTAGGGTCAATGTTTAAAACTTTGACTTTAACTGTTTGACCAACCTTTAACACATCACTTGGCTTATCAACATGCTTATAAGAAATTTCTGAAACATGTACCAAACCTTGAATGCCATCAGCTACTTCAACAAAGGCACCGAAGTTAGTTAAAGATTTTACTTCGCCTTCAAACACATCTCCTTCGTGTAAGTCAGCTGTGGCTTGTTCGAATGGAGAAGGTTCAGTTTGCTTAATCGAAAGGGAGATGCGATGCCTATCATCATCAATACCAATTACTTTAACTTTAACATCTTGACCAGCCTTCAAAACATCGCTTGGCTTATCAACATGCTTATATGAAATCTCGGATATGTGGACTAAACCGTCAACACCACCAACATCAACAAAAGCTCCGAAGTTAGTTAAACGAGAAACTTTACCTTCAACAACATCACCAACAACTAATTGAGATGCTACCTTATCAAAAGCTTCTTCACGTTCTTCTTCAATTAAGTCCTTGTGAGAAAGAATTAAGCGATTCTTACTTGGATCAATTTCGGTAATCTTAAGCTTCATGGTCTTGCCAATGAAAGGCTTAAGATCTGAAACGTAACGGTTAGAAATCAGTGAAGCTGGCAAGAAACCTCTTGTGCCAACATCAACTAACAAACCACCACGTACAGATGAAGTTACAGTACCTTCGATAGTCTTACCTTCTTCGAAGTCCTTTTGTAATTCATCGTAAGCTTCTCTTTCCTTTAAGCGGGTAACTGAGAAGAAGAATTCTCCGTTTTCTTTGTCACCGCCAGCTTTTCTCAAAACCAAAGCTTTGAACTTGTCGCCTGGCTTAACGGCTTCACGTAGGTCAACATTGCGATCTGAAGTGTATTCACGACGAGGAATCACACCTTCAACGCCGGCATTTACGACACCAACATCAATTTGACCTTCTTCAACGTCTAATACTTCAACATCTACGATATCTCCGACCTCAACTCCTTGCATTTGCTTTAATGCATCTAAAAATTGATTACTGTTTTCTGACATTATTTACCTCCCAATATCATACTCTAATTTTAAATGAAAGTTAGAGATTTTTCTACTGTTTTATCCCCTTTTTTATAGTTTTTTTTGACTTTTTTTAATTTCAAATAAAATTGCATTAACAACTTGCTCAATCGTCATTGCAGTCGTGTCAATTTCGATAGCGTCCTGTGCTTTTTTTAATGGTGAGATTTTACGATGAGAATCTTTATAATCCCTTTCCGCAATATCATGTTCAATTTCTGCAAGTGATTGATCTACTTTAATGCCTCTTTCCTTGAAGTCCTTCATTCTTCTTTCAGCACGGGAATGAGCAGAAGCAATCAAAAAGATTTTTACAGCAGCATTTGGTAAAACAGTGGTACCAATATCACGACCGTCCATCACCACATTCATTTTGCCAGCCATCTGCCTTTGTAATTTGACCATCTTTTCCCTTACCCCAGCAAGAGCTGATACTTGAGAAACATGAGCTGAAATATCTGGCGTGCGAATTTCTTGTGAAATATCTTTTGTACCCACAAAAACCTTTTGTTGACCGGCAACAGACTTCAGTTCAATATTTTCCTGATCAATAGCAGCCAATATGCCCTTTTCATCACCATAACTAAGTTTGTGTTCCCGCGCCAACCACGTAGATGCGCGGTACATTGCCCCCGTATCAATATAAGTGAAATTTAACTTTTGAGCGATAATTTTTGCTACTGTACTTTTACCAGCAGATGCTGGACCATCAATTGCTACTTGCATTCCAATAAAAAAGGGACTATTGACTATTAGTCCCTATTCCTTTCTATATTATTATTGTCTAATCTTTAATGTTTGTCCTATATCAACTTGACTATAGGGATCAAGTTGATTTAACTGTGCTAAATAGCCTACAGACATATTAAATCGGTTGGCAATACTTGTTAACGAATCACCACTTTTTACAACGTATTGTTTTACAACTGCACGTTTCTTTTGAGGCTTAGTCTGAGGTTTTTTCTTTGACTTTGTCTCAGTTTTAGTCTTAGTTTTACTTTTATTTATAACTTTTTTATTTTTAGCAGGCAAGTTTTTAGCTTTGGTATGCTTAATTGTTTTTTTACTTGTTTTACGTACTTCAACAACTTTGCTGGCAGAATTATTATTTCCAGCCAAATGATGAACTACAGGAACAAGAGCTACTAAAACAACAACCAACAAAACTATTAGGGCAAGCCAGCCTTTTGATACAGACTTATATGTCCTGACCCTTGATTCCTGAGGACGTTCATAATGATGATATGGACCCTCTTGATTATGATTCATCGTGAAAACCTCCTTACCTAACCTGCTTAATTTTAGCATATTTGCCATTTAAGTGGACAAAAAAATCAGTCATTTAATAGACTGATTTTGGTTTTTCACTATATTAATTTTTTAAATTAAAGTTTCTGCGTACAAAAGGCTTAAATGTTCGTAAAACTGTTTCAAATAATAAGTAAACAACCACACCATTAATTGTTCCTTTTAACAGATTAAATGGCACAATAATGCCAAAAATATAAGCACTCATAGAAGGAATATGTAACAATTGACCTAAATAAACCTTTTCTGTAAAGGCAAGCAAACCAGTATAGCCATGGATTGCCGGTAAGTTAGGAACTGTAGTCACCGCATAAAAAGGTGTTAACACTAGAGCATTGAGTACGGATAAAACTATAGTCATCGCCACAATTCCCAAAACAATTCCTACTATTGGTTGTAAAAATTTTTTCGAGAAATTCTTTTCATCTTTACTAATATTTTTAGTTAAATAATAAAATGGCAAAGCAAAAGAAAGTGAAGCAAGAAAAGCTGCAGTTTGTCCAACTATACTTGGTAAAGCAAAGCCCTTATAAATTAAATTGATTAACATCCGCACAAATGCAATGAATGCACCGGGTCCAGGCCCAAATAAAAATGTACCAATTGTAATGACCACGTCTGAAAAATCAAATTTTAAAAAACTAGTCAGCAGCGGAAATTCAAGCAGCATTAATATATATGCAATCGTCCCAATTAAAGTATAGGCTACTATGTTAGCTAAATTACTAGATTTCTTTTTATGCAAGATTCTTACCTCCAAAAAAATACATGGTCTGTTGCTCCTAGCAACAGACCATGTAAAAGTAAGCTATAGATCTTGGCTTTTAGTTTAGTCTGTCTTCTTTCATCTAGACTTTAACTATCGGTATCTCATTAGATTCCACCACTATCGTGGGTCGTGGACTTACACCACCGGTCGGGATTTTCACCCTGCCATGAAGACAACAAACTTATTTTTAATTTCCACATATATGTTAATCTACGTCCTTTAATCTGTCAACTTCTTCATGAGTTAATTCTCTATATGTGCCAGAAACTAAAGAATCAAGAGTTAGAAAAGCATATTTTTCACGGGCTAATTTTTTAACTTGATGGTTTACAGACTTAAACATTCTCTTGACTTGATGATATTGTCCTTCATGAATTGTTAACTGCACAATTTGGTTATTCTTTTTGCGATCGGTCTTAATGATTTTTACTTTGGCAGGTGCACATCTATGCCGATCAATTTTGACACCATTTTTCAGTTGACCGATTTCTTCAGGCGTAAGCTGACCTGTTATTTTTGCCACATAAACCTTGGCCACGTTATTACGTGGGTGCATTAACAAGTTAGCTAATTCTCCATCATTAGTCATCAGCAGCAACCCTGAAGTGTCATAGTCAAGTCTTCCGATTGGATATAGCCGGTATGGTAAGTTTTTAAAATAATCAACTACTGTTTTCCTGCCTTTATCATCACTGGCAGTAGAAACTACGCCGCGTGGTTTATAAAACAAATAAGTATGTAGACTTTCACGCTCAATCGGCTCGCCATCAACAGTAACGTTGCTAAAAGTGTTAACTTTAGTTCCTAGCTGAGTAACGACTTTCCCATCAACCGTCACTCGTCCTTCTACAATCATCTTTTCGGCCTTGCGGCGTGAAGCAATCCCAGCTTCCGCAATTACTTTTTGCAACCGTTCTAAAACCATTATTTTTCTCCTTTTTGAGTTTTTGCAATATTTTTATCAGCTTGTCCTTTGGCAGCAAATAAGTCTATTTCGCCTTCAGCGTTTACGCTTTCATCCTCAAAGTCTTCAATTAAGGGCAAGTCTGCCAGACTGTGATAACCAAAATATTGTAAAAAGTAATCACTGGTCACATATAAGTTTGGGTGGCCGGGAGCTTCTTTTTTACCATCTACTTTAACTAATCCGCGCCAGATTAATGTTTGCAGTGCACCAGAGGAATTAACGCCTCTAATTTCATCAATTTCTATTCTGGTTATAGGCTGCTTGTAAGCAATAATCGACAATATTTCAAGAGCTGATTGACTCAAGCTTTTTGTTAAATCTTTTTGAAAAAAGTGCTCAATGATCGCACTCATTTCGGGACGAGTAGTTAATTTATAGTTGTCATTAATATGCTGTACTTGAAGACCTGAATCAGCATTTTCCAGCAGCTTTTTTTGTAATTCTTTGGTCAGTTCACGCAAAGCAGGCTTGGTAATTTGCAAAAGTTCACATAAATTTACATCTGTAATACCAGCATCACCAGCTACATACAATAGTGCTTCTAACTGCGCTATTTTACTTGTCATCACAATCAATTCTTTCTAAACAAAGATCGCCAAAAGTCCTTTTTTGTGCCACTTTTACTTGTTGTTTCTTACATAGTTCAAGTAATGCTAAAAATAAGCCAATTACATCGGATAAAGTTCTCATTTGCTTACAACACGAAAAAAAACTGACGGTCTGATGTCTAGCTAACTTTTTTTGTAAAAAATGACCCATTTCTGCCACAGAGGTTTCGTTTACATTAACCGAAACGATATCAGGCTGCCTAATTTTCATTCGTTGCAAAATTACTATAAAAGTATTGGTTAATTCCGTAGCTGTAATCTGCCCTTTTGGTAAAGGCTGAATCTTTTTATTTTGGGGAACACTTTCTTCCTTAGCAGCAGTAATTGGAACTTCTTCGTTTCTTTTTCTAAAATAAGCTGAAACCTTTTTAAATACTGAGTAGGTTACTAGTTGCTGCACTAATTCATCCCGCGGATCTTCCTGTTCTTCGTTTTCATCTGCAAAATCATTATGCGGTAATAATGATTGAGATTTAATGCGCAAAAGCATTGAAGACATCACAAAGTATTCTCCTGCTATTTTGAGATTTAATTGTTGCATTTCTTGCAAATAGGCCAAATACTGACTGGTAATTTGAGCAATCGGAATATCGTAAATATCAATTTTTTGGACTTTGATTAGGTGCAGCAATAAGTCCAAAGGACCTTCAAAATTAGGTAATTCCAAAGTTAGGTTTTCACTCATTATCTCGTGTCCTTTTTAAGATATTTAATCAGTTCAATATATTCAGGAACAGCAGTAATAATTTTTTGCGGATTAGCCTGGGCCAATTCATTGACTGCCTGTGCCACATACTTTTCCTTACGATAATCAGGAGCAAACGAAAGATAGCGAATGACTACAAATTGCTTATTCGCTTGGGTTCCGATTACGCCCACAAAATTGGGATCCTGAGCACGATAAAGGTATAGATGAAATTCATTGCTATTCTTATTTAAATGAATTTCATCTTTAAGGTTAGCAAGGTTTTTAAAATCAGGTAAATATGACAATAACCCCATTGCTACTTTTTCTTTATCATTTTTACATTCAATTAACATTTAATCACCTATGTCCGGGGATGAGTTTTTGCGTAAACCTGTAAAATATGCTTCTGCGACAAATTGGTGTAAATTTGGGTGGTACTAATGTCTGAATGACCTAAAATTTCTTGAACTACACGCAAGTCCGCACCATTTTCTAGTAAATGCGTAGCAAAAGTATGCCTTAAAGTATGAGGGGTAACATTTTTTTGAATACCAGCCATATTACAATATTTTTTAATAATTTGCCAGACTGCCTGCCTTGTTAAAGCGGTACCGCGACTATTAAGAAAAATAAAGTCACAGTTTTGGCCTACTTTTAATATTAACGGATCCCGTACTTTTTCCTTATAACTATCTATCCAGGACAAAGCTACTTCGCTTATTGGAATTAACCGTTCCTTTGATCCCTTACCGAAAACTTTGATTAACTTTAGTTCTTCATGTAGATCGTTAAACTTGAGGTTGATTAATTCACTCACCCTAATACCAGTTGCATATAAAGTTTCAAGCAACGCCCGATCACGCAAACCCAGTTTCTTATTGGTATTAGGTTGTTCAAGCAAATGATTGATTTCATCTACTGTGAGAGCTACAGGTAAAGAGCGCCTTTTTTTGGGAGAATCTATTTCCAGCATGGGATTGATTTTTTGGATGTTTTGCCTTACCAGCCACTGATAAAATTTACGCAGACTGGAAATTAACCGACTAATTGAACTGGTAGCTTTATTTAAATCGCGCTGTTGAGCCAAAAAGGCATCAATGTCAAGAGCTTTAGTTGGCCAAGTCTTTAAATGCTCTTTTTTTAAAAAATTGATAAAAGCAGTTAAGTCTTGCCTGTAAGATGTAATGGTATTCGCGCTTAAGCCACGCTCAATTTGGCTATATCTTAAATAATCTTCAACTTGTTCTGCTAAATTGTTCATTTTGCTACATCTTCAGGATCATTAATTAAAGTAATTGTACCTGCGTCCTTGTCTTCAACAATATAATTATTTTTGAGCAAATGCCCCAATGCACGCTTAAAAGCAGATTTGGAAATGCCAAAATAATTTTTAATATCTTGAGCATCTGATTTATCGTAAAAAGGCAACATTTTGTCGCTTTTACGCCGCAAACTCATTAAAACCATTTGGGCATCATCATCAATTTCTTCAAAAGCACGAGGTAAACTGCTTAAGTTTAGCCTGCCATACTGACTGATACCAACTACCCGTCCTTTGAACTGTTCACCTAAGCGCAGGGGACGCGCCATTTCTGAAGGATGGACAAAACCAAGATAATATTCTTTTGTAATCACAAAAGCTCCTACTTCACGTGCAGAATAGACCGTTCCAAAGACATCTTTGTTTTTCAT
Organism: uncultured Lactobacillus sp.; assembly: GCA_946482465.1. Classification (GTDB taxonomy): domain Bacteria; phylum Bacillota; class Bacilli; order Lactobacillales; family Lactobacillaceae; genus Lactobacillus. The sequence continues at coordinate 32,460 of CAMLRL010000009.1, forward strand.
GTCCTCTGGAAAATGAGCAGCAAGCTGTTCAAAGATATTTTCATCAGCCAGCTTTGCCCAAATACGATCCTTTTCATCTGTTTCTAAATGAACTAAAAGCTGGTCATCTGGGCGAGGCCACCGTTCTTTATTAAAAGGTAAATCATCAAGAGATATTACAACATCTTTATCCGGCAAGCCAATATCTACGAAAACTCCGAGGTCATATTTAACTGCTGTGACCTTACTCCAACCATATTGGTCTTTTTGAGCAAACGGCAGGAATTGGGTCATTTCACGATTATGCTGTTTATCGTCGTATAAGAAGCCCTTGATTTCATCCCCCAGTTTAGGCTTTTCTTCCTGCGTGATTTCTTTTCTTTTTAATTCATAAGTAATGCCATCAATTTGCACGAAAAAAGAATTTTCATTTTGATCAATAATTTTACCAGCTGCGATGGTGCCAAGCATAATTTTCTCTCCTAAATCTAAAATTGGGATCTTTAAACAAGTATATCATTTTCAAAGTATTTAGCTCTAATAGTCATTTGACTTTACTAGTAATATCTATTGTATCATTGCCTAGTGTATTTAACTCAAAACAAAATAGCCAGTGACAACCACTGGCTATTTTGACAAATGAACTTAATTAAAGATTTGAAACTTCACCTTGGTAAATAGCACCACGACGAGCATCAACAGTAATAGTAATTCCACTACCAATCTTTTCAGTTGCATCACTAACACCAACAACAACTGGAATACCTAATGATAAACCAACCACAGCAGCATGTGAAGTCAAGCCGGAAGCTTCAACAACTAAACCGGAAGCCTTCTTGATCGCTGGCATGTAATCAGGGTCAGTAGTCTTGGCAACAAGGATGTCTCCTTCTCTAGTCTTGCTAATTGCTTCTTCGGCACTGTTAACTACAACTGTTTTACCAACAACTGAACCGTTGCCTACTCCTAATCCTTGAGCTAATTTGCTACCAATAATTTGGAGTTTCATCAAGTTGGTTGTACCTGAGTCACCAACAGGAACACCAGCAACAATGATTACTAAATCACCATCTTGAACATAACCTTGTTCTTTAGCAACTTTAGCTGCTACTTCGAACATGTCATCAGTAGAAGCAGGTTTTTCAGTAAGCAAAGGTTGAACACCCCAAGAAATGCCAAGTGAGTGTTGGATCTTCTCGTCAAAAGTTAAAGCTAAAATGTTAGCATTTGGACGGTACTTGGAAATCATTCTTGCAGTATAACCAGAATTAGTTGCAGTAATAATGGTTTTAACACCTAATTCTTGTGCAGTCCGCACAACTGATTCACCAATAGCTTCAGTAACGTTTGAACCCTTGTATTCTTCAAATCTTTGCAGAGCTAGAGTGTTACGCTTAAGAAGTTCTCGTTCAGTTCTTTCATCAATTTCAGCCATTGCTGAAACAGCTTTAACTGGGTACAAACCATTTGCTGATTCACCAGAAAGCATAGTGGCATCAGTACCATCAAGAACTGCATTGGCAACATCTGAAACTTCAGCACGAGTTGGACGAGGATTTTCTTGCATTGAATCAAGCATTTGGGTGGCAGTAATAACAGGCTTACCAAGTGCGTTTGCTCTCTTGATTAAATCTTTTTGAACAAATGGCACATCAATAAATGGAATTTCTACACCCATGTCACCACGAGCAACCATTAAACCATCTGAAACTTGCAAGATTTCGTCTGCGTTATCAATACCTTCTTGTGATTCAATCTTAGGATAAATCTTAACATAATCACAGCCAGCATCTTCACAAAGCTTACGGATATCAAGAATATCTTGCGCCTTACGTGCAAACGAAGCAAAGATAAAGTTAATGCCATGAGCTAAACCAAACTTAATGTCATCAGTGTCTTTTTCAGTAATTCCTGGGAGGCGAATTTCGACGCCAGGTGCATTAACACCCTTCTTAGAACCGATAACACCAGTATTTTGAGCTTCACAAACTAATTCTTTCTTTTCTTCGTCTTTTTCTTTAATTAATAAGTCAACTAAACCATCATCAA
>CAMLRL010000010.1 GCA_946482465.1 uncultured Lactobacillus sp.
TAGAGCGCTACGTTCGGGACGTAGAGGTCGCAGGTTCGAATCCTGTTTTCCCGATCATCGCTATCTCATGCTTGTAATTTTAAATTTGCAAGTATGAGATTTTTTTATACTTTACAAAGGCAAAACTAAATATTTCTTAGCAATTTTAATTAACAATCGTTGTCATGAAAGAAAAGCCGGCTTTAAGGACTAAAAAAGCTAATTGAGTTTTAAAACTGAAAATAATATACTAATAAAAATAAATTATTAAAATCTGGTGATAGATTTTTTAGGAGAATTTTTAATTATGAGCCGCATTGAACAAAGCCTGATCTATGGCATTTCATTTTTTATTTTTGGATTCTGTTATAGTCTATTTATTGATCAAAAAATTGCTTTTCCCAATAGAGTCATCCAGGATTTAATTAGAATGATTGCTTATGTACTTTTTGCATTATTAGTTGGTAAAATCATCTCCCATTTTAAAACCAAATAGTCAAGTTACCGTGGTTCATTTTAGGAGCATACTAAATAAAGAAGAATGTTAATTCGCAAGAAGTGCATCTCTTTGATATAATGATTGCAAAGTTTTTTGACATGACACTTACATTTGGCCTCAAACAGAATATTTTACAAATTCTCAAAAAGGTTTATAGTGTATACACGTCATTTTTAAAGGTGGTGCTATGATGAAAAAATCTTATACGACTAGTGCAAACCAAGTATTAGAAATTGCACGAGAGCAGGCACAGAATTTTCATCATCGTTTGATTGGTACTGAACATGTACTGCTCGCGATGGTAATTGAATCTGATGGTGAAGCTGGCAAAAATTTGCGGGCTTGGGGTGCAACACCGAAGGCAATTCGTGAGGAAATTGAACGTTATACGGGATATGGCTCAGCTGGCAAAACCAGTTTTATGCAAATGTCTCCTCGTTTAAGTATGGTTTTAGCGTATGCTGGCACTTTGGCAGAACGTGAAGGCTCTTCTAAAATTAAAACTTGCCATATTCTATTGGGTTTGGTTTTAAATGAACAAATTCTGGCATCAGTTATTTTGCGTAACTTAAATATCGATCTTGATGGTTTACGTAATGATATTCTTCATAGTTTAGGTGAAGATGAGCAAGATATGGATGAAAACGAGCAAGACGATAATAGTTGGTCAAGCTTTAATGGTTCTGAAGAAAGCACGAACAAAAATTCAAGTACGCCCACTCTTGATCAAGTATCGGTTAACTTGAATGAACGTGCTGAAAACGGTGAAATTGATCCGGTTATTGGTCGCGATCGCGAAGTTGCCCGTGTAATCGAAATTTTATCTCGGCGTAATAAAAATAATCCTGTTTTAATTGGCGAGCCGGGAGTTGGTAAGACAGCGGTGGCAGAAGCTATTGCGACTGCCATTGTCGCTAAAAAAGTGCCACATGATTTACTTAAGAAACAGGTTATTTCACTTGATTTAGGTGGTCTGGTTGCCGGCACGAAATACCGCGGTGAATTTGAAGACCGAATGAAGAAAATCATTAAGGAAATTACCTTAAACGGCAACATTATACTATTTGTAGATGAAATGCATACCCTTATTGGTGCAGGCGGAGCTGAAGGTTCAATTGATGCAGCCAACATTTTGAAACCATCTCTAGCTCGGGGTGATATTCAAATGATTGGTGCTACCACTTTTGATGAATATCAAAAATATGTTGAAAAAGATCAGGCTTTGGCACGTCGTTTCCAAATTGTCAGGTTAAATGAACCTTCTAGAAGTGAAACTTTGGCAATCTTAAACGGATTAAAGCCTAAATACGAAAAGTTCCATCATGTTAAAATTTCAACTTCAGCTTTGGAAAATGCAGTTGATCTTTCTAGTCGCTACATTTCAGATAGGTATTTACCTGATAAAGCTATTGACTTGATTGATGAGGCTAGTGCGGCGGTTAAGATTAAGTCTGGTAAAGGTTCAAATAATCAGTTATTGCAGATTAATGATCAAATTGAAAAAGTAATCAGTGAGAAAAACCGTGCTGCTGTTAACCAAAACTTTGCTAAAGCTGCTCAGTTGCAAGAAAGACAAAACAGCTTGCAGAGAAGACAAGATGAGCTAACTGCTAAACTTGATCAGGCAACTAGCAAAGATGCTATGGTTCAGCCTGAAGATGTAGCTAAAGTGGTTTCTAACTGGACGGGCGTTCCGGTTACACAAATGAATAGGGACGAAACTAAACAGCTGGCTAACCTTGAAACTGATTTACATAAACGCATAATTGGTCAAGATAAAGCAGTTACTGCTGTTAGCCGGGCAGTGCGCCGCAGCCGCAGCGGAATCAAAGATGAAAATAGACCAATCGGTTCTTTCTTATTCTTGGGCCCAACGGGTGTTGGTAAAACTGAATTGGCAAAAGCTATTGCTGCAGCTATCTTTGGTTCGGAAAACAATTTAATCAGAATTGATATGTCCGAGTATATGGATCAGATTGCCAATAGTAAATTGATTGGCTCGGCACCAGGATATGTTGGCTATGATGAAGGTGGTCAATTAACTGAACAAGTTCGCCGCCACCCATACTCAGTTGTATTATTGGATGAAGTTGAAAAAGCCCATCCAGACGTATTTAACTTATTGCTGCAAGTTCTTGAAGATGGTTTCTTAACAGATTCAAAGGGCCGCAAAGTAGACTTTAAAAACACTATTATTATCATGACTTCCAACTTAGGCTCACGTTCATTGTTTGAGACACAAGCTGTTGGTTTTAATGCCGATAATACCAGTCAGGTTAAAATGCGTCAGGATCGAGTACGGCAGGCTTTAAAACAATTCTTTAGACCGGAATTTCTTAACAGAATTGATGAGACAATTATTTTTGATGAGCTCAATCAAAAACAATTGCGTCAGATTGTAACGCTCTTAACGCGCAGATTAATCAATCGTTTGCATAAGCAAGGCGTACAGCTAAAAATTTCCCGTGCTGCTTTAGATAAGATTGCTAAAGATGGATATAATCCTGAGATGGGGGCTCGTCCACTGCGTCGAGCAATTCAAAAAGATATTGAAGATGAGATTGCTTCTATGCTTATTAAGGGTGATCTTCAAGCAGGAGACACATTAAAGATTGGTTGCAGTCGCAATCATTTGAAATTTGATGTAATTAAAGAAGATAAAAATAATTTAGTAGGCGCAAAGTAAAATAATTGACACACTACTAATAGTTTGCTATAGTAGTGCGTGATAAAAAAGCTGATTTTCAGGATTTTGCTGATCTATTGTCCAGCAAAATAATAAAGGACAAAAACGACGATTGTTGTTTTTGTCTTTTTTATGCATAAAATTCCGGCTTTTTGAATTTGTAATCAAAATGTAATATTAGCTTTCTCTGACAGAAAGGGTGTTTTCTCCTTGTTAAATGGACACGTAGTGAATTTTGGCAAACATCGGACAAGACGTAGTTTTTCCCGCATTAAAGAAGTGCTGGATCTGCCTAACTTGACAGATGTGCAGACCGAATCATACCAATGGTTTTTGGATGAGGGTATTAAAGATGTCTTTGACGATATCATGCCAATTAGTGACTTTTCAGGTAAGCTTTCCCTCGAATATTTAGGTTATAAGCTGCAAAAACCTAAATATACCGTCGATGAAGCACGTGATCACGATGCGACTTATGCCGCACCAATGCACGTAACTTTAAAATTAACTAATCAAAAAACCGGTGAAATTAAAACCCAAGATGTTTTCTTTGGTGATTTACCGTTAATGACCGAATCTGGTTCATTTATTATCAATGGTGCCGAAAGAGTTATCGTTTCTCAGTTAGTTAGATCACCTAGTGTTTATTATTCGGGTGATTATGACAAGAATGGCCGCCAAATTTTTGGTACTACGGTAATTCCTAACCGTGGTGCTTGGCTTGAATATGAAACTGATGCTAAAAATGTATCTTATGTGCGTGTTGACCGCACCCGTAAGCTTCCTCTGACTGTTTTAGTCAGAGCTCTTGGTATCGGCTCAGATGATGAAATTTTAGATGTTTTTGGTCAAAGTGATACATTGCAATTTACTTTGGATAAAGACGTCCATAAGAATCCGGCTGATTCCCGTGTAGCTGAAGCATTAAAGGATATTTATGAACGTTTACGTCCCGGTGAGCCAAAAACGACTGATTCTTCACGTTCACTTCTTTATGCACGTTTCTTTGACCCACGTCGCTATGATTTAGCGCCGGTTGGTCGTTATAAAGTTAACAAGAAATTATCATTAAAGAGCCGCTTATATGGTCAGACTTTAGCAGAAACTTTAGCAGATCCGGATACAGGCGAGATTATTGCCAAAAAGGGTACTGTTGTTACCCACGAGGTGATGGACTCTTTAGAAAAATACCTTGATCGTGATGACTTTAAGATGGTGACCTATCAGCCATCTAAAGAGGGCGTTTTACCTGATCCTATTAATGTACAGGAAATTAAGGTTTACTCAAAAGTTAACCCAGAACGTGTTGTCAAGATAATTTCTAACGGTCACATTGACAAGAAAGTTAAGTATTTGACACCTGCTGATGTTTTAGCATCAATTAACTATTTCTTCTTATTGCAAGATGAAATTGGTAATACTGATGATATTGATCACTTGGGTAATCGCCGCATTCGTCGTGTTGGGGAATTACTGCAAAACCAATTTAGAATTGGTTTGGCGCGCATGGAACGTGTTGTAAGGGAAAGAATGTCAATTCAAGACCCTTCAACTGTGACACCGCAGCAATTAATTAATATCAGACCAATTGTCGCCAGCATCAAAGAATTCTTTGGTTCATCACAATTGTCACAGTTTATGGACCAGCACAACCCGCTGGGTGAATTAACTCACAAGCGTCGTATGTCAGCTTTGGGGCCTGGTGGTTTAACTCGTGACCGTGCCGGTTATGAAGTGCGTGACGTTCACTATACTCAATACGGCCGTTTGTGCCCGATTGAAACTCCTGAAGGTCCTAACATTGGTTTAATTAACTCCTTGGCTACTTATGCGATTATCAATAAGTACGGTTTTATTGAAACCCCTTATCGTCGCGTTTCTTGGACTACTCATAAGGTTACTGACAAAATTGATTACCTGACTGCTGATGTTGAGGATAATTATATTATTGCGGGTGCCAATACTCCTCTTAATCCAGATGGTTCATTTAAGGATGATCTGGTTTTAGCAAGACACAAGGAAGATAACGTCGAAGTTAGTCCAGATAAAATTGATTACATGGACGTTATACCTAAGCAGGTTGTTTCTGTTGCTTCAGCATGTATTCCATTTTTGGAAAACGATGACTCTAACCGTGCTTTGATGGGTGCTAACCAGCAAAGACAGGCTGCACCTTTAATTAATCCGCATAGCTGCCTTGTAGGTACGGGAATGGAATACCGTGCAGCTCATGATTCAGGTGCCGCAGTTTTAGCTAAAGCAGCTGGTAAAGTTGAATATGTTGATGCCAATACAATTAGAGTAAGACGTGCTGACAGTACCTTGGATAAATATGTCCTTGAAAAGTATCGTCGCTCAAATAACTCTAAATCATATAACCAAACGCCAAACGTTAAGCTGGGTGATCAGGTTGAAAAGGGCGAGATCATCGCTAATGGTCCGACAATGGATCACGGCGAACTAGCTTTAGGTCAAAACCCTGTAATCGCCTTTATGACTTGGAACATGTATAACTATGAAGATGCTATCATGCTTTCTGAACGTCTGGTTAAGGATGATGTCTATACTTCAATCAGTATTGAAGACTATGAATCTGAAGCTCGTGATACTAAGCTTGGCCCGGAAGAAATTACTCGTGAACTACCTAATGTGGGTGAAGATGCGCTAAAAGATCTTGATGGTCAAGGTATCGTTCGTGTTGGTGCCGAAGTTCATGACGGAGATATTTTGGTTGGTAAAGTAACACCTAAAGGAGTTACCGAATTATCAGCTGAAGAAAGACTTCTCCACGCTATTTTTGGTGAAAAGGCGCGTGAAGTACGTGATACATCACTGCGTGTTCCTCATGGCGGTGGCGGAATTGTCCGCGATGTCAAAGTTTATACCCGTGAAAATGGCGATGAACTTTCTCCTGGAGTTAATACCTTAGTCCGCGTTTATATCGCACAAAAGAGAAAGATTCAAGTCGGAGATAAGATGTCCGGTCGTCACGGTAACAAGGGTACTGTTGCTGCAGTTGTTCCTGAAGAAGATATGCCATACTTACCAGATGGTACACCAGTAGATATTTGTTTAAACCCAATGGGTGTCCCTTCACGTATGAATATTGGACAGCTTTTGGAATTACACTTGGGTCGTGCCGCAGCTAATTTAGGTATTCATGTGGCAACACCAGTATTTGATGGTGCCAATGAAGATGATGTTTGGGACACAGTTCATAAAGCTGGTATTGATAAAGATGGTAAAACCGTTCTTTACGATGGCCGCACAGGTGAACCATTCCATAACCGTGTTTCAGTTGGTATCATGCATTATCTGAAATTGACTCACATGGTTGATGATAAGATTCACGCACGTTCAATTGGGCCTTACTCTTTAGTAACGCAACAACCTCTTGGTGGTAAAGCACAGTTTGGTGGTCAGCGTTTCGGTGAAATGGAAGTTTGGGCTCTTGAAGCTTACGGTGCAGCATATACTTTACAAGAAATATTGACTTACAAGTCAGATGATGTTGTTGGTCGTGTTAAAGCTTATGAAGCAATTGTTAAGGGTGAAAGAATTCCAAAACCGGGTGTTCCGGAATCATTCCGCGTTCTTGTTAAGGAACTGCAATCTCTTGGTTTAGATATTCGTGTTCTTGACATGAATCATAAGGAAATTGAACTTCGTGATATGGATGATGATTCAAATGAACATTTGAATATTGATACCTTATCCAAGATGGCTGAAGAACAACAAAAGAAGAAGTTAGCCGAAGAAACCGCAAATTCTGAGGATGAAGAAGCAGAGCCAGAAGAAACTAATGCTCCTGTAGATCAATCCGATGATGATAACAAGATTTCTCAATAAGTAGGAGGTTAAACTTTTGATCGACGTAAATAAATTTGAAAGCATGCAGATTGGCCTTGCATCTCCGAACAAAATTCGCAGCTGGTCATACGGTGAAGTTAAAAAGCCTGAGACTATTAATTACCGTACGTTAAAGCCGGAAAAAGATGGTCTGTTTGATGAACGCATTTTTGGGCCAACAAAGGACTGGTCATGTGCATGTGGTAAATACAAAGGTGTGAGATACCGCGGCATTGTTTGTGACCGCTGTGGTGTTGAAGTTACCTCCTCTAAAGTCAGAAGAGAACGCATGGGTCATATTGAATTGGCTGCGCCAGTTACTCACATTTGGTACTTCAAAGGAATTCCTTCAAGAATGGGACTCATTTTGGATATTTCTCCCAGACTCCTTGAAGAAGTTATCTACTTTGCTGCGTACATCGTGATTGATCCTGGCGATACTGACCTTGAGTTTAAACAGCTTTTAACCGAAGCAGAATATCGTGAACAAAAGGCAAAATACGGCAATCGTTTTACCGCTAAAATGGGTGCCGAAGCAATTCGCGATTTACTGCAAAAAGTAGATTTAAATAAAGAAGTTGCCAGTTTAAAGAAAGAATTGGAAACTGCTACTGGTCAAAAACGGACACGTGCAATAAGAAGACTCGACATTTTAGATGCATTTAAGGATTCTGGCAACAAGCCAGAATGGATGGTTATTGATGCAGTACCTGTTATTCCACCAGACTTGCGCCCAATGGTTCAACTTGAAGGTGGACGGTTTGCGACCTCTGACCTCAACGATTTATACAGAAGAGTCATTAACCGTAACAATCGTTTAAAGAGACTGTTAGATTTAAATGCACCAAATATCATTGTGCAAAACGAAAAACGAATGCTGCAAGAAGCAGTTGATGCGCTAATTGATAACGGTCGCCGCGGTCGTTCAGTTGTGGGCCCGGGCAACAGACCACTTAAATCACTTTCACACATGCTTAAGGGTAAGCAAGGTCGCTTCCGTCAAAACTTACTAGGTAAGCGTGTTGATTACTCAGGTCGTTCTGTTATCGATGTTTCACCAAAATTGAAATTTTATCAATGTGGTGTGCCTAGACCAATGGCTTTAGAGTTATTTAAACCATTTGTAATGCACGAATTGGTTCAGCGTAAGATCGCTACTAATATTAAGAGTGCCAAGCGTAAGATTGATCGTGAAGATGATGATGTCTGGGATGTACTAGAAGATGTGATCAAGGAAAGAACGGTATTATTAAACCGTGCTCCTACATTGCACCGTTTGAGTATTCAGGCTTTTGAGCCGGTCTTAGTACCTGGAAAATCAATTCGTTTGCACCCACTTGCTTGTGAAGCCTACAATGCCGACTTCGATGGTGACCAGATGGCTATTCACGTGCCGCTTTCTGACGAAGCTGTTGCAGAATCACGTATGTTAATGCTGGCAGCTCATCATATTCTTGCTCCTAAGGACGGTAAACCTATTGTTACTCCTTCTCAGGATATAGTTTTGGGTAACTACTGGTTGACCCAAGCTGAAAAGGGTCGTGAAGGTGAAGGTATGATTTTCAATTCACCGGACGAAGCTACTGTAGCTTATACCAATGGTGATATTCACTATCACACTATCATTGGGATGTCTGCCGATTCGATGCCAAAGAAAGCATGGCCTAAGGGTTATGAACATGGTATTTTCATCACAACGTATGGACGTATTATTTTTAACCAAATTTTCCCTGAAGATTACTTCTACGTTAACGAGCCTACAGAAGAAAATTTGAATAATCCACTTGCTGCTAAGTATTTCTTGGAACCAGGAGAGGATATTCATGAAAAGATTGACACCGTAGCTGGTGATCTAATTTCAACTCCGTTTAAGAAGTCATTCTTATCTGATTCTATTGCTACTATTTACAAGTATTACAAAGTTCAGAGAACTTCCGAATATCTTGATGATTTGAAGACCTTGGGCTATACCAGTTCAACAACTTCAGGAATTACTATTGGTATGACTGATGTTCCTGAAATTCAGGATAAAGATGAAAAGGTAGCAAAAGCGCACAAGCAGGTTGACGTTGTTTCTAAGCAATTCAGACGAGGATTGATCACTGAGCAAGAACGTCATGACAGAGTAATTAGTATTTGGAATGATTGTAAGGATCAGGTACAAAACGAAATTGCTCAGATTTATGATCCACGTAATCCTATTACCATCATGGCCGACTCTGGTGCCCGTGGTAACATTTCTAACTTTACCCAGCTTGCAGGTATGCGTGGCTTAATGGCGACTCCAAACGGTGGATTGTTCGAAATCCCAGTTACTTCCAACTTCAAGGAAGGATTATCTGTACTGGAATTATTCATGTCCACTCACGGTGCTCGTAAGGGAATGACTGATACTGCTTTGAAGACGGCTCAATCTGGCTACTTAACCCGTCGTTTGGTTGACGTTGCCCAAGACGTTATTATCCGTGAAGATGATTGTGGTACCGACCGTGGTATTGACGTTCATGCAATTATGGAAGGTGACGAATTAATTGAGCCACTTTATGACCGTCTATTAGGTCGCTTTACAGCAGAAACTGTTAAGGATCCAAAGACCGGTGAAGCTATTGTTGGCCGTAACGTTATGATGGACGAGAATTTGGCACACCAAATTTGTGATGCTGGTGTAACTAATGTCAAGATAAGATCTATTTTAACTTGTGATACGCCACACGGTGTCTGCCGTAAATGTTATGGTATGAACTTAGCTACTGGTGAGGAAGTTGAAGTTGGTGAAGCAGTTGGTACCGTTGCTGCTCAATCAATTGGTGAGCCTGGTACACAGCTTACTTTACGTACTTTCCACAACGGTGGTGTTGCCGGCGCTGAAGATATCACACAAGGTCTTCCTCGTGTGCAAGAATTATTTGAAGCACGTAATCCTAAAGGTCGTGCAGTAATTTCAGAAGTCGACGGAGTGATTGATTCAATTCAAGAAAACCCTGCAGAACATACTCGTGAAATTACTGTTAAAGGTAGAATTGATACCAGAAGTTATAGCGTACCTTATACAGCATCTGTAGCAGTAGCTGAAGGTGATGAGGTCAGTCGTGGTGACAAATTGACTCTGGGTTCAATTGATCCTAAGGAGTTAATCCAAGTTACTGATACTTTAACTACTGAAGAATATATTCTAGTAGAAGTTCAAAAAGCTTATAGAATGCAAGGTGTTGATATTTCTGATAAGCACGTCGAAGTTCTAACCAGACAAATGCTGCAGAAAGTCCGCGTCCTTGATCCTGGTGAAACTGATCTTTTACCAGGTGAAATTATGGATATTGGTCAATTTAAAGACCGCAATACATCTGTAATTATTTCTGGTGGTATTCCTGCAACTGCGCAAAGCGTAATTTTGGGTATCACTAAGGCAGCCCTTGAAACTAATAGTTTCTTGTCTGCTGCTTCCTTCCAAGAAACTACTCGTGTTCTGACAGATGCTTCTATTAGAGGCAAGAATGATCCGCTACTTGGATTAAAGGAAAATGTTATTATTGGTAAGATTATTCCAGCTGGTACAGGTCTTCCGATTTATCGTGATATGGAACCTGAGTCAGATGTCAAGAAACCTAAATCTGTTTATTCAATTGCTGATATTGAAAAAAAGATGAAGGAAGCTGACCAAGCTAAGGAATCATAAAATAATTTAAATAAAAACTGCCCTGTTAAGTAACTATTAACAGGGCAGTTTTTTTATCTACTCTTTCCAAAAAAAGCTGAAGTCATCCAGTAGATTGATATTACCTAAAAAAGAAAATTAAGTAACTGACTTTAAGCATTTTTATTAAAAAAACACTGCTGGCTTGCCAGTGATAATAGTATGCGCGTATTTTTTTAGCTGCTTAGTAATTGAATCGTCAATCCCAAAAAGATAAACGGGACAAAAGCAATTGGCTCGCTTTCTTCTACCTGAATTGAAATAAATTTAATTAGTATTAATATTGAAGCTAATAAAAGTGTAAAATTGGCAAATTCAGGTTGGAAATAAAAAGAGAGAATTAGGTAGATTAGTAAATCGCCGCTACCCAGTTTTTGCCGATATATTTCATAGATAAAGAGAATTAAAATGGGCAATAATTGAAAATAGTCAACAATAGTGTATTGCGGCACGGTTTTACTACCTTGAAGTAAAGCCAAGATCAATGCGGGCAGAATTAGTATCACGTCAAATGACTGCTTTTGATAATCGCTAATAGCAGCTAGCAGTAGACAAAAAATCACAACTGCTGTCAGAATATTGTTCTTATCGGCGAAGTTGATAGTACAATAGGCGCTGCCACCGATAAATTCAATTACCCAGTATTCAATTGGAATTGCAGAATGACAATAGCGACAACGTCCTTTTAAAAATAAATAGGAAATTAACGGAATTTCATCAAGCAAGCTTAACTCACAGCCGCAATAGTTGCATTTGGAGCGTGAAAAGATAAAATCCTCTTTGCCAAGACGGTCTACAACAACACACGCATGTGAAGCTAAACAAGTTCCTATTAAAAAATTACAGATATTAAAAAGCCAGTCCATTTTTGCCTCCTATATACAAGTACGCAATATTGGTCTTTTTTCATGAGAAAAAATGATTTGCAATTTTTTGATAAAGGAGTACAATATTCTTTGTGTATTTTGAAGAATTCTCTGGGAGTTAAAAAAGAAACTCCTGGGTGTGTGAGCAAAATAATCATTTTTTAGGAGGAAAATTTAATGCCAACCATTAACCAATTGGTAAGAAAAGGCCGTCATTCAAAGACGACAAAATCAAAATCACCAGCTTTAAGCTACGGTTACAACAGTATGAAAAAGGAGCTTATAGCAAATCCTGCTCCTCAAATGCGTGGAGTAGCAACTCGTGTGGGCACTATGACACCAAGGAAACCAAACTCAGCTTTACGTAAGTATGCTCGTGTACGTCTTTCAAACTTAATTGAAGTTACTGCATACATCCCAGGTGAAGGCCACAACTTGCAGGAACACTCCGTTGTTTTAATCCGTGGTGGTCGTGTTAAGGACCTTGCTGGTGTTCGTTACCATATTATTCGTGGTGCTCTTGATACTGCCGGTGTTGACGGCAGAAAGCAAGGTCGCTCTAAGTACGGTGCCAAGAAAGATTAAGGAGGAGTTAAATAATGCCTAGAAAAGGACATGTAGCTAAAAGAGATATTTTAGCAGATCCAGTATACAATTCAAAGCTTGTAACTAAGTTAATCAACCACTTGATGATTGATGGTAAAAGAGCTAAGGCATCTTCAATCCTTTATGATGCTTTTGACATTGTTAAAGAAAAGACTGGCAAAGAGCCACTTGATGTTTTTGAAGAAGCAATGAACAACATTATGCCAGTTTTGGAAGTTAGAGCACGCCGTATTGGTGGTTCAAACTACCAAATTCCAGTTGAGGTTCGCCCAGAAAGAAAAACCACTTTAGGGTTAAGATGGTTAGTTTCATACGCTCGTTTACGTAATGAACATACTATGGATGAACGCTTAGCTAATGAAATTATTGATGCCTCAAACAACACTGGTTCAGCAGTTAAGAAGCGTGAAGATGTTCACCGTATGGCTGAAGCCAACCGTGCATTTGCACATTATCGTTTCTAATTTTTAAGGAGAGGAAAAATCTATGGCTAATAAGCGTGAATTTCCATTAGAAAAAACACGTAATATTGGTATTATGGCCCACATTGATGCGGGTAAAACTACCACAACAGAGCGTATTCTTTATTACACTGGAAAAATCCATAAAATTGGTGAAACCCATGAGGGTGACTCACAAATGGACTGGATGGATGAAGAAAAAGAACGTGGTATCACCATTACTTCTGCAGCTACTACTGCACAATGGCATGACTACAGAATAAACATTATTGATACCCCAGGACACGTTGACTTCACTATTGAAGTTGAACGTTCACTTCGGGTACTTGATGGGGCTGTTACTGTTCTTGATGCTCAGGCTGGTGTTGAACCTCAAACTGAAAACGTTTGGCGCCAAGCTGAAACTTACGGTGTTCCTCGAATTGTTTTTGTAAACAAGATGGACAAGATTGGTGCGGATTTTGACAAATCTGTTACATCTTTGCATGAACGTTTAAACGCCAATGCTTTGGCTGTTCAGATGCCAATCGGCTCTGCGGAAAGCTTTGAAGGTGTTATTGACTTACTGAATATGGTAGCCGATGTTTATGATGAAGATAAACTTGGCTCTAAATGGGATACTATTCCAGTTCCAGACGAGTACAAAGAAGAAGCTGAAAAACGTCGCGCTGAATTAATTGAACAAGTAGCTGATGTTGATGATGACATCATGGAAAAATACCTTAACGGTGATGAAATTTCTGTTGATGAATTAAAGGCTGCTATTCGTAAAGCTACATTGGAATTGAAGGTCTTCCCAGTATTTGCTGGTTCAGCATTCAAGAACAAGGGTGTACAAATGATGCTTGATGGTGTTGTTGACTACTTGCCATCACCATTAGATGTTAAGCCTTATGTTGCTCATGATCCAAAGACTGGTGAAGAAGTTGAATTAGTAGCAGGGGATGACAAACCATTCTCAGCTTTAGCATTTAAGATTGCTACTGACCCATTTGTTGGTCGTTTGACTTATATTCGTGTTTATACTGGTTCCCTAGAATCAGGTTCATACGTTTTGAACGCTTCCAAGAACAGCCGTGAACGTGTTGGTCGTTTATTGCAAATGCACGCTAACTCCAGAAGTGAGATTCCTGAAGTCTTTTCTGGTGATATTGCGGGTGCCATTGGTTTAAAGAACACCACAACTGGTGATTCTTTGACTGATCCTGATCATGCCTTAATTTTGGAAAGTTTGGAAGTTCCAGATCCAGTTATTCAAGTTTCAATTGAGCCAGAATCAAAAGCTGACCGTGACAAACTTGATGTTGCTTTGCAAAAATTGACTGAAGAGGACCCAACTTTTAGAGCAGAAACAAACGCTGAAACTGGTCAAACTTTGATTTCCGGAATGGGTGAATTACACCTGCAAATCATGGTTGAACGTATGAAGCGTGAGTTCCACGTTGAAGCTAAAATTGGTGAACCGCAAGTTGCTTACCGTGAAACCTTCACTAAGCCTGCTAAAGCACAAGGTAAATTCGTGCGTCAATCAGGTGGTAAAGGTCAATATGGTGACGTTTGGATTGAATTTACACCAAATGAAAGAGGAAAAGGTTACGAATTTGAAGATGCCATTGTTGGTGGTGTCGTACCTCGTGAATTTATCCCTGCTGTAGATGCTGGTTTGCAAGAGTCAATGAAGAACGGTATTCTTGCCGGTTACCCATTGATCGATGTTAAAGCTAAGCTTTATGATGGTAGTTACCACGAAGTCGACTCATCTGAAGCTGCCTTCAAAGTTGCTGCATCATTAGCATTGAGAAATGCTGCTCCTAAGGCTGGTGCTGTTATTCTTGAGCCTATTATGAAAGTTCAGGTAATTACGCCTGAAGAATATTTAGGTGACGTTATGGGTTCAATTACTGCACGTCGTGGTACTATGGACAACATGCAGGATCGTTCAGGTGCTAAAGTATTGAATTCAATGGTTCCACTTGCTGAAATGTTTGGTTATGCTACAACCTTGCGTTCTTCAACTCAAGGTCGTGGTACATTCACAATGGTCTTTGATCACTACTCACCAACACCTAAATCTATTCAAGAAGATATTATTAAAAAACGCGGCGGTAACGCTGACTAATTAGAAAAAGAGCTATTGGCAAGTCCAATAGCTCTTTTTTATATGTTTATTAGGCAATAAATTTGTTTTTTTACTTATGCTCAGGAATAGGCAAATAACTTGCTAAGATTTATTTGAGGTAGTATTTTAAACAACGCTAATAATTTAGCAGTCAAATTTTATGTAAAAACTATACTATTTTTTGCATTATATTAAGAAAATTTATCCTATAATCCTTGATATTTCAGCTTAAAACAGGTATACTATTTTTTGTGCGTCTAGGGCATATTCTGCCCTAAAACGCATTTTGTTGTAAAGCATTGATGCAAAAGGTTGCGGCACACCAGGCTGCATTGCCACAGGGGTAGTGCCGGGAATTTTTGCGGAAGCTAGTCATCTTTTAAAGAAGACGTTGAGGAGGTAATTTAATGGCAAGTCAATCAATTCGTATCAGACTTAAGTCATACGAACATGGTATTCTCGATGAATCAGCTGCTAAAATTGTAGCTACTGCTAAGAGAACTGGAGCTGAAATCTCAGGTCCAGTTCCATTGCCAACAGAAAGGGTATTGTTTACTGTTTTGCGTTCACCACATATGAACAAGGACTCACGTGAACAATTTGAAATTCGTACGCATAAGCGTTTAATCGATATTTTAAATCCAACACCTAAAACTGTTGACTCTTTAATGAAGCTTGATTTACCAAGCGGTGTTGACATCGAAATTAAACTTTAATTTTTAAAAAAGAAAGAGGTGTAATCATGACCAAAGGAATCTTAGGAAGAAAAGTTGGTATGACTCAAATCTTCACTAAAGATGGTATCCTTGTGCCCGTAACAGTTGTTGAAGCAACTCCTAACGTTGTTATGCAAGTTAAGACTGTTGAATCAGACGGTTACGAAGCAGTTCAATTAGGATATCAAGATAAGCGTGAAGTTTTGAGCAACAAACCAGAAAAAGGTCATGCTGCAAAAGCAAAGACTTCGCCTAAGCGCTTCATACGTGAAATCCGCGGAGTTGAGCTTAAGGACTACGAAGTCGGCTCAGAAGTTACTGTGGACACATTTAAGGAAGGTGACGTTGTTGACGTCACTGGTACTACAAGAGGTCATGGATACCAAGGTAACATCAAACGTTGGGGCCAATCACGTGGACCAGAAACTCATGGTTCAAGATACCACAGAATTCCTGGCTCAATGGGTTCCATCATTAACCGTGTACCTAAGGGCAAGCGTTTGCCAGGTCACATGGGAATGAAGAAAGTTACCATTGAAAACTTAGTAATTGAAAAAGTTGTAGCAGATAAGAATGTATTATTAATTAAGGGTAACGTACCTGGTGCTAAGAATTCATTGCTTACTGTTAGATCTGCTGTTAAGAATAATAAATAGGAAGGAGGACTAGAATGGCTAATTTTAAAGTTATTGATCAAAAAGGCAAAGATGCTGGTGAAGTTACTTTAAATGATGAAGTATTTGGTATTAAGCCAAATGAGAGCGTTGTTTTCGACGCAATTATCAGACAAAGAGCTGGCAAGCGTCAAGGAACCTCAAAGGTTAAGAATAGATCCGCTGTTCGTGGTGGTGGTAAAAAGCCTTGGAAGCAAAAGGGTACAGGTCGTGCTCGTCAAGGTTCTATCCGTTCACCACAATGGCGTGGCGGTGGTGTAGTCTTCGGACCAACTCCTCGCTCATACGCTTACTCAATGCCGAGAAAGCAACGGCGCTTGGCTATCAAGTCAGTTCTTTCCCAAAAATTGCTTGATGAAGATTTGATCGTTTTAGACCAGTTAACAATGTCTGCTCCTAAAACAAAAGAATTCAAGTCATTATTGGACAGCTTAAAGATTGAAGGTAAGGTTCTGGTTGTTTCTGAAGACAAGAACGTACAGCTTTCAGCTAAAAACTTGCCAAACGTTAAAGTGATTACTGCTAATGGCTTGAACGTTGAAGATGTTGTCGATTATGACAAGTTAGTTTTGACTAAAGAAGCTATTGAAAAGATTGAAAAGAATGTTGAGGGGGCTTCAACGAAATGAGTGCACATGATATCATTTTAAGACCTGTCATTACTGAAAAGTCAACGAACTTAATGGATGATAAGAAGTACACTTTCAACGTGCTTTTAACTGCAACCAAGACTCAAGTTCGTGATGCTGTTGAAGAAATTTTTGATGTTAAGGTTAAAAAAGTTAATATCATGAATGTTCGTGGTAAGGATAAGCGTGTTGGCCGTTATTCAGGCAAAACCGCTCGTACCCGTAAGGCAATAGTTACCTTAACTGAAGATTCAAACGATATCAAAATTTTCAAAGACGATAGCAACAATAAAGAAGAAAATAAGTAATAGGAGGTCAGTCAATTGGCTATTAAAATTTATAAGCCAACCACAAATGGTCGCCGTAATATGACTACTTCTGACTTTGCGGAAATTACTAAAAGCAAGCCAGAACGTACATTACTTGAGTCACAATCACATACAGCAGGTCGTAACTCTTATGGTCATATTACCAGTAGACACCGTGGTGGTGGACATAAGCAAAAATACCGTATCATCGATTTCAAGCGTAACAAAGACAACGCAAAGGCTGTTGTTAAGGCTATCGAGTACGATCCAAATAGAACTGCTAATATTGCACTTCTTCATTATACTGATGGTATCAAAACTTATATTTTGGCACCAAAGGGCTTGAATGTTGGTGATGTAGTTGAATCTGGTGCAAATGCTGATATTAAGCCAGGTAATGCCTTACCATTAAAGAATATTCCAACCGGTACTTCAATTCACAACATTGAATTAAGACCAGGAAAAGGTGGTCAGCTCGTAAGAAGTGCTGGAGCCAGTGCTCAAGTTTTAGGTAGCGACGGTAAGTACACTTTAGTTAAATTACAAAGTGGTGAAGTTCGTAAGATTTTATCAGTTTGTCGTGCAACTATCGGTGTTGTGGGTAATGAACAACATTCATTAATCCAATTAGGTAAAGCCGGTCGTAGCCGCTG
This sequence comes from uncultured Lactobacillus sp., assembly GCA_946482465.1. Taxonomy (GTDB): domain Bacteria; phylum Bacillota; class Bacilli; order Lactobacillales; family Lactobacillaceae; genus Lactobacillus. The sequence continues at coordinate 17,740 of CAMLRL010000010.1, forward strand.
GTTAGGCAGACGCCCACAATCTCGTGGTTCCGTAATGAACCCTAACGATCACCCACATGGTGGTGGTGAAGGTAAGGCTCCAGTAGGTCGTCCACAACCGATGACTCCATGGGGCAAGAAAGCTCGCGGTATTAAGACTAGAAATAGTAAGAGAGCCAGCGAGAAGTTAATTGTACGTCACCGTAAAGGCAGCAAATAGTAAAAGGAGGGTAAATTAATGAGCCGTAGTATTAAAAAAGGGCCTTTTGCTGATGCATCTTTGTTAAAGAAGGTTGATGCACAGGCTGATACAGATAAAAAGCAGGTTATTAAGACTTGGTCACGTCGTTCAACTATTTTTCCTTCCTTTGTTGGTTTGACTATAGCTGTTTACGATGGTAGAAAGCATGTTCCAGTTTATATTACCGAGGACATGGTTGGTCATAAGTTAGGTGAATTTGTTCCAACGAGAACTTTCCGTGGACACAAGACATCTGACGATAAGGCTACTTCAAAATAAAGAAAGGAGAAACACTTAAATGGCAGAACAAATTAGTTCAGCTAGGGCAGAAGCAAGAACAGTTCGCATTGCTCCCAGAAAAGCACGTTTGGTCGTTGATTTGATTCGTGGCAAAGACGTAGCTGAAGCATTGGCAATCTTGCAATTTACGCCTAGAGCTGCTTCCCCAATCGTTGAAAAAGTTTTACGCTCAGCAATTGCAAATGCAGAACACAATTACGATCTTGAAAGTGCCAATCTTTACGTATCAGAAGCATACGTAAATGAAGGAGCTACTTTGAAAAGATTTAGACCACGTGCCAAAGGTATGGCTTCTCCTATTAACAAGAGAACTAGTCATGTAGTTGTAGTAGTGTCAGAAAAGAACGATTAAGGGAGGTATATTAATGGGTCAGAAAATTAACCCAAATGGTTTTCGTCTCGGCGTAATTCGTGACTGGGAATCTAAATGGTATGCTGACAGAGGATACAAAGAAACCTTAAATGAAGACCTGCGCATCAGAAAATTCATTGATAAGAAATTAAAGAATGCCTCTGTTTCTACTGTTGAAATTGAACGTGCAGCCAATAGAATCAACGTATCAATCAATACTTCTAAACCAGGTATGGTAATTGGTAAAGGTGGTTCTGAAGTTGAAGCATTAAGAAAAGAATTAAATGCTTTGACTAAGAAGCAAGTACACGTTAATATTGTTGAAATCAAAAAGCCAGATCTTGATGCTAAATTAGTAGCCGAAAGTATTGCAAGTCAACTTGAAGCCCGTATTGCTTTTAGACGTGCTACTCGTCAAGCTACTCAAAGAACAATGCGTGCCGGTGCTAAAGGAATCAGAGTGCAAACTTCTGGTCGTTTAAACGGTGCTGACATGGCAAGAAGAGAGTGGCACACAGAAGGTCGTGTACCGCTACAAACTTTAAGAGCTGACATTGATTATGCTTGGGTAAATGCCTTCACCACTTACGGTGAAATTGGTGTTCAAGTATGGATTAACCGGGGTGAAATCTTACCTTCTAAAAGTAAGAAGCCCGAAAAAGCTGCGAAGGGAGGAAACAAATAATGCCTCTAGTACCAAAAAGGGTAAAGCACCGTCGTGAATTTCGTGGTAAAATGCGTGGCGCTGCTAAGGGTGGTAGAACCATTGCTTTTGGTGAATATGGTTTACAAGCCTTAGAGTCCCACTGGATTACTACTCAACAAATTGAAGCTGCTCGTGTTGCGATGACTCGTTACATGAAGCGTGGTGGTAAAGTTTGGATTAGAATTTTCCCTCAAAAGTCATACACTGCTAAAGGTGTTGGTGTACGTATGGGTTCTGGTAAAGGTGCACCTGCAGGCTGGGTAGCTGTAGTCAAGAGAGAAAAGATTATGTTTGAAATCGGTGGCGTTAATGAAGCTACAGCACGTGAAGCTTTAAGATTAGCTGCAACTAAGTTACCGATTAAATGTAAGTTTGTGACTAAAAGTTCGGAAGTAGGTGGCAATTCTAATGAAGGCTAAAGATATCAGAGCATTAACCACTGATCAAATGTTAGACAAGGAAAAGCAATACAAAGAAGAACTTTTCAACTTGCGCTTTCAACAAGCAACGGGTCAATTAGAAAATACCGCTCGCCTAGGTAAAGTCCGCAAAAATATTGCTAGAATTAAAACAATTCTCAGCGAAAAAGCATTGGAAAAAGATTAGTGGAAGGGAGTTATTAACTTGAGCGAATCAATCGAAAGAAATCATCGTCACGTATATCAAGGCCAAGTAATTTCTGATAAGAATGACAAAACTATCACTGTAGTTGTTGATACTTATAAGAATCACCCTGTTTACAAGAAGCGTATCAGATATTCAAAGAAATACTACGCACAAGATGATAAAAATGAAGCTAAAGTTGGCGATACTGTTCGTATCATGGAAACTCGTCCATTATCTCGTACAAAGCGCTTTCGTTTAGTTAAAATTGTTAAAAAATCTGTTTAATTTTGCGGATTTAGTGAGGGGAGGATTATATAGTGATTCAAAATGAATCCCGTTTGAAGGTTGCTGATAACTCAGGTGCCAGAGAACTTTTAGTTATTAGAGTCTTAGGTGGATCAAGACGTAAGACTGGTAACATTGGTGATATTGTGGTTGCAACTGTCAAACAAGCAACACCAGGTGGCGTTGTCAAAAAAGGTGACGTTGTCAAAGCAGTTATTGTTAGAACAAAATCAGGCGCACGTCGTGAAGATGGTTCATACATCAAGTTTGATGAAAATGCTGGTGTAGTTATTAATGCAGATAAGAGCCCACGTGGTACTCGTATCTTTGGGCCTGTTGCACGTGAGCTACGTGAGCACGACTTTATGAAAATCGTCTCTCTTGCTCCTGAAGTCTTATAATTAAGTGAGGTGCACTGATGTTTGTTAAAACTGGTGACAAAGTAAAAGTTATTGCCGGAAAAGACAAAGGTAAAGAAGGTACTGTTCTTTCTGTTAATGTCAAGAAAAACCGTGTGGTTGTAAAGGGCGTTAATAAGATTAAGAAACACCAAAAGCCTTCACAGACTAATGCAAATGGTGGTGTAGTTGAGTCAGAGGGTTCAATTCACGCATCAAATGTTAAAGTAATTGCTAAGTCTGAAAGCAAAGCAAAAGATAAAAAAGAAGAAACTAAGAAGTAGGAGGGAGGACACATATGGCAAATTATTTAGCTCAAGAATATAAAGAAAAAATTGTTCCTGCGTTGCAAGAAAAATTTGGCTACAGCTCAGTTATGCAAGTACCAAAAATCGAAAAAATAGTATTGAACATGGGTGTCGGTGATGCCGTTTCTAATGCTAAGAACTTGGATGAAGCTGTTGAAGAATTGACTTTAATTTCAGGTCAAAAGCCTTTGGTAACTAAAGCCAAAAAGTCAATTGCCAATTTCCGCTTACGTGAAGGCATGTCTATCGGTGCTAAGGTAACACTTAGAGGAGATAGAATGTACGATTTCTTATATAAGTTAATCAGTGTTTCACTTCCTCGTGTTCGCGACTTCCGCGGTGTTTCAAGCCGTTCATTTGATGGTCGTGGTAACTACACTTTAGGTATTAAGGAACAATTGATTTTCCCAGAAATTGACTTTGATAAGGTTAATAGGACTAGGGGTTTAGATGTTGTTATCGTTACTACTGCCAACACAGATGAAGAAGCACGTGAGCTTCTAGGTCAGTTTGGTATGCCGTTTGCAAAATAATGGAGGACATTAATGGCTAAGACATCACAAAAAATTAGAAATCATCGTCCTGCTAAATTTTCTTCACGTGAATACACTCGTTGCGAGAGATGTGGTCGCCCACGCTCTGTTTATCGTAAGTTTGGCTTATGCCGTATTTGCTTGAAAGATTTAGCTCACAAAGGTCAAATTCCAGGCCTTAAAAAGGCTAGTTGGTAATACGGATAGGAGGATAGCATAAATGGTCATGACAGATCCGATTGCAGATTATTTGACTAGGATTAGAAACGCCAACATGGCAAAACATAATTCTGTTGAAATTCCTGCATCAAATATTAAAAAATCTATTTCAGAAATTTTGAAACGTGAAGGCTTCATCCGTGATTACGAAGTTACTGATGATAACAAGCAAGGCATGATTAAGATCTTTTTGAAATACGGTCCTGACGGAGAACGTGTCATTTCAGGCTTAAAGAGAATTTCTAAGCCAGGTCTTAGAAATTACGTTAGTGCTGAAAACTTACCTAAGGTATTAAATGGTTTAGGTATTGCCATCGTTTCTACTTCTGCCGGTGTGATTACCGATAAAGAAGCAAGACAAAAAGACGTTGGTGGCGAAGTTATTGCCTATGTATGGTAATTCTGACAGAAAGGAGAACAATCAATGAGCCGTATCGGTTTAAAAACAATTGAAGTCCCAGATAGTGTCACTGTTACCAAGACGGGTGACAACATCACTGTTAAAGGACCTAAAGGTGAATTAACTAGATACTTCGATCCAAAAATTACTTTTAAACAAGAAGATGGCAAGATTAACTTTTCACGTTCAAGTGAAAATGATAAAGCACTTCACGGAACTGAAAGAGCTAACTTAGCTTCAATGGTCGAAGGCGTTGTTAATGGTTATAAAAAGACTTTAAAGTTAATTGGTGTTGGTTACCGTGCAACAGCACAAGGTAACAAATTGACTTTGAATGTTGGCTATTCTCACCCAGTTGTAATGACTGCACCAGAAGGTGTTTCAGTTAAAGCTACTTCAGCTACAGATATTGAAGTAGAAGGAATTTCAAAGCAAAATGTTGGTCAATTTGCTGCTGAAATTCGCGATGTACGTCCACCTGAGCCATATAAGGGTAAAGGTATTCGTTATACTGATGAATACGTACGTCGTAAGGAAGGTAAGACAGGTAAATAGTAAAAATTTTTGAGGTGAAATTGTGATTTCAAAACCAGATAAGAACAAATTGCGCTTAAAGCGTCATAAACGTATTCGTAGCAAAATTTCTGGTACTGCTGAGCGCCCACGCTTAAGCGTTTTCCGTTCAAACAAAAACATCTACGCTCAATTAATTGATGACGTAGCGGGTGTAACGCTAGCAAGTGCCTCAACTTTAGATGATGCTGTAGCTAAGGATCAGACTAAAGTAGAACAAGCTCAAGCTGTTGGCAAGAATATTGCTGAAGCAGCGAAAGCTAAAAACATTACTAGTGTAGTGTTTGACAGAAGTGGTTATTTATACCACGGCCGTATTTCAGCTTTGGCAGATGCCGCTCGTGAAAACGGATTAGAGTTCTAGGAAAGGAGATAAATACATGGCAAACCGCAACGATTCTCGCAATAATCGCAGAAATAAGGACGACATCGAAGATCAGTTAGTAGCAATTAATCGTGTCACCAAGGTTGTCAAGGGTGGTCAACGAATGAGATTTGCTGCCTTGGTAATCGTTGGCGACAAAAAAGGTCGTGTAGGCTTTGGTACTGGTAAAGCTCAAGAAGTTCCAGAAGCAATCCGTAAGGCTGTTGAAGCTGGTAAAAAGAACATGATCAAGGTTCCTAAGGTTGGTACTACCATTCCTCATGAAGTAATTGGTCACTATGGTTCAGGTAACATTTTAATTAAGCCTGCCCCAGCTGGTTCAGGTGTTGCTGCCGGTGGTGCCGTTCGTATCGTTATGGATATGGCTGGTATTGCTGATGTTACTTCTAAGTCACTTGGCTCAAACACTCCTATCAATGTTGTTCGTGCAACAATTGATGGATTAAAGAAGCTTAGAACAAGTGAAGATATTGAAAAGCTTCGTCACGCTGAATTGGATTAGGGAGACTGGAAAAATGACTGAATTAAAAGTTACTTTAATTAGAAGTGCTGCACACCGTCTACCTAACCAAAGAAAAGTTGTGAAAGCTCTAGGCTTAGGTAGAATTAATAGTACAACAACTCTACCAGACAATGCTGCTACTCGTGGTGCATTAATGAAAATTGCCCACTTGATTTCAGTTGAAGAGATAAATAAATAGTTAATTGAGGAGGTGCCAAATTAATGAAGCTTCATGAATTACATGCTGCTGAAGGTTCACGCAATACTAGAAAACGTGTTGGTCGTGGTACTTCAAGTGGTTTTGGAAAAACTTCTGGCCGTGGACAAAAGGGACAATTGTCACGTCAAGGCGGTCATACCCGTTTAGGTTTTGAAGGTGGTCAGATGCCATTATTCAGAACTATGCCTAAACGTGGTTTTAAGAACGTTAACCGCAAAGAGTATGCAATCATTAACTTAAACGACTTAAACAAGTTTGAGAATAACAGCGATGTTACTGTTGCTAGTCTTAAAGAAAAAGGTTTGGTAAAGAAAGAATTATCAGGCGTTAAATTGCTTGCAAAAGGTGAGTTAAAAGTTAAGTTAAACGTAAAGATTAACAAAGTTTCCGCCGCTGCTAAGAAAGCAGTTGAAGCTGCAGGCGGATCTGTTGAGGTGATCTAATGTTTTCGACCTTGAAGAACGCCTTTAAGGATAAAGAAATTAGAAATAAAATTTATTTCACTCTCTTTATTCTTTTGATATACCGAATTGGAGCTAATATTACTGTTCCAGGTGTCAACGCAAAAGCGATTACTCAAGTTGCACAAACCGGTCTAGTGCCAATGCTGGATACTGTGTCTGGTGGTGGACTAGATAATTATTCAATTTTCTCTTTGGGTGTTTCACCTTACATTACTGCGCAAATTGTTATTCAACTTTTGCAGATGGATATTGTTCCAACATTAGTAGAGTGGGGCAAACAAGGTGAAGTAGGACGTCGTAAGACTAATAACGTAACTCGTTGGCTTGCCCTGTTTGTGGCATTCATTCAGAGTATCGGAATTACGCTTGGCTTCAATGCTTTAACGCAAATGGGCTTAGTTAAGTCTCAAACCTGGCAGTCTTATTGTGAAATTGCAATAATTATGACTGCTGGAACGATGCTTCTAACTTGGCTTGGTGATGAAATTACTGATAAGGGCCTAGGTAACGGTGTTTCAGTAATTATCTTTGCTGGTATTATTGCACGTCTTCCTCGCGGCCTCTGGCAGCTATATAAGGACAGCGTAATCAATAATAATGCTAGTGATCGTTGGCAAGGGATTTTGTTCTTCATCGCGATTATCATTGCAATACTCATCGTAACCCAGTTAGTTACCTGGGTAGAACAGGCAGATCGCCGAATTCCAATACAATATACAAGAAGAGCAACAATAAGTGGCTCCGAAAGCTTTTTGCCGTTAAAAGTTAATGTTTCTGGTGTTATTCCAGTTATTTTTGCTAGTTCATTTATCATTACACCAGCGACTATTTTAATGGCCTTTCAAAGATCTCAAGGTGACCAGCAATGGTACAAGGTAATGACTAATATCTTTAGTATGCAAACTACACCTGGAGTCATAATTTATACTGTTTTAATCATTTTGTTTACGTTCTTTTATGCTTTTGTTCAAGTTAATCCTGAGAAGCTGTCAAAGAATTTACAAAAACAAGGTGCTTATATTCCAAGTGTTTGGCCGGGTAAAGATACACAAGACTATGTATCTAAAGTATTGATAAGATTATCAACTGTTGGATCCGTATTTTTAGGTCTTGTTGCGTTATTGCCACAGTTAGCTACTAATTTTTGGGATTTGCCAAGTTCGATTGGTTTAGGCGGTACTAGCCTTCTGATTGTAATTGGGGTTGTCTTAGAATTATCTCGTCAAATTAACGGATTGTTAATGAAGAGAGAATACGTTGGATTCATCAGATAGGAACAGATAAATGATTAATATATTTCTTTTAGGCTTGCCAGGTGCTGGCAAGGGAACAGTATCAGAACAGATCGTAGATAAATATCATCTAACTCATATTTCAACTGGGGATATGTTTAGAGATGCAATGGCTAATGAGACTAAAGTTGGTCTTGAAGCTAAAAGCTACATTGATAAGGGTGATCTGGTACCGGATGAAGTTACAGCTAAGTTGGTTGAGGAACGTTTGGGCCAACCTGATATTAAAGAAGGTTACATTTTAGACGGTTTTCCGCGGACACTAGTTCAAGCGGAACTGCTAGAAGGTATTACCGAACGTTTGAATAAGCCCTTAACAAATGTCATCTCACTTGAAGTTAAAGAAGAAACTTTAGTAAAACGCTTGTCAGCGCGCTTTATGTGCAGAAAATGTGGGGCCACTTACAATAAGATTACCAAGATGCCTAAAGTTAAGGATACTTGTGATCGTTGTGGTGGTCACGACTTCTATCAACGTGAGGATGACAAGCCTGAAGTAGTTAAAAATCGTTTAGAAGTTAACGAAAAAATGAATGCACCGCTGAAAGACTATTATCAAAAGAAGAGTTTACTAACTGTAGTTGATGGTGAACGAACTCCTGAAGAAGTCTTCAAGAGTGTTGATGCGGTTTTAAGTAAAAAGCAATAATTTGTATATTTACTTTTCCGTGTT
>CAMLRL010000011.1 GCA_946482465.1 uncultured Lactobacillus sp.
AAAGTTGCATCCCCAACATAAGTCAAGTGACCAACCTTAGAGTTCTCGCCAATTTCGGCATTCTTAACTTCAACAAAGTTACCGATATGTGCACCCTTCTTAATGATTGAATTAGGCCGCAGATGTGAATTTGGTCCAATATCAGTGTTTTCAAACATTTGTGAGTTCTCAATTGTTGATGAGGTGACTGTTACATGGTCGCCGATCGTTGAATCAACAATTCGTGAGCCAGAAGTAATCAAGCAATCACTGCCAATTTCTGTCTTGCCCTTAATGACAACATTGCCTTCAATAACTGTATCCGAACCAATTTTCACGTCTGAATCAATATAAGCTGTATCAGGATCAATAAAGGTAACGCCATTGCACATGTGCTTTTCATTAATCCGCTTTTGCATGATTTTACTTGCTTGCGCGAGCGCAACACGGTCGTTAACACCGATACTCTCACTAAAATCACGCATGCGATATGCTCCAATTCGTTGACCTTCATTGCGCAAAATCTCCAATACGTCAGTCAGATAATATTCACCTTGTGCATTTTGATTATTAACATGTTTCAGGGCTTCAAACAACAACTTATTATCAAAGCAAAAAACACCTGTGTTGATTTCTTTGATCTTTAGTTCTTCAGGACTACCGTCTTTTTGTTCAACAATTCTTAAGACGTTATCTTGATCATCACGGATAATTCTACCGTAACCGTATGGGCTAGGTGCTTGCGCAGTTAAAACAGTAGCTGCATTGCCCTTAGTTTGATGGTAGTCAAACAACTTTTTAAAGGTCTCACTGGTAAACAGTGGTGTATCACCAGTAATAACTAGCGTGGCACCATCTTTTCCTGCTAACTCCTTTTCGGCAGTTAAAACGGCGTCACCTGTTCCCAGCTGCTTTTTCTGCAGTGCAAATTCTGATTTTCCAGCTAAGACCTTTTCAACATCTTCTGCACCTGTGCCAACAACAGTCACAATTTTGTCTGGTTCGATTCCCTGTGCAGCTTCAACAACGTGTTCAACCATTGTTTTTCCACACACTTGATGTAAAACCTTGTATAGCTGAGATTTCATTCTCGTGCCCTTACCAGCAGCAAGGACAACAACAAATTTTTTCATTATTTTTAGCCTCTTCTAATTTTTGATTTTGCCCACTTTTATTATTTCAACTAAAAGCGATCATAATCGGTATGTGCGACTATGGTTCCCGGCTCAGCAATAATGACTTTCTTTTTACCGTCTACACGCTTAATTTTAACTAATGAAAGGTGCCCTTCAATTAGCTTTTCATCTTCAAAATCAGCTTCACATAAAACGCAGATACCAGCAATATTGCTATCGAATTCTCTAACTAGTTGCTGCATACCGGTCAAAGTACCACCGGCCATCATAAAGTCGTCTACTAACAAAACATTAGAGTGTTCATTTAAAACCCTTGTAGGTAATTCCATCTTAGACACACGATCAAGCGAAGAAGAGATGTAATTAACAGAAACCGTTGCGCCTTCCGTCACCTTTGAACGTTTGCGTGCAATAATAAATGGTACGTTTAAATAGCGCGCAACAGCTTGAGCTAGTGAGATACCCTTAGTTTCAATTGTCATTACCACGTCAATTTTAGAATATGCATAACGTGTGGCAATCAGCTTACCAATTTTTTCAAGGTCTTGCGGATTTCCTAAAATATCAGAAAGATAAACAAAGCCACCCGCTAATATCCGATCCGGGTCCTCAATTCTTGCAGCTAAATCAGTTAAATAATTTTGCGCATGTTTTTTACCCCAAAAAGGAACGTAACGGACACCTCCTGAAGCACCCGCAACAGTTTCTAAAATACCATCCTGATTATTAGCTAAAGTATGTTTTAAAATTGCCAAATCTTCTGAAATAGATGACTTAGCAGCTCCATAACGTTTAGCAAAAAATGGTAATGGTATCAAGTCATGTGGGCGTTCCATTAAATATTTAGTCATATCAACTAATCTCTCTGAACGTTTCATAAAATCCCCTCTCTAATGTTTGTCTTTTGCCTGCTTCTACTATACACTGAACGACAAAAAAAGACACTAACATTTTACAAAATGTTAATGCCAAAAAGTATGATCTTTTTATTTTTAATCTAGCTTATTCAGCCGCATCATCAAATTTTAATGTGATATTTTTGGTTAACAAATCCGTGTAGCTATATGAAACATGTTCAAAGTTATTTTGGTCCTGATCCAAATCAACAACGAAAACAGCTGGGAATGTTTCCTTCAAGACCCCGCGTCTTTTGGTAACTTTCTTACGTCCTGCTCTTGCAACCACAGTCAAAGAATCACCCAAATGTGAATCTAATTTCTGCTTAATAGTAGTAATAGATGTTGGCACTGTTAACAACTCCTTTGGAGCTCTATTTTACTACAATATTATCATTTTTTCAATTCTTTTTAAGTGGTAGCCCAGAAGCTTTTCATGATTTTTGCGGTGAAATCGCGGCTGCAATCTGGATAAACTGCTTGATTGTGAGCTGTTCCGGTCTAATACGTGGATCCACTCCTAAAGAATCTATCAACTGCTTTCGTTGATCAGGATCTGGTACTAAATTCTTTAAATTATTATTTAAAGTTTTACGCCTTTGACTGAAACACATTTTCACTACCCAATTAAAGTGTTTCGGATCACCAACATCCATCTGTTCTGTCAAAGGAGTCAAAACAACTACACTTGAGTCAACCTTAGGGCGCGGAATAAATGAACTGCTTTTTACGTTTAGCGCAAGTTTGACTGTCATTTGCGTTTGAACCGCAATTGTCAAAGGACCATAAGCTTTACTATTTGGCTGAGCGTCTAACCGCTCAGCCACTTCTTCCTGCATCATTAGAGTTAAACTAGTGAAATTTAAGTTTGCTTGATTCAAAAAGAAAATAATTGGAGTTGTAATATAGTATGGTAAATTGGCTACAACCTTAATTGGTTTATTTACATCAAGAAAATCTTCAAAATCTGCCGGAAAGTCTGCCTTTAAAATGTCCTTCATCATTAATTTAAAGCGGTCATCAAGTGGGACGCCATCTATTTTAGCAGGGAGTTCATTAGATAAAATTTCTGGTAAACTCTCATCAACTTCGTAGGCAAAGACCTTTGCACCTGCAAGCAAGAGCTGCTCCGTTAACGAACCAATCCCTGGTCCAATTTCAATTACTTGATCACCAGGTTGAATTTCAGCTGCCTGAACAATTCCCTTAATTGCATCTAAATCAACTAAAAAGTTTTGTCCTAGGTTCTTCTTCGCCTTAACAAAGTAGCGATTAATAATTGCTTGAGTCCGAACCGCGGAACCAATTGGAATCTCGTTATTCATTTTTTGCCTCCTTAACGGCCTGCTCAAGTTGCTTAAGCGTAATACCAAATGTGCATAACCGGTTGTAAAACTGTTTTGCGTTGCCATAACCGATACGCAAGCTAATTCCCACTTGCTCACGTAATTTACGCGAATTGGGTCCACTTGATAAACCCAGCTTTTGGTAAGCTTGCTTGCTAATATCACTAGAAGGTGCTTGCTGTTCGTGTAAGTCGCTCAAAGCCTTAACAAGTGCCTGCTTTGATGCGTGCTCAACTCCCAGTGAATTGCCTTTTCCTTTTTTATGAGGATCGCCCTCTTTGCGTGTAATAAAAGCCTGTTTGGCATTAGGGACCGCCTCAGTAACTAATCTGCGAATTCTCTCACCATTAAGATCTGGGTCGGTTAAGACAATTATTTCACGTTTCTTTGATAATTCTTTTAACTCAGTCAAGACCACCTGTGGCACATCAGAGCCATTGGTTTCAATTGTTTCGATGCCAGGAAAAAACTGTTTTAGGCGAATTGTATCATCCTTACCTTCTACCACTACAACGGCATTAAATTGTTTTTTAGTTAAGACCATATACCCTCATCGTATTTTCATAAGTTGCCTTGGCAACTTCTTCTAACGGAATGTCTTTCAATTCAGCAATTGCCCTTGCAACGTAATAAACATTGCCAGGTTCATTTTGCTTGCCGCGATATGGCTTAGGTGTTAAAAATGGTGCGTCCGTTTCAACTAGTAGCCGATCCATTGGCGTCTTCTTAGCGGCTTCATGAACTTCGGTTGCTTTGGTAAAAGACACAACACCAGAATATGAAAAGCAGACGTTTAAATCTAAAAACTTTTCAAGCCAGGAATTATCACCGTTAAAACTATGCAGAACTGCACCGTATTCTAGATTACTGTTCTTCAAGATATCGTAACAATCGGCAAAGGCATCCCTTGTGTGAATGTCTACGGGTATTTTCAATTCATGCGCAACCTCAATCTGGCGTGCAAATACTTTGCGCTGCTGTTCACGTGGAGATTCATCCCAGTAATAATCAAGGCCGATTTCTCCAACTGCAACAACACCAGGTATTTGCAGCTGCTCAATTAACTCATCTTCAGCCTTTTGGTCGTAATCTTTAGCAACATCGGGACAGTACCCGACCATTGCATAAACCTGCTCAAAACGTTGACTAAGTTCAATTGCGCCTCGATTAAATTCTGGATCTTGACCAACACAAATCATCTTATTAACACCCAATTGGCGTGCGCGATCAAGATAAAATTCTTCTTTACCCTGGAAAGGCCCATCTTGCAAGTGCGTATGATTATCAATTAATTTCATTAACCTAATTCGGCCCCAATTTCATGTTCGTCGCCAACAATTGCTAACTTAACTGTGCCACCTTTTTCGCTTGATAAAAGCATTCCTTGACTTAATTGACCAAGCATTTTACGTGGTTTCAGGTTAGTAACTGCCAAGACTTTTTTATCCAATAACTCGCTAGCATTTGGATAATATTTCCGAATACCACTTAGAATTTGACGTTCATCGCCATTACCAAAATCAAGTTGGAATTTTAATAGTTTACTTGATCCTTGGACAGGCTCAACTGAAAGAATCTTTCCAACTCTAATTTTGACTTTGTCAAAATCATCAATTGAAATTTCTTTTTCTTTGCCTTGTTCACTGCGGCTTTCTTTTTTTGGCTTTGCCTTAGCCATTTCATCCTTAATGTACTTAATTTCGTCTTCTGGTTTCAAACGTGGATAAATTGGCTTAGGATCACTGATAACTTTGACATTCCATGCAAAATTGCCAAATCCAAGTTGCTTTTGCTCAGAATTATCCCAATCAAGTCCCAGCTGTCTAAACATTTCAACTGGTGTTCTAGTCATAATTGGTGCAATTAATAAGGCAATAATTCTTAAACTTTCAGCTAAGTTAGACATTACACGCGACAAGTCCTCTTTTTTGCCTTCCTTATTTAGTTCCCAAGGAGTGGTTTCATCAATGTATTTATTTGCACGACTAACTAGTTTCCAAATGTCTTCAATTGCTTGGGTAAAGTAAAGTTTATCCATATCTTTTTGATAATTAGCAATTGCCTCAGTGGCAACGCTAGCAAGCTCTTGACCGAACTCATCTTGGTCTTTAGCAACAGGCGCTACTTCACCATTTTGATATTGATTAATCATTGAAACTGTCCGGTTAAGCAAGTTACCTAAATCATTTGCTAAATCGTAGTTAACACGTTCAACAAAGTCTTCTGGTGTAAAGACTCCGTCAGAACCAAATGGCAATGCACGCATTAAGTAGTAACGTAAAGCATCTACACCATAGCGATTTATGATGGATTCAGGATAAACTGCATTACCCTTAGATTTGGACATTTTACCGTCCTTCATTAGTACCCAACCGTGACCAATAACGTGCTTAGGTAACGGTAAGTCTAGTGCCATCAACATAATTGGCCAGTAAATTGTGTGGAAACGAACAATTTCCTTACCTACTAAGTGGACATCTGCAGGCCAGTATTTCTTAAAGAGCGAATCATCATCTGAACCATAACCTAGTGCAGTAATATAGTTAGACAATGCATCAATCCACACGTAAACAACGTGCTTAGGATCACTTGGGACCGGAATTCCCCAGGAGACAGTAGTCCGAGTAACTGATAAATCTTCAAGACCAGGTTTAATGAAGTTATTAACCATTTCTTTTTCACGAGAATGAGGCAAAATAAATTCAGGATGGTCTTGGTAATATTGGTAAAGTCGATCAGCATACTTACTCATCTTAAAGAAGTAGGATGGTTCTTTAACTAGTTGAACATCATGACCTGATGGCGCCTTACCACCAATCACATTGCCTTCATCGTCCTTATAAACTTCTGCAAGTTGGGATTCAGTGAAATATTCTTCGTCTTCAACTGAATACCAGCCAGTGTATTCGCCAAGATAGATATCACCTTGTTTTAATAGTTGCTCAAAAATTTTCTGGACACCCTTAACGTGTTCTTCATCGGTAGTTCTAATAAACTTATCGTATGAAATATCTAGGCTCTTCCATAGCTTTTTGTATGTTACAACCATGTTATCAACAAACGCTTGTGGCTTAATTCCTTGCTTTTCTGCTTTTTGTTCAATCTTTAAGCCATGTTCGTCAGTACCAGTTAAAAAGAAAGTGTCATAGCCTTGGCTACGCTTGTAACGCGCCATTACATCGGCAGCAATTGTTGTGTATGCATTACCAATGGTTAAGCGGCCGGACGGATAGTAAATTGGGGTTGTAATATAAAAAGTTTTTTTATCAGCCATATTCTGTTCTCCTTAAGATTCGTTTAATTTCATTATATTATACTACATCAATAAAAAAGAGAATTCCTCACGGAGTTCCCTTTTTTAAGATATATTATAAAGATTTGCCTATTTAAATTAAGAATTTTTCATCTTTCATGTAGAAGTGTTTTACAATCATCGTCAACAAGATATAGAGAACTAAAATCACTAAAACAATCCAGATAAAGGAAATTGGCATTGGTCCAAAGCCTAGTTTTTGTGCAAGGAAGGAAAATGGAATCAATGTTCCAATTACCCCTGCGCCAAAAGTAGACAAAGTAACGCTTGGCGATGCGTGCTGGCCAATAAATGGTAAGCGTGGATCACGCAAAGCATGAATAACCATTTCTTGTGTCCAAAGTGATTCAATAAACCAGCCAGTGTGGAACAATGCGATAAACGCTGCCTGTTTAGCTGGCCCAATTGCAGTAAAGCTGCCACCAACTAAATGTGGACAAATGACGAAGTACAGCAGTGCAAACGTCAAAATATCAAAAACGGATGAAGTTGGTCCGAAGTAGAACATGAATTTTGGCAGCTTTTTCGTTGACCAAGTACGCGGCTCACGCAAGAATTCATCAGACATATCATCAAATGGCAGCGATAGACAGCTAGTTCCATACAGTAAATCTAGTGCTAACAGTTGTAATGGCAGCATTGGTAAGAATGGCAAAAATGAAGAAGCAACCATAATCGACAGGATATTACCGAAGTTGGATGATAAGGTAATCTTAATATACTTCATCGTGTTACCAAAGACTTTACGCCCAATTCTAACGCCTGTTTCTAGTACGTTCAGATCTTTGTGTAATAAGATAATGTCAGCTGATTCCTTAGCAATATCAACTGCTGTATCAACTGAGATTGAAACGTCTGCGGCTTTCATTGCAGGGGCATCGTTGATTCCATCCCCCATGTAGCCAACCGTGTGACCGTTGTCTTTCAATAAGTTTATAATGTTGGTTTTGTCTTCTGGAGATAACTTAACAAAAATATTGCACTCTTCCACCATTTTTGCCAATTCTTCAGGGCTCTTACCTTCTAAGTCTGCACCGGAGTAGACAGTGTCAACATTCAAGCCAACTTGTAAACCAACTGTTCTGGTAACAGCTTCATTATCACCCGTTAGAATTTTAACGGTAATTCCATCATCCTTGAGTCGTGCAAGGGCAGCCTTAGCACTTTCCTTTGGTGGATCAAGAAAGGCAAGGAAACCGCATAGAATCAAATCACTCTCATCTTTAACAGAGAATTCACCAACGGGTGCCGGATTGCGCTTGTATGCCATCATGATAACCCGCAAGCCATCATCGTTCATATCATTGACTTTGTCCATTACCTTTTTCTTGCGTTCATCAGTAAGTGGCAAAATCTGTCCGTCAACCTCGATCTTAGTGGAAACAGCCATCATTTCCTCGGACGCACCCTTAGTTACCAAAAGGTGTTCACCGTGCTCACGGTCAGAATTTTCCACAACCACGCTCATTCTTCTTCTAGAAAAGTCAAACGGAATTTCGTCAATTTTGTTGTAGTCACGTTGAATTTCATTAATGTCTAGTTCATCACCGGCAGCTTCAATAATTGCCTTATCAATCAAGTTTTTCATTCCTGTTTGATAGTATGAATTCAAATAGCCTAATTCCAAAACATGTTGGTTTTCGTGCAAGTTGAGGTCATAGTGACGCTCTAAAACCACTTTATCTTGAGTTAATGTACCGGTCTTATCAGTACACAGAATGTCAGCTGAACCAAAGTTCTGGATCGAGTTCATCTTCTTAACAATCGTGCCTTTTTTAGACATTTCGATTGAACCCTTAACCAAATTGGTTGTAACAATTACCGGTAACATTTCCGGTGTTAAGCCAACGGCAGTTGCAATTGAAAAGATTAATGCACTAACCCAGTCACCCTTTGTTAAGCCGTTAATAATGAAAACAAGTGGTGCAATAATTGCCGTCATGATAATTAACAGCTTAGAAACATTTTTGATGCCGACATCAAAAGCTGTGTTTTTGACATCATTGTGTGAAATGTCATGGGCTAACTTACCAAACATGGTCCGTTCACCAGTGGCAAAAACCACGCCTAGTCCGGAACCAGAAACAATTGTGGTCCCTTCGTAAAGAACATTAGGGTAGTCGAGGTAATCTCGATCGGCACCAATTTTTGGTTTCTTAGTCGCAATCTTTTCTACTGGATTCGATTCACCGTTTAGTGAACTGGATGAACAGAACAAGTCTTTACTATTTAAAAGACGCATATCTGCAGGAACCATGTCGCCTGCAGCCAGTCTGATGATATCGCCAACGACCACTTCGCTGGTATCAATTTCTTGGTCCTTACCGTCTCTGATAATGTCTGTTGTTACAGAAACCATCTTGAGCAGTGAATCGACCGCGTTTGATGACCGGACATTTTGAATAAAACTAGTTACTCCCGAAATAAATACCATGATTAACATGATTAAAACGGTAGTTAAGTCTTTTTCACCTGCTGGTACAAAAATATAATCTGTACATAGTGACAAAGCAGCTAAAACTAATATTACCAGTGTAAACGGTGTAATAAAGGCTTCTACCAAAAAGCGCAATTTTGAATTGTGTTGGGTGGACTCAATTGTATTTGCGCCATACTCCTCACGATTTTTTTCTGCTTGCTCAGTGGATAAGCCTTCACTACTTGCATGTAGTCTAGCTAAAGTTTCAGACCTGCTTTCTTTGGCAATTGCCTTCACCAGTTCTAAATCCTTGTTGCTGGTTGCCTCATTTGGTTTTCTCAGCATCATTCTCACTCCTTTTTTCAAAGAACTCAAACAAACTAAAAAAGGGCCGCCTACATACCGCTGGCGACCCCTTTAAAACAAGGTATCATTAATACTCGTCGTTCAGTTTTAACACTACGTGACGTAAGCTTAGAGCTAGCTATCTGGTTGCCGCCTTATGTCGACGGAAACTATTTGACTCGTTGGCATCTCTGGATGTTTCCGGGCGATAGCATATGTTCACGTAGGAGTCTCACCTAACAGTTTATTTGTTGCTATTTAATTTTCATATTGAAGTGTAATATATCAAACTATGCTAAGTCAAGTTATTTAATTTATTTTTTCAGTTGCATATTACTCTTGAAGAAATATAATAAGCCACCGATTACTAGTACTAGTGCCAAGGCAATCGGTAATGCCAGACGGCGCGGATGTGTAAGCTGTGTCCGTTCATCGTTTGATAAATCATATTTATCTAGTGCATATTGGTAGCGCTGATCAATTGTGGTAGCGCAAGCTCTAAAAACAAACCGCAAGCCCTTATTAAACTCTTTTTTATTGTTACTACGAAGCTGATCAGATTGTGACCGAATAATGTTACCCCTAATGTCAGCAGTAAAGGCACTATGTAGATCCTTGCTGGAATAAATCTGAACATTTTTCTTTTTGTCCTTATAACCCACAATAATAAAGACAGTGCGCTTATACTTACTTAATTTCTTAGGTGTTAAATGATCAACCCGGTTGACTGTTTTTACAATGATCTTGGGTTGCTCACTGGTTTGTAAATAGCGGTTGTTTTTCTCCTTAATTAACTTGCTAGTTTCTTTTTCTACCAAATTACAGTTATCGTGTAAATCTGGATTTGAAAAAGCGGTCGTTGTTAGAAAAAGACCAAACAGTGCAATAACTGCTACTAGCTTAGTTTTCAGCATCTTCCAATTTACGTGCCAATTGCTCCACGTAATTTCGGTCGATTTTAATTTGCTCATAAGGAACCCCACAATCTTTAAACAGTGCAATTGTTAACGGACTGTCGTGATAGTCAAAATAATAATTAATTTTCTTAACTCCAGCTTGAACCAGCGCCTTAGCACAATTATAGCATGGAAAATGCGTGACATAGATCTCTGTATCATCAGTTGAAACACCATTACGAGCGCACTGAATAAGCGAGTTCATTTCGGAGTGAATGGTGCGGACGCAGTGCCCATCGACCAGCTGATGACCAACATCATCGCAGTGTGGTTCATTCGTAACAGAGCCATTATAGCCCGTACCAATTATCCGATTATCCTTAACCAAAACACTACCAACAAGCGCACGATCACAGGTGGAACGTTGGGCAATCACCAATGCCTGCATCATAAAATATTGCTTCCAAGGAATCCGATCACGCATCTTTTTTACCTCTTAAAATAGTTCAGACCGATTGCATCCCTTACCTCACTTAAGGTTTGATTTGCAACCTGGTTGGCCTTTTCCGAGCCTTCGATTAGCATTTCATAAACTTCATCTTGCTTTTGTTCATATTCTGCTCTACGCTCGCGAATTGGTGCCAATTCATTTTCAAGCACTTCATTTAAATAGCGCTTAATTTTGACGTCACCCAAGCCACCTTTTTGGTAATCTTCTTTTAATTGCGCTACCTTATTCTTATCAGGATCGAAAATGTCGAGGTAAGTGAAAACAGTATTGCCTTCAACCTTGCCTGGATCTTCAACGTGAATGTGATCAGGGTCAGTGTACATTGACATGACCTTTTTCTGAACAGTTTCAGAATCATCTGATAGATAAATCGCATTACCTAAAGATTTTGACATTTTGGCGTTACCATCAAGTCCTGGTAAACGACCCTGGCCTTTTTCAGGAAAGTAACCTTCTGGTTCAACCAAAACATCGCAGTCATAAACGCGGTTAAACGTACGAACAATTTCACGTGCCTGCTCAAGCATTGGCTCTTGGTCATCACCAACTGGCACTAGTGTTGCCTTGAACGCCGTAATATCGGCTGCCTGCGAAACTGGGTAGTTCAGAAAGCCAACCGGAATGGAATCATTAAAGTTCTTTTGCTTAATTTCAGCCTTAACTGTTGGATTACGCTCCAAGCGACTCACAGTCACAAGGTCCATATAATATGCCGTCAATTCAAATAGCGCAGAAATTTGGGATTGCACAAAAATAGTTGATTTTTCAGGGTCAATGCCAACAGCCAAATAATCCAATGCAACTTGAATGAGACTATTACGGATTTTTTCGGGATCGCGGGCATTATCAGTTAATGCTTGTGTATCAGCAATCATGATATAAGGCTGATACTCTCCTGAATTTTGTAGCATTACCCGATTTTTTAAGGAACCGATGTAATGTCCAACGTGGAGCTTTCCGGTTGGACGGTCACCCGTCAAAATAACTTTTTTAGCCATGGTTTTTACCTTTCTGAAAACTTAAAATTTGTTTTAATGTAATAATTATAGTTAATTCTACCAAAAATCAAGCAATGATTAAACATGGAGGATAAAATGTGCAATCAATTTCAGCTGCCTACCTTAGCAGATATTAAAAAATACTTAGTAAATGACTTAAACCTACCATTAATTGAACCCGATAAGAACTTACCACAAAATCAGGAAGTTTTTCCAAAAGGGGCCGCTTCAGTGCTACTATACCAAAATGATCAGCTTCAGCTCCAGGCAAAAGCTTGGGGTTACCCTAGTCCATTTGATCATCAAAAGGTGCTTTTTAACGCACGTGTTGAACGCTTTTTTGAGCAAAAGAAGTCAATGTGGGATTCTTCCTTTGCTAAA
This sequence comes from uncultured Lactobacillus sp., assembly GCA_946482465.1. GTDB lineage: Bacteria > Bacillota > Bacilli > Lactobacillales > Lactobacillaceae > Lactobacillus. Next base: position 12,221 of record CAMLRL010000011.1, read on the forward strand.
TATCGGTGCATCATTATTGCTAGCCAGTTTTTTGAATCCAGTCATGAAACTTATGTTGCTAATAACAACCATGAATATCATGAGCGCTATTATTTCCAGACTGCCAATGAACCATTAACACTGATTGCCGGAATCTATCAAAAAGAACATTTTTCAATGGTAACTACGCAGCCGTCAGCAGCATATGCCAAAGTGCACAATCGAATGCCGTTAGTGATCAAACCTAGTGAATTACGCCAATGGCTCTTTCAGGACTTTTCATCCCTCGTTGATCGTAGTCAATTTCAGCTTACTAGTGCCAAACTACCTCAACGTCAGTAAGTATCTTTTTAAAGTGCCCCAAGTTCTTCATAAGCTAATTACCAAATCTGTGCTTGGTTTCAAAAAGGAAACATGGTAAACTATTTGAGTAATGCGGGTATAGTTTAATGGTAGAACGTTAGCTTCCCAAGCTGAAGATGCGGGTTCGATTCACGCTATCCGCTTAACAAGAAAAAGGCAACGATTAAACATCGTTGCCTTTTTGTTTTATGTTATTTGCTTAAGTCATAATAATTAGAATTACGCTATTTAGGACCGCCAAGTAGATTGGCATCCAAATTGTCTGGGTATGCAGATACGACCATGCAAATATTGCGCCAAAAAGCGCGTTAACTAGCAAAAGCGCAATTGAATCTTGCCAGTTTAACAAACTAAACAAAACGCCTGAAACAATAATACCCAAAACTGCTGTCATCACTGTGTTTTTGCGAAAAGCATAATTGAACAAGAAACCAGTAATCAGGAATTCTTGCAAAACTGGTATAACCACACCCAACGCCAATACGAGAAACCAATAGGCTAAAGTCGATTCATGTTGCAAATAAGCAATCTGAAAATGATACATTTTTAATTTTCCAGTTGATTGTAGCCATGAAACAAAAATGCGTAAGACTGTTATAACAATTGTTGAAGCAATAATTAAGCCAAAGTTATTAAGCCAGGACCCAGAATAGCTTCTATCGAAAAAGCGTTGCTCGCGATTAAACCGGTAAATAAAAAATAGCAACACCATCAAAGAAATGGTTATAAACAAAATCAAATCCCAGATGTGAATTGGTGAATTCATCGTAACCAGTTTGAACGCGCCGGCAACCATCAAATAACCAATTAAATAGAAAATATAGCGTATTAGGTTACCCTGTCTTGATGCTGGTGTATTCACTATCAATTACCCCTATCTCTTTGTGTACCCTACAAATTCCATATTATAGCAAAAAAAGACTACTTTATGAAACACCAGCACCATTTTTCATTTAAGAAAGGTTAAGCACTAATCGTAAGCATTGCCGCCATTATGGCCCCCAACTAAGCTGCTACGTTTAATTGCGGTTGCACCATGAAGCAGACTTGAAGCCTTAACTAAGCTTGTAAAACCATATTTTTGTCTTATTTGATCAACTGTTTGATCTATTTTTTTCTTTTTAATCTGTTGACTTGGTTGCACAAAGAAGGTTAATTGTTGGTAATTATCGGGATGCAAGTCGCCACAACTCACTCCTAAGGCACGAACCCTTTCTCCATGCCAGTTTTTGCGAAAAAGGGCAAGCACTTCTGCTGCAATTGCATCATTATCATTAGTTGGACAAACTTTTTGCTGAACGTTAAAGCCTTTCCGTTTGCCCTTAAGCCGATATTTTGAAAAGTTCACCATTAAGCTAATGCATCCCGTCTGCACTCTATGTGATCTAATCCGAGCTGCCACTTGTTCACTAATTTCACGCAAGACAATCTCTATTTCACGCTGATCAGTATAATCTCTGGTCAAAATTTGCGAATTGCCATAGTTTTTCATTTTGGGAAAATACCGTTCTCTAATAATGCTTCGGTCAACACCCCAACTCATTGCAAATAACTGCTCGCCCATTACGCCAAACTCTTTTTTTAGAATTGCAGGATCTGAATGTGCTAGTTCATACATATTATTAATGTTAAGCCGGCGCAAATGCTTTGCTGTGCGTTTGCCAATGCCACAGACTTCTTCCATGTCTTTAATCTGCCAGATAGTATCTGGAACATCAATGTAGTGCCAATAGTCAATCATTGAGTGACGATGCTTAGCTGAGATATCCATTGATAATTTAGCCAATAAGGGATTTTCCCCTATTCCACATGTGGTATAGAAACCAAGTTTATTTTTTATCTCAAGCTGTATCTTACGTGCAACTAAATATGGATCATCGCCAAATAGATGCCACGATTTTGTCATGTCAATCATGCTTTCATCAATGGAATAGGGATGGATATCTTCATCAGCCGCAAATTGACGAAAGATTTCAAGTATCTGCGTACTGCGCTTAATATATAAGTTCATATGCGGAGGCACCAAAATTAAGTCAGGTGCCTCTTTTTTGCTAGGAACATCACGAACCCGCATTACATTATTTAGACCATATTTTGCCTTAGCTAAGGGCGAAGCAGCCATGATTAAGCCAGAACCGTAACTTTCCTCATCTTGCTGATGAGACGCAACTGCCAATACCGCCTTCATTGGATTAAGACCTAATTCAATTGCTTCGCAGCTAGCAAAAAACGATTTATTATCAATCATAAACACTACATTATGAGGTTCATAACGATAATCATACATTTTTCACCACTTCCACTCCGAACTCTTGTTTGTATTATAAATTATACAAACAAGAGTTCGGTTGGGCAAGAATTTTTTATTCGACTGCAAGAATTGTCACTTGGTATTCACCCGCAGGGGCTGCCACATTTACTACTGCGCCAGCTTCTTTTTTATTTATCGCCTGGCCCAAAGGTGAGTCAAAGGAAATTTTGCCTTCGGCAATATCAGCTTCCATTCGTCCAACTATCTGATACTTTTCTGTTTCTTCATCATCATCAAAACGAAGCGTTACTGTTTTACCTAAATCAACTTTGCCATCATCGTTCTTTTCAATTACTTCAGCATACTTCAATTGCTTTTCAAGGTAGCGCAAACGACTTTGCAGGTGCCCCAAGTCTCTCTTAGCCTCTGTATACTCGGTATTTTCCGATAAATCACCAAGTGATCGGGCCTCCTGCAAAATTTTGATTCGTCTTGGTCGGTCCTTTTTTAAACGAGCAATTTCCTCTTCAATTTTTTGGTAGCCTGTTGGCGTCATTTTCTGATAATAAACCAAAGTTTTATCTCCTTTTTTATAAAAATTTTCCACAAGTTTTTTCCTTGATATATCAGCATTTTCCTTAGATTTTTAGCACTCGACGAAGAAAAGTGCTAAAAAGTTGTTCACTTTTCGAATAATGGTACTATAATATTAATTGTAAGGAAGAAATGAAAGTCTTCACTTACATATTTAACTAAATTGAAAAAAATTGGAAGGAAGTTTTAAATTATGGCAAATGATATGATGAATCGTCGTAATGACTTATTTGATGCAATGAATGATTGGTTTGATCTTCCTAGAAAGTTTTTTGACGATACTAATGTTGCCAAATTAATGCAATCAGATGTAATTGAAAACGATAAAGAATATGTGATTAAAGTTGATATGCCAGGAATGGATAAGAGCAATATTAATCTAAGCTACAATAATGGTATTTTAAGCGTTTCAGGCTCAAGAAAGTCATTTAAAGATATGTCCAAGGACAACAGCCTTATTCATCGTGAAAGAATCGATGGTCACATTTCTCGTAGCTTTAGATTACCAAATGTAGTTGCAAGTGAGATCAGTGCAAAGTATGATAATGGTGTATTGACTATTACTTTACCAAAACAAAGTTCTGATCAAAGTGATAATTCAATTCAAATTGATTAACTTATTTATATTTTAATTGCAAGAAGTTCTAGATAAGTTGCCAATACAAATAATTCTCTAAAGTGGGTTCAGCTATTGAACCCATTTTTCTTTTAGATTAAAATAGAAAGTAATTTAAAATTAGATTAAAAAGGAGAATTATCTATGGGACATCAAGTTACTGTCCAAGAACTAGAAAAGTTTACGGACAATTTTAATCAAAACCCTAAAAATCAAGTAGTTGCACGTGCAACCCAAAAAAGTGGTGTGTTAGCTGCTGCTTACAATGAACGTGTACAAGGCGAACTAACTCGTGTTTTCTCTACAGAATTAGACACAGAAAATGTTACTAATCAGCGTCAATCTGGTCGTTGCTGGGAATTCGCCACATTAAATATTTTGCGCCACAACTTTGGTAAAAAGCATAACTGTAAGAATTTTACTTTTTCACAAAGTTACAACTTCTTCTGGGACAAAATCGAGCGTGCAAACATTTTTTATGACAACATTTTGGACACAGCAGACAAGCCCCTCAACTCACGGACAGTTAGAGCTATTTTAGAAGGTGCCGGTCAAGATGGTGGTCATTTCCACATGGGAGCTGCTTTAATTGAAAAATACGGTGTTGTACCTTCTTATGCGATGCCGGAAAGTTTTAACGCTAATAACACTAGCGCCTTGGGTAAGGCTTTAGGTGACAAGCTGAAGAAAGACGCTTTGGTTTTGCGTAAATTAAAGCAAGAAGGAAAAGACGAAGAAATCGAAAAAACACGTGAACAATTTTTAGGTGAAGTTTACCAAATGACAGCAATTGCTGTTGGCGAACCACCAAAGAAATTCGATTTGGAATATCGTGATGATGATAAGAAATATCACTTAGATAAAGACTTAACCCCACTCGAATTTTTGCACAAGTACATGGGCGATGTTGACTTTGATGACTACGTCGTCTTAACAAATGCACCTGATCACGAATACAACAAGCTCTACGGCTTACCATTTGCTGATAACGTTGAAGGTGTCTGCCGAATCAAGTTCCTAAACTTGCCAATGGAGTTTTTGGAAACTTACGCAGTTAACCAATTAAAAGACGGCGAAGCTGTTTGGTTTGGTAATGATGTTGGTATACAAAGTGACCGTAAGGCAGGTTACCTTGATAACAATCTATACAAATTCAACGAGTTGTTTGGTGTTGATTTAACAATGTCTAAGGCTGACAGATTGCGTACTGGCGCTGGTTCAGCTACTCACGCTATGACACTAGTTGGTGTTGATGAAGATAACGGTCACATTCGTCAATGGAAAGTTGAAAACTCATGGGGCGAACAAAACGGTGACAAGGGCTTCTTCGTTATGAATAACGACTGGTTCAAGGACTACGTCTACGAAGTTGTCGTACACAAGAAGTACCTAACTTCTGAACAACTTGCCTTGGCAGAAGGCCCAATTACAGATCTTCCTGCTTGGGATTCAATCGCTTAAACTAAAAATAGGCAAAATAAAAGAGTGAAGTTCAAAATTATGAACTTCACTCTTTTTTGTTTATTATTTTGCACGCATAAGTAATTCGTCAAACTTCTTGAAGAATAAATCTTTGTCTGCTTTAGTTACTAAAGTTATTTCACGGCCATTTGGATCTTCTTCCATTCGGCCAGCAGCAGTTCCCTTAGTGATGACTTTTACCTTACGTTTTTCTGCTGTTAAAACAACTTCAGGATAAAGTGCACTGATAACAGTTAAAATATCCCAAAAGTATAGTTGAGCTGTTTGAATTGGTGGATTAACCAGAAGACTATAAGCTTGACCAGCTAAATCAACAGCTGGATACTTGCGTAAACCTGCCCAGTGCATCTTCAATTCATTTGTTAGCGGTAGTTCCTCACTACTTTCTAGACCAATGACTTCCATTGGAATATTTGAAGCTAGTACATGCTCAACAGCGTATGGATCCCAGAATGCATTCCATTCTTGTGTGCCATCTGCATTAACTTGGACAACATTTCCGTGACCATCAAGAGAGCCACCCATCCAATAAAGCTTTTCAATTTTTGCTTCAATTTCAGGCGCAACGTCCAAAGCACGGGCCAAGTCAGTCAATGGACCTGTCATAACAACAGTTACAGGCTCAGCAGCATTTTCGAGCTTAGTGACCATGTCTAAGTGGGCAGGTTGGTCTGCTTCCTTGGTAACCATTTTGCCTGATTCATTTAAAATTGGTAATGAATTGAAAGAGTACGATGCTGTCCGCCAAGCTTCAGGAAACTGGTTAACAGCACGTGAATTTGACTTAGCAACTTCTAGTTTATCACCGCGTGTATTAAAACGATCGGTTAACTTACGGCAGACCTCAACTGATGGGTCAACATAACCGTCGGCATCGATTGCACCAACACCAAGCAACTTAATTTCTGGTGCTTGTAAAAACAATAGGTATGATACTAAATCATCGATATTACCATCGTGATTGAAATAGAATTCTTTCATTTTTCTCCTTATTTCGACTTAATATAATTTTGACCATCAGCAGCTGGTGCAACTGACTTACCAAAGAACAGAACTAGGATCACAATCGTGATTACATATGGTGCAATCTGCATGTAAACGGATGGAATATGGTTGAAAAATGGTAATTGATTACCAATAATACTGATACTCTGAGCAAAACCAAAGAACAGTGATGCAAGCATCGCACCAATTGGGTTCCATTTACCAAAAATCATTGCTGCTAAAGCCATGAATCCTTGACCTACAATGGTCGAAATTGAAAAGTTACCGGAAATTGCTTGCGCAAAAACCGCACCACCAATTCCGCCTAAAAAGCCAGAAATCAGAACACCAGCATAGCGCATCCCATAGACATTAACGCCCATTGTGTCAGCTGCTTGTGGGTTTTCACCACAGGCACGTAAACGCAAACCAAAGCGCGTTTTATACAGTACCCACCAAAGGATAATTGAAACGATAATTGCTACCCAAGCAGGAGCAGAGGTGTTCTTAAATAAAATTGGTCCAATGACTGGAATATCAGCAAGACCAGGAAAACTAAAGTAACCAAAGCTTTGAGTGATATTTTCAGTTTGACCTTTATCATAAATTGCCTTTACCAAAAAGACGCCTAGTGGTGGTGCCATTAAATTAAGCACAGTACCACTGATTACGTGGTCAGCGTGGAAATTAATCGTTGCTACAGCATGCAGTAATGAAAATAGCAATCCAACAACGCCGCCAACTAGTAAACCCAACCATGGTGTCAACTTACCAAAAGTTGAAGCAAAGGTCAGATTGAAGACAACTGAAGAAAAAGCGCCCATCGTCATGATACCTTCAAGACCAACGTTAGTAATACCAGAGTTTTCACTATAAACCCCGCCTAGAGCTGTAAAAACTAGTGGCGTAGAATAAACAAAAGTTGACGAAACCAATAAAGATAATATTCCAACTAAATTCATTACCTTTGTCCTCCTTCAGTTGACGTTGTATTTGCAGTATTAGTGCCGTCTGTCTTTTGTTCAGGCTCTTCAACTGATGCTTTGCGGGACTTAAATAGAAGCCCAATGACATATTGAATTGCCACAAAGAAAATAATCGCCGCAATTACAATCGAAACTATTTCATAAGGAATACCCGCAATTGTTTGCATTCCTAGGCCACCGATTTTCAAAATTGAGAACAAAATGGCTGCCAGCAAGATACCGATTGCAGTTCCGCCACCAAGTAGCGCAACAGACAAACCATCCCAACCAATGTCCAAACTAGTAGTCTGGGTAAAGTAGTTTTGGTAAGTTCCAAGTCCCTGAACAACACCACCTAAGCCAGCAAAGCCACCTGAAAGAAGCATTGAGTAGATAATATTCTTTTTCGTTGACATTCCGGCATAGCGACTCGCATAAGGGTTAGCACCAACTGAGCGAATCTCAAAACCAGTTGTTGTCTTTTTCATTAAGTACCAGTAAATGAAAACACCGATTAAGGCTAAGAAAATACCTGCGTTAATTCTAGAATCGCCAAACATTGAACTCAACCAATCAATTTTCAAACTACCGTTAGCAGTAATTGTCTTAGTTGTATCAGTATCAATTCTTAATTTGCTAGACATAACTTGTTGCATCAAGTACTGGCATGAATAGAGCACAATGTAGTTCAGCATGATAGTAGTAATAACTTCATTTGTTCCAAATTGTGCACGCAGCCAACCGGCAACACCAGCTACAGCAGCACCTGCAAGGGCACCTGCAATAACTGCTAATGGCAGTAAGATAACTTTTGGCATGTTTGGATTAGCAAGTACAATCCAAATTGAGGTTAACCAACCAGCTTGTGCCTGACCAGGCAAACCAATATTAAAGAAGCCAGCACTTGAAGCAATGGCAAAGCCAATTGCAGTAAAAATAAGCGGCGTCGCTTCACGGATTGTTTCACCAATTCCATTCATGTTGCCTAAAGCACTAGAGAACATTGATGAATATGCTTCAAAAGGATTATAGCTCCAAATCAACATAATCAATGCACCAACTAGAAAACCAGCAAAAATAGAAATTAGTGGTACTAAGATTTTTTTCGTTTTTGGTGTTACTTTAAGCAAAAGCGTTGCCTTCTTTCTTAATGCCAGTCATTAACAAGCCTAATTCTTCATCGCTTGTTTCTTCCGGCTTAACTTCACCAGAAATGTCGCCATCATGAAGAACAATAATCCGATCAGACAATTGCATAATTTCATCTAATTCATAAGAAATTAGCAAAATTGCTTTTCCTTTTGCCCGTTCAAGCAAGAGTTGCTGGTGGATGTATTCAATCGCACCAACATCAAGGCCACGAGTAGGCTGAAAGGCAATAATCAAATCACTGTCGAGATCTAATTCACGTGCAATAATTACCTTTTGCTGATTACCACCGGATAAGTCACTTACTGGCAAACTGCTACCAGTCGTTCTAATATCGAACTTTTTAATCAACTCATCGGCATGTTGATGAATTAAATCGTAGTGCATTACATGGTGGCTTGAATACGGTTGCTGATAATAATTCTGTAACGCCAAATTATCCGAGATTGAAAATGGCAAAATTAAACCATATTTTTGCCGATCAGAAGGAATGTACGAAACACCCTTTTCGGTGATTTTTCGTACCTTTTGATTGGTCATATCTTCATCATTAATGCTTATCTTGCCGGAATCAACATGTTGCATCCCCGTCAAAGCTCGTACTAATTCGTCTTGTCCGTTGCCGTCAATACCGGCAACACCCAAAATTTCACCAGCACGCAGATTAAATGACAATCCCTTTAATGCGAGAATGCCTTGCTTGTTCTTAACCTTAAGGTCACTAACTTTAAGTGTAGTTTTCCCTACTTCAGCACTAGGCTTATCTAGCTTCATGTTAACGTGACGGCCGACCATTAATTCAGCTAAGCGGTTATTAGTTACATCGCTAACATCAAAAGTACCAACACTCTTACCTGCACGGATAACCGTAACCCGATCTGCAGCACGCTTGATTTCTTCAAGCTTATGCGTAATCAGAATGATTGACTTACCTTCTTTAGCTAGCTCTTTAATAATTTGAATAAATTCCGTAATTTCTTGCGGGGTCAAAACAGCAGTTGGTTCATCAAAAATCATGATATCAGCACCACGGTAGAGCACCTTAAGGATTTCTACTCGTTGTTGCTGTGCAACCGTAATTTCACTAACCTTCTTTTTAGGGTCAATGTTCAAATTATAGCGTTGCGACAACTCCTCAATTTGTTGTTGCGCCTTTTTAAAATCTAGCTTTGGTCCCTTAGTGGTTTCATGACCTAAAATAATATTTTCTAAAACCGTGAATGATTCCATCAACATAAAGTGTTGGTGAACCATTCCAATTCCTAAGTTCTTGGCAACAGTTGGATTTTTAATTTCAACTTCTTGACCACGAACATCAATTTCACCAGAAGTTGGCATTAGCAAACCAGACAAAATACTCATCAAGGTTGACTTGCCAGCACCATTTTCACCAAGAAGAGCTAGGATTTCTCCTTTGCGCAAAGTTAGATTAATGTCATTATTTGCTTTAAAGCCATTAAAATCTTTGACAATATGCTTCATCTCGATTACATTCGTCGTATTTTCCATTTTGCTTATATTTCTTTCTATAAAAAACTCTTTGTATATTAAAACACAAAGAGTTTCCTATTACTTGATTATTTGCGATTAATCTCCAGCTACAGTAGTTTTACCAGCTAAGATATCAGCTCTAGCTTTCTGAACTGCACTCCAAGCTTTTGGTGATAAATTACCCTTTGTAACTGAAACACCGTTACCCTTTAAAGAATAAACAAGGTGCTTGCCACCTGGGAACTTACCCTTAACCGCATCATCTGCTAAAGATTTAGTTGCAACGTCCAAGCCCTTTAAAACAGAAGTTAAAGTAAAGTTGTCTTTTTTGCCATCTTTGTCTTTATACTGTCCCATGTTTTCTTGGTCAACGTCGACACCAACTACCCAAACTTTTTGACTAGCAGCATGTGCTTGGTTGTGAGCTTTGGCTTCTTGGAAAACACCGTTACCGGCTGAACCAGCAGCTTGGAAGATAACATCGCACTTGTTTGCGTACATCGATTGTGCCATTGATTTCGCTTTATCTGTTGAGGTAAAGTTACCAACATATTGTGAGTCAACTGTTATCTTCTTATGCATTGCCTTAGCGGCATCTGCAACACCTTGTTTAAAGCCGTTTTCAAAGCTTTCAATAATGGTTGACTTAGCCCCACCAACAAAACCGACTTTGTTAGTTTTAGTTGAGTAAGCAGCAGCTACACCACCAAGGTATGAAGCTTGGTTACTCTTAAAAGTTACCGAAGCAACATTCTTTTGTCCGGTGATTACATCATCGACAATTACAAAATTCTTCTTTGGATTTTTCTTAGCAGCTTCACTAACCGAATCTTTTAATAAGTAACCAATACCAAAAATAGTTTTGTAGCCTGATTTAGCCGCTTGGTTAAAGTTAGGCGTATAGTCTGTTGCGCTGTTTGACTGGAAGTATTGATAGCCACTTCCTTTTTTAAGACCTTGCTCTTTACCATAAGCTTTAAAGCCTTCCCAGGCAGCTTGGTTGAAAGATTGGTCGTTTACTCCGTTGCTATCAGTAATTAAGGCGATGCTATTCTTTTTACTTTCACCGGTTGAATTCTGTTTCTTTCCAGAACAACCACTCATTAATAAAGTAATTGAAGCAGCCACAGTTCCTAATGACAAAAGTCTCGCAAGTTTTTTACCCATTATTAGTTTTTATCCTCCACAAAAATACGAACTTTTCATCTATTACTTTATTATAAAATACGTAAAAAGACAAGATGAATCTATTCGACTTTGCATATAAAAACTTTTGTTATTCTAAAATCGAACTATTTTGAAGGGTGAATTGGCACCTTGATCTCACCGTCAATAATTTGTTGACGTGCGTCACGTGCGTATTTCCAAGCCTTGTCTTCGATATGACCGCGTGTAATGGAAACACCGTTTGTCTTCAAACCGTAAACTAATTCTTTACCGCCAGGGAACTTACCGTTATATGCACGGTTAGCAATATCGTGAGTAGCAACATTAACACCAGTGATTACTGAAGTTAGTACAAAGTTGTCTTTCTTGCCGTCCTTACTCTTGTAATTACCTAAATATGATTGGTCAACATCAACACCGATAACCCAAACCTTCTTATCAGCAGGACGGTTTTGGTTGATTGCCTTAGCTTCTTGGAAAAGACCATTACCAGCTAAACCAGAAGCGTGGAAGATAATGTCAGCTTTTTTAGCGTACATTGATTGTGCGATAGCTTTTTCCTTGTCAGCACTTGTAAAGTTACCAACATATTGATTTAGAAGTGTAACCTTCTTATTTAACTTCTTAGCTTGATCGTTAACACCTTTAGTAAAACCTGCGTCAAACAAATCAATAATGTTACCGTGAGCTCCACCGATGAAGCCAATGACACCTGTCTTCGTTTGAGTTGCTGCTGCAACACCAGCTAAGTATGAAGCTTGCTCACTCTTGAAGTTAGCTGAAGCAACGTTCTTTTGACCTTTGATTACTTCATCAACGATAACAAAGTTCTTCTTAGGGTCCTTCTTAGCTGCTGCACTAACAGCATCTTTCAGACTATAACCAATACCAAAAATTGTTTGGTATCCTGCTTTGCTAGCTTGGTCAAAGTTTGGCTCAAAGTCAGCTGCACTACTCGATTGGAAGTACTGATAGCCGTTCTTACCACGCTTTAAGTTATGGTCTTTACCGTATGCCTTAAAGCCACGCCAAGCGGATTGGTTAAATGAATTATCATTAACACCCGCAGTATCAGTAATCAACGCGATTGAATGCTTTGCACTATCAGTTGAGTTACCACTTCCACCCTGCTTTTTACCCGAACATGCAGTAAGTGCAACACCAGCCACAAATGTTACGGTAGCAAAGGATAGGATTTTCTTGATTTTAGTCTTCATAGTTATGTATGTCCCCCATATAATTTCTAGTACTAGAATATCAATATTTAGTATTAATATCAATATTTAGTATTCACGTTAAAATCATAATACAACATAGGGTGCTTATGTAACAACATTTCTTGATTTTGCCAAATCAGCGCTTGGCTCTTAAACCATCGAGCTTTGTATATGACAAGGAAATTTTTTTCAACTTTTTTACTTGTGTTATGTTTATTAAAAGTAGCTTTTGAAAAAATGA
>CAMLRL010000012.1 GCA_946482465.1 uncultured Lactobacillus sp.
AGGTCTTTGGTTTGGTTCACAACCAGTGTTGTAATTTTCACCTTTACGCATAGTATTATACTTCCTTTCAGATTTTCGAAAATCTCATTTAGTTTACCACGTGAGGCTCAAGCAAGCAAGGATGCTTCTTTAAAAGCTAGCTTATTACCATTTATTTTTTCACAAAAACAAAAAGACAATCTACATGGAGTATTACAATCAGAAAAGAATCAGAATCAAACTAAAAACTCCATTTGAACATCGAAAGTTACTAGCTAATACAGTATCCTAATTTTAGGGTTAACGTTAAAGTAAGGAGAACTCCGTGAACAAATCAAAATTTTGGAAAAAGATTCTGACATTATCTACTTTCATTGCCTTATCTGTGCCAGCTGCAACTGGCTCTGCAATTTCAGTTATTGTAAATTCTGCCGAAGAATCATTAACAAGTCAAGCTCAGCAACTTCAAGAACAAACTGAACAGCCAATTAAAGAAAAAGACCGTTCCCAACAACCGCAACAGAATCTAACGAGCTCCCTGGGTCAACAAACATTCCTGATAACCTGATAAAAAGTTTAGCAATACATATTTCCACAAGACTTTTACTCGTAACTGTAAAAAGTACTATTGGATTAGCCCTAAGAGTAGTCCAGCTATTGGGTATATTAATAAAAATGCAGTAGCAACACCAAATCAAGTAAAAATTGACTGTAGATGATTTGAGAATGTGCCGTACAAGGGTGATAAGCAGGTTCTATACCACGAATTTTCCTCTTATCAAAAATCTGGTGACAGTGTTAAAAGTAACTGTAAAACAAGAATTTTGTCACAAAGCAATTACAATTATATAGTTAATGCGTTTTTTATATGTAAAGAAACTACCAACAATAAGCAAGCTCTCTTTAAAATAACACTTGTATTATTTTGGGGATTTATATATTATATGTATAGTGCCAAAATAATTATATATAACTCAAAAAGGAAAAGAGATGAAAATTAGAAAGAAAATTATAGGCGTACTACTTGGAATAGCGTTTATTTTTAGTTACAATAGCGCTGAAGTTGCTAATGCAGTAGATGTAAAGGCAAGTTCTGCTAGAAGCTCTGATGAACTTGAAAAGGCTTACAATACAGGTAAAAGTAAGGGTATTATTACTGACGAAAATATGTCCTATAAGGATTTTGTGAGTTTATGTAAAAGTTCTGTCTTCCCTGCTTATTTAAACGCTGTTAAAGAAGATTCAACTTTAACATTCCAATCCTTTATTGCTCAAGATAATTATGAAGTTTCTCCTGAAGATAGTGGAATTACTAGTTCAGCTTTACTTCGTGCAACAGGTAGTTCCTCTTAACAACTGAAGGGAAAATATGAGAAATTTGAAAAATAAGAAAACTTTGAGAGTAGTTAAAATTCTATCTGTCATTTTAGAACTTTGGGGTATCTGGAACGGCTTTTGGTGGTTTTTTAGTGAAGTTGGTGCATTGGGACCAGTTTCTATACAGGAGCCAGCAGACCGCGTCTATCCGATTGCTTACATTGCTGGTGGAGTATTATTGGTTGCCGTGTGTATCTTACATGCGATTGAAATATTCACTAAACATAACGTCAAATTTTTTATGACGATTTGTTGTAGTGCGCTGGTTTATAACCAAATCATTGATCATATTTTATTAATCGCTATCTTAGATGATGAAATTCCACGGACGACAGAAGCTATGGTTACAGTGGCTGTAATGCTACTTTTAGTTTATTTTAAAGACAAGATATTGGAGAACTAGTTTTAAATTTTCAGTACAGAGATAAGTAAAGTGTTAGGCTACTATGTAGCTTGATGCTTTTTCTCTTGATTCTGTGGTCACAAGTATATTATGTATTTTTTTAATTTAACAGATGCAAGTATGTAATTACATAGTAGGTAGTTTATTTTGTTGTATCATGTTTTAGCATAAGCAAAATTTTGAATATTAACTAAGTAAAAAAGGACATTAACCATTGTTTAAAGTGGCCCTCCAAATTTAGGACAAATTTGGAGGGTTATTTCTATGGCTAAATTAGCTAAACTAGGAAAAACTGAAATCTATTAGTTTTGGCTAATTATAAAGTTGATGCAACTGAACTCAGTCGGCACTATCGGATTAGAAGGTCTAAAGAGATTATAGCAAGCGAGAAATATTTTATGGGTTTGAAAACCAGTTTAAAAATCTCAATGAACTGGAAAATGCAATCAGAAAAGAATCGAAAGCAACCTAAAAAGGACTAACTCCGATTAAATGTCGGAAGTTAGTCCTCTGTTAGCAGCTAATAAAGCGTCCTAATTTTAGGTTTCACATCATAGACTGCTTTGCGTTTAATTAAAAAGTTTTAGCGTATTAGTTGCCATTATTTTTACTTATTATATTCATTAACTGTGACAGCACCGTCAATCACGCCACCATCGTCTGCAAGACTCATTGCTGCATTCTTTTCATCAACAACTAAGTCGTTACCTAGATATTGCATTTCAGCAGGACTAGTATATAAGTCAAGGCCTGCATTGTTCTCAACTTCAATTGTAAAGTCAGGGTCTTTTTGATCCAAAATCACAAATTGAAAACTTGAACCAACGGTGCATGTACCACCAACGTCAGAATACTTATTAGAGCCATCATTCAATGATAACAAAACTACTTGGCCATCTTTAACTTGGCCCTTAATCTTATCTGCAGCTTCAGGTTTGATATTTACTTTAACAGTTTCTGAATTACTCATAATAAAATTACCCCCTAATCTTTGTCTGTTTCCCTAAGTATAGGGTATAGTAAGTTGTGAAGTCAAAAATTATGTTTATTAATCTTGCAGCCTTTTTGCTAGCCAAAAATATATATTGCGAACACAGAAAAAAAAGCTCAAAATAGACTTATTGACTTTGGATGATTGTAATGTGTGAAAGGGGACATTTTATGACCGTCTTAAAAAAAGTTTTTAGTGACCGCATTTTGCAAATTACTGCAGTGGTGACACTGATAAGCCTTTTTTTCGCTAGACCGCGTCTCGAAGACATTAATTTACATACAATTTTTTCTGTAGCTGCAATGCTAACTATCATTCAAATCTATGCTTACTTGCATGTTCTTGATGTTTTAGCCTATAAATTGACTAGTATTGCTGATAACATGCAGAAACTGAATATCTTGTTCACCTTATTAGCAATCATCTCTGGAATGTTCTTAGGTAATGACATAACTGCTCTTACATTGATTCCACTATATTTAAATATTGCCAAAAGGTGCGATTTACCACAAATTTTGCCGGTTACGTTAATTGGCATGGGCGCAAATATCGGTGCCGCGTTTACGCCATGGGGTAATCCACACAACATTTTTCTTGTCAGCAAGTACTCTGTTAATGCCCTTGAGTTTTTCTCTTGGTCATTGCCACTACTACTTTCTGCTTTAGTGATAGCATTCATTATCTTTCACTTTATTCCGCGCACCAAGATTCCAGTTCAAGATATTAAACAAATTGATATTAGTGTACGACCAACTGTTATCACTACCGCAGTCTTCGCACTGTTCTTTTTGGGTGTCTTTAAAATTATCAATGTAGTAATTCCAATGATTGTTGCGATTATCTTGGCTCTACTAATTAATCCCAAAATTTTACTAAAAGTGGATTACGCGCTATTATTAACTTTTACCTGCTTTTTTATTTTCATTAGTGATATCCAACAGATTCCAATCGTCGTTAGTTTGATTCACGCAACGGTGAATTCTGAAACTTCTACCTACTTTACTTCCATCCTCTCAAGCCAAATCATCAGTAACGTACCTGCAACTATCTTAGTCGGTAAGTTCACTACTCATGCCAAGGCACTGTTCCTAGGCTCTAATATCGGTGGCTTTGGCTCACCAATTGGCTCAATGGCTAACATGCTAGTACTCAAGACCTTTACACAAAATGCCTCAGTTTCACGCGGTGAATTTTTCAAAAAATGGATTGTGATGCAGTTCGCCGGCTTGCTTATTTTGAGTTTAATTGGTTGGGTGCTGCTCCTAGTTTAAAAGTTAATTATTTATTAGGTTTTACCAGTAAATGCTGTGTAAAGCCTTTTTTTATATTCAAGTGCACAGTTATCAGTTATAATTAACTAATATTATTCTAGGAGGAAAAACAATGTCTAATCTTACCTTAACAATTTGGATAGCCGTAATTATTGTCGTATTAATATTGGCAATTTATATCGCTATCTACAATGGCTTGCAAAAAGCCAAAGTATATACTGACGAAGCTTGGAGTCAAATTGATGTTCAGCTAAAGCGCCGTAACGACTTAATTCCTAACTTAGTTGAAACCACCAAAGGTTATGCTAAGCACGAAAGTGAGACACTTGAAAAGGTAGTTCAACTGCGTAATCAATTAACTAACATTCCTAGTGATGATCACGCTGAAACTTTAAAGGTATCGAATCAGCTTTCAGACAGCTTAAAAACTATTTTTGCTTTATCAGAAAACTATCCTGACTTAAAAGCAAACCAAAACTTTGCTAAATTGCAAGAAGAATTAACTAACACTGAAAACAAAATCGCTTATTCAAGACAGCTTTACAACTCATCTGCTGCTCTTTACGATCAAAAACTATTAACCTTCCCTTCAAATATTGTTGCTGGAATCCACGGCTTCAAAAAAGTTGATTACTTGCAGACAGCCGAAGCTGAAAAAGAAGTTCCTAAGGTTAAATTCTAGATACTAATCTCATGTTATTTCAACAAATTGCTCGTAATAAACGAAAAACAGCTGGCATCATGGTGGTGTTTACGCTCATTTTAGCTCTTGCTGGCGTTGGATTCGGCTATCTTTTTGCGGACAATCCAATCTTGGGGCTGATTATTGCCCTTGTTGCTTGTGCAATCTATTTACTAATAGTTTTGCCCAATCCAGCTAACTTAGTAATGAGCTTGAATCATGCCCAAGAAGTTCATGAAGCCGACAATCCCGAGTTATGGCATGTTGTTCAAGACATGGCTCTTGTTGGTAAAGTTCCGATGCCGCGTGTTTTCATCATTAATGATGCTAGTCCAAATGCCTTTGCAACAGGGCGGGACCCTGAGCATTCAGCGGTGGCAGTTACACAAGGACTCCTCGACATGATGAATCGTGAAGAACTCGAAGGCGTTTTAGGACACGAAATCTCTCACATTAGAAACTATGATATTTTAGTTTCAACCATTGCCGCTGTTTTAGTAGGCGTTATTTCATATTTATCTGGTATTGCCAGCCGCTATATCTGGTGGATTGATGATGATCGTGATAGTGACAATGATAGTAACAACGCTATTGTAATGGTTTTTAAAATTGTTGCGATTGTCTTTGTTCTTATTTTGGGACCACTTTGTGCTAGCCTTGCACAAATGGCATTATCGCGTAATCGCGAATACTTAGCAGATGCTTCCTCAGTCGAATTGACACGTAATCCGCAGGGATTAATATCTGCTTTGAAAAAAATTGATGGTTCCGATCCAATGAAACAAGCAGATCCAAGTAGCGCGGGAATGTACATCGAAAACCCACTTCATAAAAGGGGTACTACACATTTATTTGATAGTCATCCACCTACAAAGGACCGAATTGAGCGGTTAGAAAAAATGTAATTTTAGTTATTAAAAAATGCATCCCTTGATAGGGGTGCATTTTTTGCTCATTTTATTTCAGATTAATATTGGCCTGTCTAAACAGTTCAGCCCGCATTTGAACAGGCGTTTCATGATAGTACTCACCAAACTTTTTATAAAAGAATGATTTCCCATTGTAGCCTACTCTAGTAATAATTTCCTTGACTGAAATGTCGGGACGGGCAAGTAAATTGCGCGCTTCCTGCATTCGTCTCTCGTCAACGTGCTCGACAAAACTTTTACCAGTCTTCTGCTTAACCAAGGTCGAAAAATAATTCGGATTCAAGCCAAAATGCTTGGCCGCTTCATTCAAAGTAACATCGGCAAAGTTCTCATCAATATACTGTTCCAATGCCGTTTGCGCAAATTTAGGTGCAGCAGTCGGCGCCTTTTCAAAGTCCTTGTTTCTAAGTGCTGCTACAAATAAGATACTAAGCTCGGCAAGCACCATGCTTTCGACAAAAAGATCCTGATTAAGATATTCATCGATAATCTTTTTCATTATTTGTGCAGAGCGTGACATTGCTGAACAGTTTAGATTTAATAGTCTGTTTGTTGTCATTAGCTTACTGATGTGATCAATTACAGCTTTTTCTTGCCCACTAAAGCGCTGTTTCTTTTTTAGAGTAAACTGTTCGGACAGCCTTTGACTAAGTTCTATTTTAACTAGCAAATCTTTTTTGCCCTGCTTTTCCACTTCATATTCACTCTTTTTTTGCAAAAGAATAATATTACCAGCAGAAATCGTGAACGCCTGACCGTTAATTTTGGTTTTTGTAGTCCCAACAGCTCCATAAAGAATCGTTAGTCCTATTGCTTGATAACGATGGACCCCGCCGTTATGATTTTCGAGGTTAATTGTAAACAAGTCAAAGTCATTACTGCCTGGACTCAATCTTATTTCATTGGAATCAGAAGTAGTTGCATCAATTACACTTGTTAAATACTGTTCCTGTTTTACCGTTGCCATAGTTATCACCCGCCTATTAGTATCTTTTTTTCATAATTTTATTATATCGTAATTTTTAGCACTAAGTTGGACTTGAGCTATCATTTTTAACAAAAACCCGTATGCTTTTTTCACTTCTTGATGCAATCTAGACAAGTACTAGGTTCTTTTTGTATAATGATCATGAATATACTAAAGGGGTGCCGTTAGGCTGAGAACATACCCATTGAACCTGCTTTGGACAATGCCAGCGAAGGGAAACTAATTATTTTGCGCCGTTGAACATCATTGTTCAATGGCTTTTTATTTATCTTGGTAAGAAAAATTGATCAGAACAAACCAGCTCTCATTTTCATACGACGAGCAACAGAAAATACTTAATAACATTACACTCGAAATTCCAACTAGCAAATTTTCGCTACTCATTGGGCCTACTGGCTGTGGTAAGTCCACTTTGTTAAAAATTTTAGCCGGCCTTTATCCTAAATATGCTGGTAAAGTTAGCGGAACAGTTGAACTAGATGGATTACGTTCCGCGATGATGTTTCAAAATGCCGGTGAGCAGTTTACTATGGCAACTCCACGAGAAGAAATAATTTTCGCTCTCGAAAATTTACAACTAAGTAATGATCAATATCAGGATCGGCTCAGCGCTGCAACAAAGTTTACGCAAATTGAACAATTACTGGATCAGAAAATCACAACACTATCAGGTGGTGAACAACAACGAGTTGCACTAGCCGTCTTGGTCGCAATGGATGTTGATTTGTTTTTACTTGATGAACCATTTGCCAGCTGCGATCCTGAAGCACGTCAATTTTTAATTACTAAATTGGCGCATTTAAGGGATAAAGGAAAAACGATTATTTTAACTGACCATGTTTTGACCGGCTATGAAAACATTTGTGACTACTTGTTTCAATTTAAACGTGATAATGTCACGCTGCTAGATGAAGCAAGTAAAAATGAACTATTGCATGATAGTCAACAGGAACACACTTATACTTTTGCCCTTCCTGAAAATGAAACACCATGTTTTGTTTTAACTAATGCTCAAGTTGAACAAAATCGTATTCTGTTAAAGCAAGACCATCTAAGCATCATTGCTGGCAAAACAACACTAATTACCGGCGCCAACGGTGTTGGCAAGACTTCATTATTTAATGTTCTGACTAAAATGCTCCCGTACAGAGGAAGTATTACCTACGACAAGCGGGAAATCCGTAACCAGACGACAAGAAAATACTTACTGGAAGTTGGGCAAATTTTTCAAACCGCAACCGACCAATTTATTGCCGTTTCGGTTGAAGACGAAATCAAGCTCAGTCTGAAGCAAGCAAAAGACAGCTACTTTACAGAAGAAAAAATAGCCGAGATGTTGGATTATCTCGATTTAGGTCAAACCAAAGATCAAGTTGTCTATTCTCTTTCAGGCGGTCAACAAAAGAAGTTGCAGATTTTATTAATGTTAATTTCCAGCCAAAAAGTATTACTGATTGATGAGCCATTGAGTGGCTTAGATTATGAATCGGCACAAAAGGTCATGAACTTATTGCATGAGAGTCAGAAACAGCGACACCAAACGTTGCTTATTATCAGTCATGAATTAACTAATCTTGCCGACTGGTGTGACTACCATTTAGTTTTTAGTAATCATTATTTAACGTACAGTAATAAGTGAGGTAAAAGATGAATCCTAGTTTCAAATTTCTTTTAGCACTAATCATTTCAATTGAGTTATCGCTTAAAACTAGTTTAACAACCAACTTATTGGTAATTGTTTTTGCTGTTGTCTATTTACTTACGCAAAAAATCAAATTTAAAAGTCTATTGTTCACCCTACTTACACCATTAATTGCGGCATTCACCATTTTTGCAACTCTTTACTGGTTTGCCCCGCAGCCTAACCTCGAAAATGCACTCAGTCTATCTAGCCGTATTTATGTCTACACACTAACAATCTGTTGCGTATCGATCAAAACAACTGCAGAAGAATTAGCCCGTTCACTCGAACAGAATTTTCATTTACCAAGTAAGTTTGCTTATGGCGTCTTGGCCGCATTAAATATCATTCCCCAAATGAAGCGAGCAGTTAAGCAAATTCGCATTGCTGGAATGATGCGCGGAGTTTACCTCAGTTTTTGGTCACCAGTTTTATACTTCAAAGCCATCCTGGTAGCGCTGAATTCAGCTGAAAATCTGGCGCAAGGAATGGAATCTCATGGCTACGTCGAAGGTGCGAAACGCTCGGTGATTGTTGCCGTGTCACTTAAAACCAGTGATTGGCTATGGAGTGGCGTCATCTTAATATTAGTCAACCTTGCACTGTTTACCTTAAAGTAACAAAAAATAGTTCCATCAAGTTAATACTTTTTGGAACTATTTTTATTTACTCAAATGAATTTCTCGATCAAACATGCTATTCATGCGTTCATTGAAGTTATGTGCAATGAAAACAACGGTGTTAGGCTTCTGCAGTAGTTGTTGCAAGATCTCCAATGTTGCTGTTTGATCAATCGCGCTGGTTCCCTCGTCAATTAATAAAATATTACTATCATGGACCTGTGCACGTGCCAAAATGATTTTTTGTCTCTGGCCACCGGAAATATTCAGCTTTTGCAGATTAATTTCAGTATTAAGACCTTGTGCAAAAGCTGATGTATCAGTGAGCCCCATATTTTGACCTACTATTTCAGCCAGACCATCCAGCTGATCGTTAAACATTGTAATATTACTTTTAACAGTGCTTGGGAACAAAATAGGATCCTGTGCAATATAACCAATCTTAGTAAGATCAGGTTCAATAATTTCACCTGCTTGATTCATAAACTCAAGTTGCCCAGAGCTAGGCGCAAGAAAGTTTAGAATCAATTTAAATAAGGTTGATTTACCTGCTCCACTATCACCAGTAAGTAAAATCTTCTCACCATACTTGACCTCAATATCTGGAAATTTTAGGGCTTCACCATTTTGAAATTTCACTGCTAAGTCCTTTGTCCTGAAGGCATAGGGACTTTCATGAACTTCAGTTTCACTATGCTCTCTTACAGGTAAAGTTTCCGCGGTAATCTTGTCTCTCAATGAACTAGTACCCTTAATTAAGCCTAGATAAAATGGCAAATATTCAATCCCAATAGACATATAAGTACTAAAATTACCGATGACGGCAATCGCACCGAAAGGAGCCATATGCCCTTTAATTAGCACCCCTGTCCATACAAATAAGGCAAAAATCATTATTTGTGAAATACTACCAGTAATAATTGATAAAACTTGTTGTTTCGCAGTTTGGTTTAGTTTTGCATCCTCCAACTTTTTTGCACCTACATGCATCACCTTCATTAAGTGTTCGCCCGCTGCATAACGTTGCAATTCGGTAATTCCACTGAGCCATTTTTCAATCAAATCTAAATATTGACTATTTTTAAGCGACACATTCTCCATTGCCTTTTGAATTGGCTTATCAATTAGTTTAGGCAAAAATATTGAGCATAAGACTGTTAGTAGGGTTATCACTAACAGCGTCCAATTAATCGTCAACAATGCAATTACGGAAAAAATAATATAGCCAAGAAAATTACAGATAGTTGGTAGCAAGTTAAAGTACTGATCATTTACCATGTTCAAATCATTTGTCAGTTTATTCTCAACTTCAGCGACTTGATACGTTCTTTTTTCATCATAAAGATGTCTAAGAATCTTGCCCCTTAATTGCTGATTAAATTCCCTAATATGAGTAGCTAGTAGATAGTTGGACACCATATCAAAAAAGTTGGAGAGCAGGTAGCCCAATAATGAGGCAAGCACGATTATTAGCCAAGCCTTTTTGTTATGGTCTCGTAAAGTGTTAATTTCCAACATATTAAGGTAAGCAGCAGCAATTAAGACAAAGGGCTGCATTAGACTTGAAAAGGCAATTACCCACACCCGTAAGCGATTCGTCCGATAAAATGTTTTAAAGTTCATCTTTTTCCTCTTTGTTGCTTACTAATTTAATTTCTTTATCAAACATTGCCTTAACTTTATCGTTCAAATTATGAGCAATTACTACAATCGTTTTGTCAGAAGTAGTCAGCTCGTGCATGATTTTCTCTGTAGCAGCACTATCAATTGCACTCGTAGCCTCATCTAACAGAACAATGTCATTTTTAAAGATTTCTTCCCTTGCCAAAATAATTTTTTGCCGTTGACCACCAGACAGGTTGCCTTGATCTAAGTCAACTTCAGTATTGATTCCCGACGGAAAACGGGCCACATCTGCCGTTAATTGAACTTTGTTAAGAACGTCTGGTACCTGATCTAAAAGTTGTTTTTTGAACATCGTAATATTGTCAGCAATTGTACCAGGAAATACTTTGGGATCTTGTGCTAAATAGCCAATTTCATTTGGAGCAGGTGAAAATTGCTTGCTTTCTTCCGTTTTAAAAATAATTTCACCGTGATACGGTTTAATTTCACCTAAAATTGCTTTAAACAAGCTGGACTTTCCGGTGCCGCTATCACCGGTTAGCAAAACTTTTTCACCCTTGTTGATAACAAAGTCAGGATATTGAAGCTCCTTTTTTGACCCATATTTCAGCACCAAATCGTGGATTTCAATTTTATTAATCGAACTGTTTGAAACGGGTTTGCTCTGCACTTTTTCGGTCAATTGCTTAGTCTGATGATTGACGCTCTGCGTGGATCTAATTTTGACTGTAGCAGCCGTGATAGCCATAACTGCAGAAAAAACATTGTATGCAAAGGCTGTAGACGACAGCACTGCACCAATTTTGATATATCCAGCAAAAAACAAAACACCCGCCAGAAAAGCAATTGAGATTTGACCAACTGTATTGCCAACACCATTTATTGCACTAGAGTACATTTCTACTTCGGTCCGTTTCACTTTAGACTTTTCTAACTTGTCTGAATATTTACTCAACTCCCTGTTTAGCATTGACCATGAATTATACCGTCGCAATTCATTTAAACCAACAATCCAATCACCGATTACGGTCAAAAGTTTTCCGTTTTGTTGGGAGACTTGCATATTTGCTTTAGCAGTTCGCTTTGCCATAACCTTAGGCAAATATAAATCAAGAACAATGAAGAAAGCCGTCACTATGGCAAAAATCCAGTTAAGGTTAAAGAGTGCTCCAAGCGACATTAAAATAATGAATAGATTACTCAAAATCTCAATCAAAGGTAGTGCATATTTACTGGTTAGTAAATCAAGGTTACTTTGTAACTGGTTTTGCATCTCCGCGGTAGTCAAATTGTTGGTTACATAAAAGTGCTTAACCATTTTGGTTCTTATTTCATCTACATATTCTTGAATTTGTTTATTAAATAAATAAGTAGCGATTGGCAAAATAAAAAAGCCAGAAATAGTAGGAATTAGTTCAATTACCTGCCAGTAAATAAAGCCGCCTAGGTTACCACTTCCCAAGTGGTTGATGGCGTATTGATAAATATATAGATCAAGCGTTCCAGTAACAGCGTATACGAAGTACAGCAAAATCACACAAAAAGCGCGCTTATTATTGACTTTAATCAGTCCTGATAACGTCATCGTGTAGCCTTCCTAACAAAATTAAATATTCATTAAATAAAAATAATAATATAGAAGAGGCTGCTGTTTGTAAATAGTTCTTGACTACTTATTTTTTAAATGCAACAATGTGCCCTGCCCTAAGGAATCCCACCTGAATTAAGGCCACACTAAAAGGCCTGATGCCGATTGAGTATCGACACCAAGTCTTAGTAAATAATCATCAATATTGTTGATTCAATTTTTAGACCAATAAGCTTAATACTATTTGCTTAAATTATACGCAGTTATTTGAGTCATAACTGGCTTATCTGCAGTTAAAACTATCCTTGGTTCATGCTCAGTATAGTAGCGTTCTGAAAAGACTAATTCCCCATCATTTATAAAGAACTCAACCGAGCTTGTATCGATAAAAATGCGGAGTTTAAGTTCATCACTTGTATTCACCTGGCCAAAGCGCTTAGCGTCACTTTGCTTTTTATCGCTGCGCTTTATAACGACTTCATTTGTAGCACTATTAAAAGTTAGCGTTAAGATGTTGCCCATGCTTTCTTTCAAAGTAAATACTATCTGCTTGCCTTTCCAATTTTCTAATGAAAAGTTTAACAGTAGTTCTACATGTTGGGCGTCAGAAACATTGATCTGTTCATTTTCCACAGCAAGTTTCTGGTCCACTTCTTTTTTCTGCCGCAATGCTATTAGTTCTTCCACCGGTGTCATCAGCAAGCGATTATCTTTTAACTTCAGTTCACGCGGTAAAGTTAATGCTCCTGACCACCCGTCTGCCTGCTCTGGAAAGTTTGAATGCCACATGTCCATCCAGCCAAATAGAATTTGCCTGTTATCTGGCATGCGCATTGTTTGTGCAGCATAAAAATCATGTCCACGATCTAGTTCGGTAAAGCAGCCATGTTCAAAGCAATTATTTTGATAATCCATCTGGCCAACAAAATAACCTGTTTGGTGGCAATTTAAGTACTTTTTACCTGCTGACTCGATGCCTTGTGGTGAGCAAAGCAAAATATCCTTACCATTTAAAGAAAAGAGATCAGGGCACTCCCACATATATCCTTCTTCAGCAACATTTGTGGCTTGAGCGATTGGCCCTAAATATTGCCAATGGTATAAGTCATTTGACTGGTAGGTCAAGACTCGTCCCAGTCCTTCTTTACTTTGACTTCCTATTACCAAATAAAATTTGTCATTATGGCGCCACACTTTAGGGTCACGAAAGTGTTCCGAGTTATCAACAGGAGCAGACTCAATGACTGGGTTATGGTCATACTTTTTAAAATGCACACCGTCTTCACTAAAGGCCACATTTTGCGTTTGACAGAATTGCTCATGTTTATTGTCACAGTAGCGGTTTCCGGTATAAATAAGAAAGAGACGACCATCTTTTTCAATTGCACTACCTGAATAGCAGCCATCGCAGTCTGGTTCGCTGTCAGGCGAAAGCGCAATTGGTAATTCTTCCCAATGCACTAAGTCCTTACTGCGATAGTGTCCCCAATGCATTGGTCCCCATTCAGCTGAGTAAGGATGATATTGATAAAAAATATGATAGTAGCCCTTAAAATAAGAAAAGCCATTTGGATCATTCAACCAACCTGCAGGCGTTGAAATGTGATAATTTAAGCGATAACGCTCGTTTGTTACTTGGACTGCTTTTTTCATCATTTACTCCTTTCAACCGAATAAATTCATTCACCGTCATTAAAGCAGAACTTTATTAATTAAACAAATAAAAAGGGAACAAAATAATTTGTTCCCTTTTAACGTAGCAATATCCCTAACTCAGCTAATACTACTTATGATAAGGACTGCCATTATTAATCATAAACCCGCGGTAAATTTGCTCAATCAGCACGACGCGCATTAGCTGGTGTGGCAGAGTTAATTTGCCAAAGCTAATCAAATCATCCGCACGCTTATTCACAGCCTGACTTGTTCCAAGACTGCCACCAATTACAAAAGTTACGTCCGAATGGCCGTAGAGAGCCAAGTCACTCAGTTCTTTTGCAAACTCCTCACTAGTACGTTCCTTACCCTTAATTGCAGTTACATAAACGTACTCGCGTTCCTTTATTTTGCTTAAAATTCTATCCCCTTCAAGTTCCTTGACTTGCTCCTGTTGAGCCTTACTGAGTTTCTCGGGTGCCTTCTCGTCTGGGACTTGCACAATTTCTATTTTTGCAAAGCGGCCTAGTCTTTTTTGATATTCCGCAATTGCGTCCTTGAAATACTTTTCTTTTAATTTGCCTACGCACACAATCTTAATATTCATGGTTCCTATTTTATCCCCTAATTCGCATTGTTTCCACCTAGTTTTTCCACACCTGTGAATAAACTTTTTCTATATTTTGTGTCCCTCCTACAAAAGAGACCGATACCTAGTGCCACTTAAAAAAATTTAGCTCAGCTTGTCAAATTTACCCACATTTTGTCTTTTGATAATTATTATTCACAAACTTTAGGCTCTAATCATTGCCACATCAGCTTGAACAGTTGTTTGTTTTAATTGCTTAGTGTTATTGTTTACACACAAGTCACAGGTTATGCACAGTGATCTTACAACTACTACCCCATATTTATGCACAATCCACAAAGTTTTCCACAGTTATCAACAAGTTATTTCAAAATAGTTTTTCCTTGACAGCCTAAAAAGTCGAACTATTTTTTGTTCCGCAATTATTTTGTTAATAAAAAAGCTATACCAGCAATTAAAATCGCTTGATATAGCCTTTCTTATCTTTAATTAATGAATATTCTCAAAACTAATTAGATTCAAGTTTTGCACGTAAATTAATTTCTTTTCCACCACGGTTAACGGTTAAAGTCACCGCATCACCAATTTTGTGATTATACAAAATGGTGTGTAACGATGCGACATCTGAGACTGTTTTGTTGTCAACCTTAATTATTACATCGCCAACTTTAATTCCTGCATGTGCGGCAGAGCTATTCTTGTTCACAGTTGCGACATATATTCCGTCCTTTAAATTGGACTTAATATTGAGGTGTTTGCGGTAACTTGAAGGTATTCCTTGCAAAGCAATGACCTTAACGCCAAGTTGTGGTCTAACGATCTTACCCTTTTTAACAAGTTGGTTAACAATATTGACTACTTCGTTAGAAGGAATTGCAAATCCCATTCCTTCAACTGAAGTACCATCACTTGATTGAGAAAGTTTCATTGAGTTAATCCCAATCACTTGCCCAGCAGAGTTAACTAGTGCACCACCTGAATTACCTGGATTGATAGCAGCGTCAGTTTGGATAACCGTTTGTTGGTTAGCAGAAGACGTCGTAATGCTACGTGCAGGCGCTGAAATGATCCCTTGCGTAACCGTTGAGGCGTATTCACTACCCAGCGGTGATCCAACTGCAATAACAGTTTGTCCAGCCTGCAGGGTCTTAGAATCACCAAATTCAGCAGTCTGGGTGACGTAGCCGGCATCGATTGCTAAAACTGCCAAGTCAGTTGTGGCGTCAGTTCCAACAATTCGCGCGTCTACTGTTTTACCATTAGACAGCATTACCTTTACCTTGTCACTACCTGAAACAACGTGGTTGTTAGTGACGATATAGCCTTTATTCCCCGTTTTCATGTAAATAACGCCGGAACCTTCACTATAGGTTTGGAGCTTGCCACGCTCTTTTTTACCGTCATCTTGATCATCGCCAAAAATATCAAAAATTGAGTTACTACTACTACTTGATTGGCGCTTTAAGTTAATGACAGAAACAACAGCTCCTTTAACATCATTATATGCAGGAGTCATTGTGCCACTTGTTTTAGCACTATTTTTTGAAGTCTTTGAACTACTAGAAGTAATACTTGTTTGTGCATCATTGCTATTTAAATTAGCATTATTCATCTGATCAATGGCAAAGTATGAAGCTCCACCACCAATTAGTCCCGCAACAACGCCAACGATAGCCGTCTTAACTAAACCATTTTGTCTATGTCTAGGGTTTCGATTGTCCATTTTTTAATCTCCTTTAAGTATTTAATCTAGTATACTGAAAATTGTTATTCAATAACCTTAAATTTGTTCTAAATTCGTCGGTTTATCCGCGTCGGTCATGATGAGCTGCACATCGGACGGCAAAGGAGCATCGCCATTTATTAAAATCTGCTTAGCAGCATCATATGCTAGCTTGGCTGTGTTGTTATGTTGACTGCGGTGTGCCATGTAAATACGATTTGTCTTGCTTGAAACAACATCCAAAAGTGCCATGGCAGCATCCTCATTCGACAAGTGACCAACATCAGATAAAATGCGTTGCTTTAAATTCCAAGAATATGGTCCATTACGTAGCATCATATCATCGTAATTGAATTCCATCATATATGCATCAGCGTCGGAAATGACGTCCTTCACCTTACTAGAAACATAACCCGTATCTGTTAAAAAAGCCATTCTTTTGCCACCACTAGTGAAAACATAATACTGTGGTTCAGCGGCATCATGACTAGTTGCAAATGCAGTTACATCAAGGTCGCCAAACGTCTTTGTTTGCCCCGGCTCAATAACATTTATTTGTTCGACCGGAATTTGACCAATTTTTTGTGACTCAGTCAAATATGACCAAGTTCCACTATTAGAAAAAGCAGCAATTTGGGGATAGCGTCTCATTAAGACACCTAAGCCCTTGCTATGGTCTGAATGATCGTGACTCAAAAAAACCATATCGATCTCTTTGATATCAACTCCTACATCTGCCAGCAGTGATGCAATCTTTTTTCCTGACAAGCCTGCATCCATTAAAACTTTATGCTGTGGTGTTTCAATCAGGCTGGTATTGCCTGTTGAACCGCTAGCTAAAACGGAAACGCGCACACGTTTTTTCCTTTCTAATTTTTCTGCACATTATACGATCCACTCTGTAAAATCTGTGCCGTAAACGCATTGACGCGTTTAACCGTAACATTTTTAGTCGTTTTGTTTTCTACTAGAATTAACCAAGTTGGCAACAAAATGGTACTACCTCGAACCTCAGTTAACTTGGAATAACCCAGCTTAACTTGAATTACACGTGAATTATTGGCAATTTCACGGTCCGTATACATCGCTTTAACTGCGTGCCATGCACTAATAATCAGCTGCGGTTCGCGCACAGAACTAACTGGTCCCATATAAGAAATTGTATAGTTAGTGATTTGACCATTGTGGACGTTAATAGTTAATTGGGCATCACTGTCATAAATTTGCCCATAGCTGGTTTTTTGAATGTAACAATATGCGCCTTCGCCCGACATGCTGGCATCATAAGTAAAGTCCTTGCCATAGGGAACATTAGCCGGATCATTTTTAAATTGTTCTAGCTGCTCCAAAATCTTTTTATGGCTACCATTTAAAAGCACCGCTGTCTTCGGCGTACCCGTTAACGAATTATCGCTCTTAGAGTAGTGGGTCGATACTTGTGTCAAACTATTTGCTGTATGTGAAAGATGATCACGGTTTTTAGCAGCTAAATAGTAGCCTGATTGTTGCTTATGCGAGAGATGAACTGGAATATCTATCCCATCTGCACGCATTTCCGCACGAATACTAGTAGAAGCATTACCGGCTGTGGTACTCAAGCTAATTGGTGAACGCCAAATCTCAATTCCGAGATACAAATCGATTAATAAGAAAACAATGAAGAAGAGCCATTCAATTCTTTTTCTGTCCATCTTACTTCTTTGCCTCCTGTCTTGCTAAGCTAGCGATATCTGTCTGCTTCCATTCCTCGACACTCTTCCACTGATCATAAGCTTTGACGAAGTAGACAGGGATCAAGTTAACCAAGTTGTCGTGGCTGCTGTCTTTTTCTACCCTAAAAGCGACGATAACGCGCTGAATTTCCGCTTTCTTTAAGCCGTTATTTACGAGTTGCTGAACAACTTCATCCGTTGGCTCCAGTGTCCGCGTTTGACCATCGAACGGAATCGGTATTTGCAAATCTAGATTGTTAAAAGCAACTTCTACAGTATCCTGCGTCAATTTTGTACTAATTTGCGGATCATGCTGCCCCATAAAAACTGGCATCCCTTCAATATAGTTACTGTAGCAAGTAATTTCATTTGAAGAGTCAAAATATCTTAAATCCTGTTCACTCAGGCCCAGTTTATGTACTAGCTCAATACTATTTAGCAAGCGATCGTTGACCGTCATTTCCTTTTGCTTTTCATAACGGGTATAAAGTAAATCATTACGTTCACTTGCTGCACTTGGCACACGTAACTTCGTGTAGTAGTTAAGTGAATAAGTTGTCCAGTCCTTTTTGCTAGCCCGTGAAGTGACATTTGTTGTACCTAGCAAACGCGAAACAAAATAAGAGTCGGTCTGCTTAGTCGTTAAGTAGCTGTACACACGCCAATTTTCTTGTTTTGTGTAAAAAGTTTCGTAGCTATCTTTCGTGCGCACGAATTTAACTGGCTTTTTGCCTTTGATATTATCGGCGTATTCACGCAGAAGACTAAAATCAGCGTTAGCTAAATTAATACGATAGATCGTTGTTGTTTTATCATTACCCAGATAAAGGGAATCATTACTTGCCGAAACAAAAGCGCGTCGAAACTTTTTATCCTTATTTGTTAGTTTTCTCTTAGTAAACAAATTAACGCTAATTTCGTTAGGAAAAGTTAATTGCAAATAGACCGAATTATTGAGCATCTTTTCGTAAGACTTTTGATCCGAACTGATTGTTTTAATTCCCCAGTATTTAACGCTTTTTAGTTCTTTGGCAAATTCCAATGGCAAGTTCTTTTTGGCATCATATAAGCGATACGGCTGCCCATTTTCAAAGCCATATGAGCTTGTTGGTACATACAAATTGTTAAATGCTTGACCGCGCTGGTTATGTGTATGTTGTGTAACACTGTTGGTCTGATCGATGCGACTAAAATATTGGTCGTTTGTCATAATGAAGGTCCACAAAACAATCGAGAGCACAAAGACAATGACCGTTCCCAGTGACAACAATAGATCACCGATTTTGAATTTAGACTTCATCCCAATCATCCCCCTCACTCATTGGTTCATATGGTAATGAAATGTAGAAAGTTGAGCCCTTACCTTCACTACTGTTAGCCCAGATTTTACCATGATGCTCATTAACAATTTCTTTAGCAATGGCAAGGCCAAGACCTGTTCCGCCTTGCTCACGTGATCTTGCCTTATCAACCCGATAAAAGCGATCAAAAATTTTACCTAGATTCTCTCGCGGAATTCCCAGGCCTTGGTCACTGATACTGAGAACGATTTTTTGTTGCTCCTGTCTTAATTTAACAGTAATTACACCTCCATCAGGCGAATACTTAATTGCGTTGTTCATAATATTATCGATGACCTGCGCAAATTTATCAGTATCAATTTCAACCCATAGAGCCTGTGAGCCCAGTTTCCGTTTAATGGTATATTTTTTCTTACCTTCTTTTGCATCTGTTTTCACGATCATATCAAAACGATCTAAAATATGAGCCACAAAATCATTGAAGTTGACCCATTCCACGTCAATCTTCGAAACACCACGGTCCATTCGTGACAGACTTAGCAGCTCATTAATCATCCGAATCATGCGTTCAGTTTCTTCTTGGGTAACCTGTAAAAATTGCGGTGCAATGTCAGGATCTTTCCATGCGCCCTCATTTAATGTTTCAATGTAAGCATGTAAACTAGTTAGCGGCGTGCGCAACTCATGCGAAACATTGGAAACAAATTGTTTTTGTGAATTTTCATTTTTTTGCTGTTCCGTAATATCGTGTAAAACACAAACGCTACCTGAAACAAAGCCCGTTACTCGCTTAATAAGGGAGAAACTCGCATGCAGAATTACCTCGTCACGCGTTCCTTTATTAATAGTAATAACCTCACCTTTTTGACTGGCAATTAAATCTTGCGAAGTTTCATCTAATCCTAGAACGGAAGCGATAGGTTTATTAATAATTTCTGCTTCAGTTGTGTTCAAAAAGCTAAGTGCCATTTGGTTAACGACATTAACGTTGCCGTGACGATCAGTTGCTAGCACGCCATCACTCATGTGGGACAAAACGCTATCTAATCGTCGCTGCTCACTTTCGGATTCTTCTTGCGATCGTTCAATTCGAACCGATAACGTATTAAAAGCCTGACCCAATTGGCCCAACTCATCATTTGAATAGATTTTAACCTGGCTCGAATAATCACCATCAGCGATATTAAGAGCTTGACTCTGCATTTCTTCGATTGGCTTCGTAATCGCATGCGAAACGACCAGCGATAAAATAGCGCCCATTACCGCGGCAATTAACGATGTTACTAGGAACATCAAAGAAATATTCCGGAGATCATTAAAGACGCCCTGCATTGAAGCACGGACATAAATTGCGCCAACAGTGTTAGCGGAGCCATTCCCCGCATTAAGCGGCGTCACTTGAATCATGTAGTCACCGTGATCACTAACTACCTTAGTTGCTTGCCTGCCAGTTGAAGTTACTTGTTTGACCAAAGTATTATTTACACGCTGCCCTATCCGGTTTTTATCATTGATATTAGAAACAGCACGAATAATGTCTTTATTGTCGACTACAATAATTTCACTAATGGTACCAATTCCGTTACTATAATCACTAACAATCCGGTTAAGTTTACTGTCAGTGTGCTTATCATCTTTTAACAGCTGCGTAGACAACTGATTACTGACAATTGGCAGCACCTGAATTGAAGATTGAAAGTTTTCAATACTATTTTGTTCCAATTGCCTTGTAAAATAGGCACCAATTACTTCAATCGTAGCAATGATCATCGCCATAAAGACAGCGGCTAAAGTAGTATTAATCGAAATCGTTAGATGTTTAAACTTATTTTTTAATTTTTTCATATTCATAAAAGCTAAATATAAAAAGAAAGCCGCGCATAAAGTAGTTCTGCGGGCTTTCTTCATTATTCCTCAGTAGGCTGTTTTACATAGTAGCCAACACCACGACGAGTCACTAAAATCTGCGGTTGGATTGGGTTATCTTCTATTTTTTCACGTAGACGGTGAACAGTTACATCAACAGTGCGGACATCACCAAAATAGTCGTAGCCCCAAACTGTTTGTAACAAGTGCTCACGTGTCATTACTTGGTCCATATGCTGAGCTAAATAGTAGAGTAACTCGAATTCACGGTGGGTAAGTTCAATTTTCTTACCCTCTTTTTCTACTATATAAGCATCTGGCATAATCACCAAGTTACCAATTGTAATATTTTTAGTAGAAGTATCTTCATTAGTACTTTCTACTTTTTCAGCGATATTGCGGCGGCGCAAATTAGCCTTAACTCGAGCAACAAGTTCGCGGTTAGAAAATGGCTTGGTAACATAGTCATCCGCACCCATTTCTAAGCCGAGCACCTTATCGATCTCCGTGTCTTTGGCTGTAACCATGATAATTGGCAAATCATGAGTTTGCCGAACTTCACGTGCAACATCTAAGCCATCCTTTTTAGGTAGCATTAAATCCAAAATCATTAAGTCCGGATCATATTCATCTACTTTTTTAATGGCTTCTTCTCCATCATAGGCAGTGTCGACGTCGAAGCCCTCCTTGGTCAGATTAAACTTAATAATATCTGATATTGGTTTTTCGTCATCGACAACGAGAATTTTCTTTGGCATCGAAAGCCTCCTTTGCTTACCATTATACTGTTTTTTCCCTTATTAGCCAAAAAAGTCACAAAAACTTAATAAAAAGTCTTGCATTTTAACCGATTTAATAGCATAATAGTTCCCGTTGGCTGTACAAGATAGCATTTGGGTGGCTAGCTCAGTTGGTAGAGCAACGGACTCTTAATCCGTGGGTCCAGGGTTCGAGCCCCTGGCCACCCATCATAAAGGAAAAAGCAACAATTGCACAGAATTGTTGCTTTTTTGTTTTCTAATAAACGGACTATGCCACACTTTTTAACACGGTCAAATATCCAGCCAAATAGTAATTGGGCTATAGTTAAACTTAGTTTTTAATTACATACTTACCTTTATTTGTGTGTAGTTTGCGGCAATAGTCCTGACTTATTGCTGCTTTTAGCAGCTGCATTATCTTATTACCTTTGCCAAGTGCTAGTCAATTTTTTAGCTTACGCATTTCAGCAAATTAAGACACTCAGTTATTGCATACGGAAAAATAGGTCAATTAGCGCAAAATTCATAATTATTTTTGCTAAACCCCTTGTCAAAGTATGAAATAGTTGCTATTATATTTAACTGTCGGTAAGACATGGGTGGCTAGCTCAGTTGGTAGAGCAACGGACTCTTAATCCGTGGGTCCAGGGTTCGAGCCCCTGGCCACCCACCATAATGGAAATGGCACTGCAAGTAGTCGGTGCTTTTTTTATTTTCTTTTTGAATCAAACAAGTATCAGACGACTAATTGACTTAGTCGTCTTTTTGTTTTCAGTCTTTTTATAGTACTGCGGTAATTTATGCTTGCCTACGAATTAAGACTAAATTAGAATATTATATAGCATATAATATAAGGAGGGAGCAAAGCATGGCAATCCAAATACCAACACGTTTATTGGATGGTGCTGTTTTAGCTTTTTTAAAGCAAAATGACTTGTATGGCTACGCTTTGACACAAAACGTTCAAAAAGTTTTCGAGATCTCCGAGTCAACCATTTATCCGGTATTACGGCGCTTAAAGAAAAATAATTACCTAACAACTTACGATGAACCATACCAAGGGCGTAACAGGCGCTACTACCACATCACTGATGATGGCATTGAATTACTCCAAACAATCCAAGATGAGTGGCAGGGTTTTAGTACAAATGTTGATCAAGTGTTAGGAGGACAAAATGACCAAAGTAATTGATGATTATATTTTTGAGCTGGAACAAGACCTAAGTGGCTTACCAGAAAAAGAGCGTCAAGACGTGCTCGAATTTTATCGTGAATTTTTACTGGATGGCGATTTTGTCAGGCGCTCGACCATTGAACAAGAACTAGGTACACCAAAACAGTTATCAATTAAAATACTAGCCGACTATTCAACCAATAGCGATTCTGCTTCAGTTAAAGCAACGACGCCTCGGTCAAATTTAAAAGCAATTTGGTATATCCTGCTAGGAATTTGTGCCGCCCCTATCGGTATCCCCCTAATTTTATTGATTTTTGCCTTCCTTGCCGTTTGTTTAGCTTTTTTAGTAACCTTAGCAGTTATCGTCTTCACATTCTTCCTTAAACAAGGTTTTCTCCTAGTTAAGGCCATTGCTCTCCTGTTCACGGGTAGCTGGGCCGCTGGTAGCCTTTATTTAGGGAAAGCACTGATCGCAATCGGGATTGTTCTTTTACTTTTACCGTGGCTTGTCAAGTCAGTCGATTTTCTTATTGCCAAATGTACAACAGCAATGCGTAATTTAGGGAAAAATGTTTTAAAGAAAAACTATTTTCAGACCAATAAAAATCATAAAGAGAATTAAAAATGAAGAAGCTTTATAAAATTGGCGGGTTACTTATCATCATTGGGCTATTTTTATTTAGCGTAAGCAAAGTAGGAACCAGTCATTCACCTCAGCCTACACCAGCTCGTCCACAGCACCGGCAAAGTAGGAACCAGAGTCACACTTTTAACGTGAATGAGTTTGATCAAATTCAGCTAAAATGTTATCGCCCTGATATCAGAATTGCAACGGGAGAAAAGTTTTAAATTACAATTAGCGGCAATCACGGTGCAGACACTAAGAAAATAAACCTGCTAGCCGCATTGATAGCACAGATGGAAGTATTTTAATCCATTAAATTTTAAAAGGAGCCCTTTATAATGAAAAAAATCTACACAATAGGTATTACTGTTCTTACATTAGGCCTTGCCTTACTCATTATTGGCAAAATAAATCATGGTGAGCAAGAGGCCGACCTTGCCAGTTCAGGAAAAAGGTCTTCCATGATTGAGCGTACTAACAATTTCTTTAATCATGGCAAGCAAAGTACCCATAAAGTAAAGACTGTTACTAAATTCACTCAGGTTAAGCCTTTTTCTAGTATTAAACTCAACGTCGATCAGCCAGATGTGCAAATTGCCCGCGGTGAAAAATTTCAAGTCACGGTTGTCGGCTACGCCCCTAAAAAAGTCGGAATAAAAGTCACAGACCGTCAATTAATTATCACTGACAGTGGTTCATATGATGATGGCTATCGCATAGCAATCACTGTTCCAAAAAATAAAATCCTAGAAAATATTGATGGCTCCTGTTCTAAAGGCGACTTTAGTCTGCGTGATTTGACTATTGGCAAAATTGATTTACAGCTTCAAGACGGCGACGCTAGTGTTAATAATGTTAAAACCAAGAGTGCTAACTTCTATCTCGATGATGGTGACCTGGTGCTTACCGATTCATCTCTTTCACAAAGTACCCTTAACTTAAATTCTGGAGACCTAACTGTCACAAATTGTCACCTTAAGACAAATGCTTCACTTAATGATGGCGATGCTAACATCAACAACTCAAAAATTCTCGATGACTGTTTATTTAACTTAAATGATGGTGATTTTCAGGCAAGCCAAATTTCTA
>CAMLRL010000013.1 GCA_946482465.1 uncultured Lactobacillus sp.
CCTGACGACAGTTATTAATACTAGCAACTATTTCTCTTTTTGGCAAGTACTTTTTCACTTATTTTTTCTAGCACCTTAAAAAGCCGTATGCTCGTGGCTTTTTTCCAACTCTTGCAAATATTACATTGTTGCTTTAACAATTTAAATTTTATCCGCTTTGTTAACGAAAATTAACCTTTTTCACATATCTTTGTTAAAGCGAACGTTCTATAAT
The DNA here is from genome assembly GCA_946482465.1 of uncultured Lactobacillus sp. Taxonomy (GTDB): domain Bacteria; phylum Bacillota; class Bacilli; order Lactobacillales; family Lactobacillaceae; genus Lactobacillus. The sequence continues at coordinate 215 of CAMLRL010000013.1, forward strand.
ACATCTTAATAACTGTAAGGGAGAATATTATATCTTGAAACATAAACTTATTGCTTTAGCTGCGGCATTAGTTATCGGTGCTTCCGCATCAACTGCTCTTTCTACTACTTCGGTTAGTGCCGCACCCACAACTAGCAACCAAACCGAAATGTACAATTTTGTTAGGAATACTTTTAAAAAGCATCATGTTCGTGGCATCGTAACTGTCGTGAAAGATGGTGTGCCACAAACAATTAGTTATGGCTATGCTTGGTACGGCAAACGCATCGGTAATGGCAGTAAAAATATCACTTATCCGTCCGCTTCATTACAAAAAGTAGTCACTGCCGCAATGGTTGTTCAACTAATTAATGAAACCAAGAATACGAATCAATCTTTTACCCAAAACACAAAGATTTCACGTTGGTATCCTAATTTAAAAAATGCTAACAATATTACAGTTGGCAATCTAATGTCACATACTTCTGGTATTACGGCTACACAAACCGAAATTGATCGGGGTATTGTTTATTCCGAAGCAAATTCAATTAACTGGGTTGTGAAAAATATCAACGCTTCTAAAGCAGATAGTGTAGGTAACTATCATTACAACAATAGTAACTACATTTTGCTTGCTGGCATTATTCGCCAAGTTACTGGAAAGTCCTATGAAGATAATTTTGAAAGTCGCATCGTTAAAAAGCTTAACTTACAAAGAACATACCTTTACCAAGGCATCCCTAAGGGAATAACAGATCCTATTTCTTACTATTCAAATGGTGGCAAGAACTACCAGCAATCTAGTTACGTTAAAGCCAGTCTTGCCTCCCAAATTCCTGGTGCCGGTAACTTATTTACCACAACAGACGAATATTACAAAATACAGGTTGGCCTAAGTGACGGTAGTATCCTAAGTAAGGATGACTTTTATTACTTGACTCACTTGAAGAGTAAAGTTACCGATTACTGCGGCGGAATGTATTTAAGAAATAAAGAAACTCTCAAATCCGCTTATGGTAGTTTCTATGGACTCCACTTTGGTACTTGGGTTCAACTAACAACCGATAATCAAAACGGCATTGTCATGTTTTTAAATCAGACTAATGATGTTGAAAACGACGAAAAAGATGTAGGCTACGAAATCCTTCAGCACATCAAGCCTAATACATTTGTTTCAAGATAAATTATCTATTTAAAAAAGCTTCTTTAATCATAAAGAAGCTTTTTTCTTATTCTTCAAATAGTAGTTCATACATTTTGGCTTCAAGTGGATGTTTAAGTAGCAAGTTCATCCCAACCGCAGCCTTTTTCTTTGGACCTAATTGCTCTTCTTTAACGGTTTCTTTTTGAATTTCCGCTTGGCCAAGATAGAAAAATTGTTTACCAATTGCATCACTTTTCTTAACAAATAGGTGAAGCTTCATTTCGGGTGTATTCAATAATCTTTGAACTTCATCAGAATCTATATGACGTGGCGAACGCGTGTACCATCTTAAGCAGCGACCGTCTTCTAGACTATTGTTGTACACAGCATTCCGCTTTTTAGTTGAATCCTTTTTATACGTAATAAAAATCGGCGTTTCATCTTTATCAACACGATAACCATACATTGGTGCAGAAACATCCTTCGGCCAATTAAGCAGCCTACAAGCATCTTTTCGATCATATTGCTCGTAAAGCGTGAATTGCTTTTGGTTATCATACTTTTGGTTAAGCGCCAAACCAGTTTTAACAACATCGGTAAACAATTGCTTGAACTGCTGGTTATGATTAAGTGCTTTCTCTAATTGCGGCGCTAGTTGATAAGTGAACAAATCTGGCCGTTCAATAAGTGCTTGATCGCCATATTGCTCTTTCTTAGTAGTTTTTCCTTGCTTAATATCAAAGAAATTCAACGTCAAAATATCATCAACTGAGTTTAAAACGGCAGAATTAACATACGCGCCATAATCACGCAGCACCTGCTCGTACTCAGTTTGGCTGAGTGACTTGTCTGCCAATAATTGTTTGAGCAGTAGCAGTTCGTGCGGTCTTTTTCCATTCAGCAGTTCTTTCGTTACAAACGATAAAACAGCACTCTCATATTCAGTCAACTTTATCGGCTCACCCATTTTAGCTAAAAACTCACCGTAATGAGCCAAAGCGTGGTTGTTAGCAAAAACTTCAGGCGAAGTCGAACCATAACGATAAAAATCATATAAAAGCGGTGGTTTACCCGTTTTTTCTTTTAGCTCAATATAAGACTGACGCAGTTCCTTTATGCTATCGAGCTTTATTCGGTCGATCGATGCCAATATCTTGCTGGAAGCAACTTGCGTAAAGTTAATTGTTGAAACATCAATAAAGCCAGGCAAAGTACTCTCTTCGCGTACACGGTCAATGTCTCTACTGTCGTCTTGATTCAAAGAAATCGGAATCAGATAATTATTTTTATAGTTACCAATAAAATCAATGACGGTTACATAGTCTTTTCCAGGATACTTACGAAGACCTCGGCCAAGCTGCTGAATAAACACAATACTTGATTGCGTATTACGCAACATCACAATCTGATTCAGTGCCGGAATGTCGATTCCCTCGTTAAAGAGATCAACTGTAATAATATATTCAATTTTTCCCTCTTCGAGTTGGTGCACGACTTGCAGTCTTCTTTTTTCACTATCTTCATTAGTCAGCGCAATTGCCGGATGCCCTTTAGCTGAAAAAATTTCTGCTAGCTCGCGCGCTTCTTCTTGTCTACTGCAAAAAATCAATCCCTTAGCTTGGTCACCACAGTAGCCATAATAATCAAGCTGTTTCAAGATATAGTCCACTCGTTTTGGCGCTAATAAACGACGGAGATTGGCCGTTTCATCAATGCTTTCGCCATCGACTTCGTAATCCTCAACTCCAACATAGTGAAATGGTGCAAGCATTTTTTCTTCTAATGCCCCACGCAAGCGAATTTCATAGGCTAAATTGTAATCGAACAACTGATATACATCCTGGTTATCCATTCGCTCAGGGGTTGCAGTCATTCCCAGCCAAAACTTAGGCGTGAATTTATCAAAAATACGTTGATAACTCGGTGCAGCCGCTCTATGTGCCTCGTCAATTAAAATGTAATCAAATTCAGTTGCCTGCAAATTATCCAGTACTTCAGGTTGGCTCAACGTTTGAACTGTTGCAAAAATATATTGGCATTTTAAATCATGCTTATGGCCTGTCAATAAACCATAATTTTTTCGTTCCCCGCCAATAACCTGATAAAAGCTATCTAGTGCCTTTTTAGCAATTTGCTCACGGTGCACTACATACAAAAATTTATGTGGCTTAAAATTACGCACAGCAAAAGCACCCAAATAAGTTTTACCTGTTCCAGTCGCTGAAACAATTAACCCTTTATTTTTACCCTCTTCAACTAAACCATCTAATTCCTGTAACGCAGCCTTTTGCATTTGATTTGGCTCAATTGGTTGACTAGCAGCTATTTTTTGGGATTTTCTTGGCTGATATTGAGTCGGTTTTACCCAATTGTCTTCATAATTTTTCAGCCATTCCAGTGATAGCGGCTGACTCTCTTGACTTAACTTTTTCAGTTCAGTTGCAAGCTGCTCCGCTAATGCAGCATTTTCCTTGGAGCTGACTTTTAACGCCCATTCATAATTGCTGAGTAATGCCGCACGAGTAAAGTTTGCACTACCAATGACAACTGTTTGCCAATTTTCATGCTGGAAAAGGTAGCCTTTGGCATGAAATCCCCGTGGAGAAGCAACTTTTACCGTTAAATTCTCAATTTTTAAGAGCTCATGGAAAACTTTTGGATCGTTGAATGCAAGATAATCACCCGTAATTAAGGTACCCGAGACACCCTTTTTAGCTAAATCAGCCATTACTACTTTGAATGGCACAAGCATATCTTGCGTGATAAATGCAACCGCCCACGTAAAGCCTTGGCAGCTCAAAAGTTCTTGCCTGATAGTTAACCAGATATTAGAGCCTTTTGTATTCTGCAAAAGCTGGGGATTGAGTAGTTCATGCCCCGAATACGTTTGATCATATAAGCCATTAAGAATCGCATCTTGCAACGGTTTATTCATCTAATTTCCTCAAAATCTTCTATATGTAATAAAGAAAAAGAAATCCAAATTCATGGATTTCTTTTAATCTATGTTTTACAAATCAATATCTAACAAAATTGGACAATGATCGGCACGTGCGCCAGTATCCATCATCTCTGAACGCTTTACCTTGTCAGCAATTCTGTTACTTGTAATCCAGTAGTCTATTCTCCAGCCAGAATTATTTGCTTTGGCAGTTCTAATTCTTTGAGCCCACCATGAATAAACACCTTCAACATTACCATTAATTTCTCTAAAAGTATCAGTGAAGCCAGCATTAAGCAATTTAGTAAAGCCTGCACGCTCTTCATCGGTAAAGCCAGCAGAATGATGGTTATTATCTGGATGCTTCAAGTCAATTTCTTCATGCGCACAGTTATAGTCGCCACTTGCCAAAACTGGTTTTTTATCATCTAAAGTTTTTAGGTATTCAGTATATTTTTCGTCCCAAATTTGACGCTCTTGCAATCTTTTCAAGCCATTACCTGAGTTTGGTGTATAAACTTGGGTGACAAAATACTCTGGAAACTCTAATGTAATAATGCGGCCTTCTTGGTCCATTGGCTCTGGAGCACCAATTTCTGGAAAAGTCACTTCAGGCTTAAGTTCCTTTTTGTATAGATACATTGTTCCGGCATAACCTTTACGTGCCGGCTCTTCTGAAGAACGCCACACTATTTCATATTCAGGAAATTCCGTTGCTAAAACTTCTAAGTGCTTTTTAGTTGGACCAGTTGCACGCAATTTAGTTTCTTGAATTGCAATAATGTCTGCATCCTGATCATGTATTTTTGCCAAAACTTTACGTGTTTCCTCAGCCCTTGAAGAGGTACCCGTTAAAGCAGCATTCAATGAATCAATATTCCATGAAATTAAGATCATTTTTTCTCCTTTTAAAACTGTCTTCTACATTATATAGTTTTTTATGACTAGCACAAAGATTTATTGAAAAATTTACCTAATATTATTAATAGTTGCACTATTTACATAAAAGAAAAATTGTTACCAATTTCACGACTTTTAGAAAAACTTATTTAAATGAGTATTCTGGCTTAATTAGTTGGTACTCAATAAATGTAAGCGCTTGTTGGAAAATCAACTTTTTTCGAAAATTATCTTTTTCACATTTTTATATTTTTAATTCAGTTAGCACAAGTGTATAATAGCACAAGAGAAATTAATAACGATTTTTGGAGGTTAGATTTTATGACTAAAATTTATGCTTATGCGATTCGTAAAGACGAAGAGCCTTATGTCCGTGAGTGGAGTAACGCTCATAAAGATGTTGATGTTAAGTTCACCGATCAACTTTTAACACCTGAAACTGCTGAATTAGCTAAAGGTGCTGATGGTGTCGTTACTTACCAACAATTAGATTACAAAGCTGACACAATTGAAGCATTGGACAAGCTTGGTATTCACAACTGGTCGATTCGTAACGTTGGTATTGACAACATCGATTTAAAGAAGGCTAAGGAACTTGGCTTTAAGTTAACTAACGTTCCTGTTTACTCACCAGATGCAATCGCTGAACATGCAGCTATTCAAGCAGCTAGAGTTTTACGCCAAGATAAGGCTATGGACGAAAAGCTTGCTAAGCATGATTTCCGTTGGGCTCCTACAATCGGTCGTGAAGTTCGTGACCAAACTGTTGGTGTCATTGGTACTGGTCACATTGGCCAAGTATTCATGAGAATTATGGAAGGCTTTGGCGCAAAAGTTATTGCCTACGATATTTTCCAGAACCCTATTCTTAAGAAAAAGGGCTACTACGTAGATACTTTAGATGAACTCTATGCTCAATCTGATGTAATCTCACTTCACGTACCTGATGTTCCAGAAAACATCCACATGATTAACGACGAATCAATCAAGAAGATGAAAGATGACGTTGTTATTGTGAACGTGTCACGTGGTCCCCTTGTTGATACTGATGCAGTTATTCGTGGCCTTGACTCAGGTAAGGTCTTTGGTTTCGTAATGGACACTTATGAAGGTGAAGTAGGTATTTTCAATGAAGACTTCACCGATAAAGAATTACCTGATAAGCGTTTAGCTGACTTAGTTGCTCGTCCAAACGTTTTGGTAACTCCACACACAGCATTCTACACAACACACGCTGTTCGTAACATGGTTATCAACTCATTTGACAATAACTTGAAGTTAATCGAGGGAGAAACTCCTGACACTCCAGTTGACTTGAACAAAGAATTTTAATTTATAAAACTTATTTCCCTTCTTAAACACATTTAATGATTTGACTTTAATAAAAGGCACCGATTTTACTTACTCGGTGCCTTTTGTCTTCCTATTAATTAAGTATTCTTGCTAAGAGTAGTTAAAAACAGCAAATACATTATATAAACCTTTGAGAGTATTACTAATATTATATAAAATTAAAAAATATTTAATTTTTAATATAAAGAATGGTATTATATTAAAATATGAATTTATTATCAGTTTTAAAGAAGGTACTTTTAATTATCGGAAAGATTTCTACAATAATTTAGAACAACTTATTCTTCTTCTCCTAATCACTGAATAGGAGCTAGTGAATACCGAAATTTAATTATTAGTTAATGATTTAAAATAAGCAATTACTACTAATACTAGGCAAGGAGAAATTATGATTGTTAGATATTATAATAAATGGAAGCTTGCAGCGCTTGTAATACTTGGCATAATTGCGAGCACACAAAATATCGTGATGGCTTACGTGTTAGAAACTATGACAAATGCATTAGCGGATAAAAACTTGCATGCGCTTCCTCACATGTTTTTAGTTGCCCTAATTTTATTCTTAATCGTTTTAGTAGCTGAGTTAGGTTACAATTATTTAAAAAATAATGCTGTTCAAGAAGTCAATACCAGTTTGAGAACCAAAATTCTCGCAGGAATGTTAGAAACGTCTAAAGAAGATAATGCTTCAGCTTTAGGGTTTTTAACCAATGATTTTAAATTGTTAGAAACTAACCGATTTAATGCCGAAATTAATATTGCCTTTTATTTTGTGACAGTTGTAATTTCATTAATTTACGCATTATATATTAATACGATTTTGACGATATTTTTCCTAATCGGTTCTGCTCTTCCAATACTAGCTTCAGGTTTATTACAAAAGCCAATCCGTAAAGCTTCAAATCAGTGGACCGAAGCTAATAGTAGGTATGTCAGTCAAATAAAAAACATCTTAGCAGGAACCGATTCATTAAAGCTATATCACAAGCAAGCTAATGCTGTTGCTTCAAATTTACCGAAAGTTTCAAAATTAGAAGAAACTCTGTATTAGAAGAAACTCTGTGTAAGATGAATCTGCTGAGTAATAATATTCAAACAATTGTCGGCTTTGTAGGAATTTATGGTACGTTTGTTATTCCAGCCTATTTAGGTGGGTTAATGGTATTACACGGACAAACAACGATGGGTGTCCTATTTGCAATTGTTCAATTAGCAAATTCATTTATTAAACCAATTATGCAAATTTTAGAAGAACGCAATCACTTATCAACGACTAAAGATATTGTGAAAAAGGTTAATTATTATTTAGAGCTGGCAGATACCAAAGAGTCATCAGTCAACTGTACTTTCACTAAACAAGCAAGTTGGCAAAATATCTGTTTAGAAAGGGACAAAAAACAACTTTTCGGTGGACTTAATTTAACTATTAAACCTGGAGAAAAGATAGCAGTTATTGGACCTTCTGGTAGTGGTAAGTCCACTTTGCTGTATTTTATGATGTCTAATAAATTCGGAACAGCATCAAATATTTTAATTGATAATCAAAAAGTCAAAGCTGATCAAATATCTAATCTATTTGCATATTCCAGTCAATCACCGGTTATTTTTGCTGATACACTTTGGTTCAATTTAACGTTAGGTGAAAAATTACCTGTGGATGAAGTTGAGCAAGTTTGCAAGCAATTAGAGTTAGATACGATGGTAGAAGAGAAAGGCTTTGATTATCAATTAGGGGATAATGCCGACAAGCTATCTGGTGGGCAATTAGCGCGAATTGAATTAGCAAGAGCAATTTTATCAAAACGCCCAATTTTGTTACTTGATGAAATCAACGCTTCGCTTGATCAAGCTACTTCAGCCGCAATTCATCAAATATTATTAGATTCAAATTTAACCTTCGTAGAGGTAATTCATCACTATCAAGTTGCTGATTTAGACAAGTATGACCAGGTAATCAATTTAGCGGATTACCAAGCTAAGTAAACAATAGACAAAATAAAAAGGCACCGATTTTACTTACTCGGTGCCTTTTTATTTTGTCTTCTTATAATTAAGTATTCATGCTAATTTTTACTTAGCCGAAGCATTAAGTGCTTGAATTAATGCTCCACGAAAACCTTTTTCTTCTAACTTATTAACGCCTCTGATGGTAGAGCCACCAGGAGTAGTAACCTCATCTTTTAATTCTTCAGGCAACTTACCACTAGTTAATGCTAATTTAGCAGTCCCTAAAAGCATTTTTTCAATGATTTGATAGGATTCTGCTCGTTTTACCCCATTTTGAACAGCTGCGTCGCTCAGTGCTTCGATCATTAAATCAACATATGCTGGAGTACAACCTGCGACAGTACCATAAATACCCAGTAAGTCGGCTGGTACAACGTAAACATCCCCCATTTGTTCAAAAAGATCTTTTACCGTCTTGATTACTTCAGGCTTTTCTCCTGCAGCAAAACTAATTGCTGTAATTCCTTCACCGATTTGAACTGGTGTATTTGGAACAATTTTGACAAAAGAAGAGCCATTAGGTAATTCATGGTTTAGCTTTTCTAAATCACCACCACCAGTGGATAAGATAATCCCACGGTATTTTTGACCAAGCTCTGCAAAAATAGTTCCCACTACTGAACCACCCACTGCAACAATGACAGCCTGACATTCTTTAAAGTCTGCATAGTCATTAATTAAATTCAAGTGTAATTCAGCTGCAACTTTTTCGGCTGATGGATGTCCACCACCAAAAACATAAATGTCTTGGTTAGCGATATCCCCTTGTAATAAGCCCAAAATAATTGCTTTACCTATTTTACCGGTACCTATGAATCCTATTTTCATTGCTCTTCACCTTAATTGTTAACTTTAGAAGTTTGTTTTATCAGGATCAGTTGCAAGGTCAGCAGCACCATGCAACCCGTCCAAATTCTTCATATCTTCTTCATCGATTACAAAATCAAAAATATCTACATTTTCTTTTATTCTATCAGTATGAACAGATTTTGGAAGTGGTGCAAACTGATGTTGAAGTGACCAACGTAAGAGTACTTGAGCAGGCGTTTTACCATAATGCTCAGCCACTTCACCAACAGTTTTATTTCCTATTAAGCCACCTGTTCCTAATGGACTATATGCTTCACTTAAAATGTCAAGTTCATTATTATATGATACAACTTCTTCTTGCATATCACTCGGATTTAAGTAGATTTGATTGACTGCTGGACGAACAGAAGCGGTTTTTAGTAATTCATCCATATGTTCACGTCTAAAGTTTGAAACCCCAATCGCACGAAGCTTTCCCGCCTTGTACTGATCTTCCATTGCGCGCCAACTCTCTGCGTTTAATTCTGCCCAGTGATCACGCACTGCTTTTGGATTTGGCCAGTGAATTAAGTACAGATCGAGATAATCTAACCCTAATTTTTCTAAACTTTCGTCAATTGCTTGAATTGTTTCCCGGTAGCCATGCTTATCATTCCACAATTTAGTTGTAACAAATAAATCATAACGGTTAATATCACTTTCTTTAATGCCCTTACCGACACTCTCTTCGTTGCCGTAAGCGGCAGCAGTATCAATCAAACGGTACCCCGAATTAATTGCATCAATAACGGATTTTTTGGCAACATCGCCATCTGGTGTTTGCCACGTTCCGAAACCTATAGTGGGCATTTTCGCACCGTTATTTAAAAAATATCTGTCATTTAAAGAACTGATTTTTTTAGTCATTATTTTCACCTCTTTTACATTGTATCGGAGATTTATTACATCAAATTTACCAAATTGCTAATTAAATCTTTCAAAATCATTTCTTAACAGCTTGACAAATTCGGGATATGTTTTCACTTCATATAAAGGGTGTAAATTCATGTTATTTTTCCGTCTGCGATGGTTATACCAGACACTGCTAAAACCATAGTTTTCTGCACCTAAAATGTCTGATTGTAAACCATCACCAAAAAAGACCGTTTCTTCAGGGTCATATTCCGCCCGGTCAAAAAAGTAATCAAAAATTCGAGCATCAGGTTTTGAATAACCTGCTTCTTCAGAAGTAACAATTAAATCAAAATAACTCTTAATTCCAGCTAGCTCCAAGCGGTGGCGCTGCATATAGGCTTCACCATTACTCAAAATGGTCAACTCATACCCACTTTTTTTTGCAAAGCGAAGCGTATCCTCTACACCAGGTAATAACTTGTAAGCTTGACCAAAATATGAACGATATTCATCCATAACGGTAAGTCCATCAACATTAATATGATAGTTTTCTTTGATAAAATTATGAAAAACCATTTCACTCAATTGATCATATGTTAATGTACCAGTTTCAAGTTGACGCCATAAGCTTTGATTATATGAGTGATAACGGCGCTGCAAGTCCTCTGTTAGTGGCCAGTGATGCGCGTTAAAAAGGCGATGGAGCGCGAAATTCTCCGTATCCGCGAAATCGATTAGTGTGTCATCTACATCAAAAATAATTTGTCTAAAACGCAAGTATTCTTCATCCTTTCCAATTATTTCCCGGGAAATAAATACTGCTACGGAAAAATATTATACCAGTAAATTATTCATAAAAAACATAATTATCTTTTTGTTAAATTTAGGTAAAACTCATTTTAAGTAAATGCGCTTGAGGTATAATTGCTTACCAAATAAATCAGGAGGAAATACTAGTATGCTTACTTTATTACTAATTTTTGCATTGATCTGGGCACTGGCTAAACTAGGTGTTGGGATAATTAAAATTTTATTATTTATACTGGCATGCGGTTTAATCTTCATTTTCTTTATTCATTTACTAATTCCCTTTGCTATTTTGGGAGGAATACTTCTCCTGCTCTTCACAGCAATTGGTCGTTAACTCTTTTTTATTAGTCTTTTTGAAGCACAATAAGCTTTTTTAGTTTATTGTGCTTTTTCTATACGCTGATTGCTATATGATTTTTTTGAAAATCTTTTTCTCCTACTGCTGCCTTAAATCATCTTTTTTTGTTCGGATTTGACTGCTGCATATCCGCTGGTAAATACAAGATATTGTGTTATAGTCTTTTTAGACACCATACATGATGTGTTTGTGAAACAAAGTGTTATTTTATGAGGAGATATTTTGTATATGAAAAATGCAAGAATAAGCTTGGATCAGGCTTATATTGATCAAGTGAAACAAAATGTTTCGCCTCACTGGGGAGAACTTGGCTGGGTCACGTACAAGCGGACTTATGCACGCTGGCTTCCTGAATATAATCGCGCTGAAGAATGGGACGAAACAGTAAAGCGTGTTGTGGAAGGCAACATTAACCTTGATCCACGCTTAACGGATTCGCCTTCTGAAGATGTGGTTGAGGAACTGACAGACGAAGCTAAGCATTTATTCAAGCTTGTTTATGGCCTTGCTTCTACTCCGTCAGGACGGAATTTGTGGGTTTCTGGGACTGATTACCAAAGACGTAATGGTGATTCCTTAAACAATTGCTGGTTTATTGCTATCAAACCACAGAAATATGGTGATAGTCATATCGTGCCTGACTATTTGGACAAAAATCAAGAAGCTCTTTCGATGCCATTTTCTTTTGTTTTTGACCAATTGATGAAAGGTGGCGGCGTTGGCTTTTCTGTCGTTCAGGACAATATTCAAAAAATTCCCTCAGTTGATAATAAAATCGATTTAACGATTGTAATTGACAAGGCTAGTGCTTCTTATGACGACTCCGTTAAGCTTGGAGCAACTGATAAAAGTGAGTGGATAAAACAAAATCAGAATTCAGATGACTATATCTATTATGATTTGCCCGACACACGTGAAGGCTGGGTTTTAGCTAATGCTCGTTTAATCGATATGCACTTTAAGGAGACTAATCCTGAAAATAAACAGAAGTTGGTTTTAGATATCAGTAGTATTCGTCCCTACGGTGCAAAAATTCACGGTTTTGGTGGTACTGCTTCTGGCCCAATGCCGTTGGTTGAAATGCTGTTTGAGATTAACGACATTATCAATAACCGTGTTGGTACAAAAATCACCTCAGTTGATGGTACAGACATTTGCAACTTAATCGGTAAAACTGTTGTTGCAGGAAATGTTAGACGGTCCGCTGAATTAGCATTAGGCTCTAACGACGACCAAGATTTCATCACAATGAAACAAGATAAAGATAAGCTTTACCACCACCGTTGGGCTTCAAACAATAGTGTTGCGATTGACGCTAAATTCGATGGATACGAACCAATTGCCGCTGGTATTAGAGAAAACGGTGAGCCCGGTGTTGTTAACTTAGACTTGTCACGTAATTACGGTCGTATTATTGATGGTTACCAAGAAGGCATTGATGGTGAAGTTGAAGGAACAAACCCATGTGGTGAAATTTCACTAGCCAACGGTGAGCCATGTAACTTATTTGAAGTTTTTCCTTACATTGCTGAAGAACAAGGTTGGGACTTAAAAGAGGTCTTCAAACTGGCTACCCGTTATACCAAGCGTGTAACTTTTAGTGAATACGACTGGGAAGTTTCCCGCAACATCATCTACAAGAACAGACGGATCGGCGTTTCAATGTCAGGTATCCAAGATTGGCTCTTAAATGATTTAGGTCATCGTGTTGTTACCGGCTTTGAAGACAGTATCGACGAAGAAACAGGCGCAAAAATTAAAAAGCCAATTTACGATCCTAAGGGAATCAAAATGGTCGAAGAAGCATATCGAGCAGTAATTGATGCCGACCAAGACTACAGTAAGACTTTAAACTGCAATCCTTCTATCAAGCACACTACAGTTAAACCATCTGGTACGGTTGCTAAACTTGCAGGTGCTTCTGAAGGCATGCACTTCCATTACGCTGGCTACCTAATTCAAAGAATCAGATTCCAAGCCTCAGATCCTTTACTCAAGACCCTTGATGCTTGTGGTTACTACTCAGAACCAGATATCTATTCGCCAAATACTATTTGCGTAGAATTTCCATTAAGAGCAGCCCATGCAGACAGTAAAAACTTTGCTTCAGCTGGTACTGTTTCAATTGAAGAACAGTTTGCAACTCAAGCATTTTTACAAACCTACTGGTCAGATAATGCGGTTAGTTGTACTGTTACTTTCCAAAGCGATGAAGGTGACAAAATCACCTCTTTATTTAAACAATATCGTAACGTTATCAAGTCAACGTCTCTTCTGCCTTACTATGGTGGATCTTTGGAGCAAGCGCCAAAAGAACCAATTGATAAGAAAACATACGAAGAACGCAAAGCCAAAATATCTGGCGATGTTGCTACTGTCTTTGCTGAACAACATGATGATCAAAAAGACATCGAGCTAGTTGATCAAACCGATTGTGAATCGGGCGCTTGTCCAGTTAAATAATCTAAATTTATGTATTAAAAATAGGAGTTTTATCATGAAAAAAAACAAATTATCAGTTCTTGCCGGAATCGCTACTATCTTTACTTTCACTATTGCCGGTTATGGCAGCACCCAAAATGTTCAACAAGTTGATGCTGCTAGCAAAGTTCGCGTTACTTATACCCTTAAAGTAAATAATAAAAACTACAAGACTAAAAGCGTTAAAGTGCCTAAGCACTCAACTGTTATGCTTGGCCTTAAGAAGCTTTGGAAAGTAAAGAGTACTGATGGCTTCATCACTTCAATCGATGGTAAGAGTCAAAATAAAGCTAAAAAGGTTTACTGGACTTACACTATCAACGGCAAATTTGCTTCTAAAGGTGCTGCAGAGCAAAAAGTAGCTAACAAAGATAAGGTCAAATTCACTCTAGCAAAGATCGACTAATCAGCCATCATGCATGATTCAACCAAGAAAATAGCACTGCTTGCTATTTTAACTGCCATGTGTGTAGCCCTGCGCATTTTTAAAATTATTCCAGTTCCAAACGTTCAGCCAGTTACTGATATTTTGGTAATCGTAACGTTAAACATGGGCTTTACTTTCGGCTTTGCCCTAGCCATTTTGACCATGGTGGTCTCTAACATTTACTTAGGCTTCGGCATTTGGACCATCTCACAGGTTTTAGCTTATGGCGGCTGCGTTTTAACTGTTGCATTACTGGCAAAATTTACGCCGTTAAAAAAGCACTTTACTTATCAATTAGTCGTTGCTGTCTTTTTAGGTTGGGAATACGGCTGTTTCGTAGACTTCGGGATGTCGATTTTTGGTGGCTTTAATGCATTTCTAGCCTACTGGGCTGGAAGCTTGGTTTTTGATACTTACCATGCAGTTGGCAACTTAGTCTTCTACCCCATTCTATATAAACCACTTAATGTTGCACTAGATCACTACAAACGGAGGCTTTTATGACCATCAAAATTTATACCAAAGTCGGCGATCAAGGTTACACCAAGCAAGTCACTGGTAAAATGGTACCTAAGTATGACCTACAAATTGAAGCACTTGGTGACATCGATGAACTAGATTCTTATTTAGGCGTTGTAATTGCTAACTTATCCGATCAGTGTCAAGAATTGCTTAACACACTGCAAGATCGACAACGTGATTTATATGAATTAGAAAGCGATATTGTTGTTAAAAGACACGAAGAAATAACGGCGGCTACAGTCGAATTCCTTGAACAACAAATAGACGAGCTTAATCAAAAAATTCCAAAAACTACCCACTTTATTTTGCCGGGCGGTTCGATTACCGCGACCCATTTGCATTATGCTCGTACGGTTGCTAGGAGAGCAGAACGTGCAATGGCTAAATTAAACGATGAACAGCAAAAATTAGCCCCTGCTTGTTTAAAGTACATTAATCGTTTATCAGACTACCTTTTCATTTTGGCACGCTATGCTAACGTTTTAGACGGCGTAGAAGAAGTCAAAAGTAAAATCAATTAACTTAAAATTCACTTGTACTTACTCATAAAAAAGAGCAGTTCCAAATCTGAAACTGCTCTTTTTGTTTTTGAACTAAATATTAGTTCCACCATAATTTAATCAAGCCTTGTGTACCCAAGTCACCTAGACCACGCTCATCAACCAAGGTTTCATACAATTTTTCTGCCTCTTTAGTGGCTGGCAACTCAAGCTTCATTTCTTTGGCAGTTTCCAAGGCAATGCGCAAGTCTTTTAAGAAGTGCTTGCTGAAAAAGCCAGGTGTATAGTCGTCCTTTAAGATACGTGGACCATAATTACTCAAGCTCCAATTAGCAGCACTACCTGCTCCAACTGTCTCTAGGACAGATTCAAGAGCCAAACCTGCTTTTTTGGCATAGACGAGCATTTCACACATTCCAGTCATTGTTCCAGCAATCATAATTTGATTGGCCATTTTTGTATTCTGACCTGCTCCTGCAGCACCAAAGTAATGCACGGTTTTACCAAAGTCTTTAAAGACTGGTTCCAAATCTTGGTAAGCTGCTTCATCTCCACCGACCATAATTGTCAAAGTGCCATTTTTGGCTCCTAAGTCTCCACCTGAAACCGGTGCGTCCAAAACTTTTGCTCCTTGTTGCCCCCCTTCACGGAAAATACGCTGAGCTAATGCAGGCTTTGAAGTGGTCATATCAACTAGATATTTGTCTTTAACAGCTGCCTGAAAAATACCTTCCTCACCGAAATAAAAGTTCTCAACATCAGCTGGAAAACCAACCATCGTAAAAATTAATTCGGCATTTTCAGCAACTTTTTTAGGGCTCTCACACCAAGTTGCACCCTGAGCAACTAAGTTATCAGTTTTACTCTTGGTTCTGTTATAAACCACTAAATCATGACCAGCCTTTAACAGATTAAGGCAAATTGCGTTACCCATTACACCTGTTCCAATAAAACCTATTTTCATAAAATCATCCCTTCTATGCTCAAGCTTAACTATTTTATTCTTATCTTAGCACTATTATTCATTTTACTGATATTCGTTAAAAAAACGTTCTGCTTCTTTGCCATATTCAGGCATTCCTAGTAAGTCGAAATTTTTGATTGCCCATTGGCATTTAGCCACATACTCTTCTTGATGGTCAAAGTGCTCGTTAATCATATTTTCTAAAAAGACCAGCATGTTCTTATAAAAGAATAGTTTTGGCACTGTTCTGATATGCTCGGCAGCTTGAACAAAATATCCAGTTTCGTCATAGGCTCCTTGCTCAATACACACAATCAAGATATTGATAATAACACCTAAGAGCTCCTCCTGTTTCCGCGTTTCTGTTGTACCTTTTAATTTTTCTGCTACCTTTTTGCCAATCTTCAAGTTGCTTTTTAAATCATAAATTGGGATAAAGTTAATGTACATACGTAGTGTTCTTTCATCAAAATCATCTTGTTCAAAAAGCCAATTCTTCAACTGCGCTTTTTTCGTATCACTCAATTCGGCTACATTATTCAGCGTATCAGCCAAATTAAAATCGATCAATAGCAGTAATTTGTCCTTATTCTCAATATCGCTATTCTCCACGTATTGGCGAATCTCTTCAATTTTTTTAGGATTGTTTTGATAATATGCTCGATTTACTTCTTCTTCAATTTCATTAAATGCAACATTCTGTGCTTGTTGATTTTCATCTAATTGATTAAAAAATTCCCACGGCTTAACGTGATTAATTCGCAAAATTGCAATCAAATCCTCTGCTGTTATACGATGCAGGTTTTTCTCAACCTTTGAATAATAAGAGGGCGTAACCACTCCCGCAGCCCATTCTTTTTGCGTTTTCAATTGCTTAACGCGAAACTTTTTCAGTAATTCACCAATTGTCATCTTCAATTCCTTAAATGTGTCACATCATTATTTCTATCACTATAATAATTATAGTTTAAATCGAATAAAATTAACTTTTAATTATAAAAAAGTAATTTTATATTTGACTTAGAGTTAACTTTAAGTATTAAACTTTTATACAGTTACTGAAATAAGCTGGCTGACTAGCACAGCAAGGAGGCACTTATATTATGAATAAACATGAAGACTTTTTGTTAAATAAAATTGCGGGACCAAAAGATGTTAAAAAATTAAGCATCCCCGAAATGGAAAAATTGGCTCAAGAAATCAGAACATTAATTATTGAAAAAGATGCAGCTGAAGGTGGCCACTTAGGACCAGATCTCGGTATTGTAGAAGCTACCATTGCCTACCACTATGTATTTGATGCTCCAAAAGATAAACTGGTCTGGGACATTTCCCATCAAACATATCCACATAAAATGTTAACTGGACGGGCCAAAGCTTGGCTCGACCCTGACCATTATGAAGATGTAACACCATATTCAAATCCTGACGAAAGTCCATATGATTACTATGCTGTTGGTCACACCTCAACTTCAGTCGCTCTGGCTACTGGAATGGCAAAGGCACGTGATTTAATGGGTCAACACGAAAATATTATGGCTTTAATTGGTGACGGCTCACTGACAGGTGGCTTGGCTTTTGAAGGGCTAAACAATGCAGCGATTGAGCCACACAACTTAGTGGTTGTAGTTAATGATAACCAATGGTCAATTGATAAAAACGTTGGTGGCGTGGTAACCTCACTGAAAAAGCTGCGTGATTCTAACGGCCAAACAGCAGAAAACCCGTTTAAGGCAATGGGCTTTGACTATCGCTACGTTGCAGACGGTAATGATCTCTCTGCCATGATTGATGCTTTTAAAGCTGTTAAAGATGTTGATCATCCTATTTTATTGCACATTAATACGCTTAAGGGAAAAGGCTACGAGCCTGCAGTCAAAGATGAAGAAGCACATCACTGGGTCTCACCATTTAATTTGGAAGACGATCAGCCCCTTGCCGCTGAAAACCAAAAACCTACATCCAAGTCGGTTGCACTTGACGTTATTAAAGAACAAATTGATGCCGGTCAAAATATCATGGCCATTAATGCCGCTATTCCTGGCGTCTTTAATTTAGATAACTTTAAAAATGAATATCCAGCTAATTACACTGACGTTGGTATTGCCGAGCAAGAGTCGGTTGCATTTGCGACTGGTTTTGCCAAAGAAGGCGGTATTCCGGTTTTGATGGAAAATTCAACCTTCTTACAACGTGCTTTTGACCAATTATCACACGATACTGCTGCCAATGACTTACCGGTGGTAATGCTTGTAGCAGGAGGCACTATTTCTAGTCAATCGAAAACTCACCTTGGTATTTTTGATCAGGTAATGATTTCTAATTTGCCTAACTGGATATACTTAGCACCAACAACTTTGGCTGAAGAAAAAGCAATGCTTGAATGGGCCATCAAACAAAAGAAGCATCCCGTTGCAATTAAAGTTCCTGGAAATGTACCAGAAACTGATCAGCAAGACGTTATTACCGACTACTCGACCATTAACTATCAAGTTAAGCCGGGTAAGGAAGTAGCAGTTATTGGACTAGGCGCTTTTTATCAATTGGGTGAAAAAGTAGCAAATAAGCTCGGTGCCACTCTTGTTAACCCACTTTCAGCTAATATTTTAGATGAAAAAGCGTTAGACCAACTGGCAGCCAATCACAAGGTAATCGTTACCCTTGAAGACAACATTCTCGACGGCGGATTCGGCCAAAAAATAGCTTCTTATCTGGGTAACAAAGACGTTAAAGTACTCAACTACGGGCAAAACCGTGTTTACACTGACCAAACTCCTGTAGCAGAAATTTATCAACAAAATCATTTAACTCTTGAACAAATCGTTGCAGATGTTCAAAAAAGTTTATAGGATTCGCTAATCCTTTTTAGGAGCCGCCAATGACCAAAAAACATAAAGTTTTCGGGATAAGTGCAATTATCGCTGCCTTATTATTAATACTGGGCTTTTATGTAATTAACAAGCCTGGCCAGCAACAGCATAAAACAGCTATTGCCACGCCAACCCTCTTTGTTCACGGCTGGGGCAGTAGCTACCGTGCGGAAGAAAGCATGACTAATTACGCTAAACAGCACAATTTTACCAACTCAATTATTCGTGCAGATGTTAGTCCTGCCGGTAAGGTCACTTTATGGGGCACCATCAAAAATGGTGCAAAAAATCCCATCATTGAAGTTAATTTGCTCAACAACAAGAGCATTTCTACAGGTGAAACTAACCAGGCCGTTGCTTTCAAAAAGAATAGTAATTACATCAAAAACGTTATCACTGCTTTGCAAGCAAAATATCAATTCAAACAAGTAAATCTTGTGGGCCATTCAATGGGTAACTTACAAATTGCCTATTATCTACTAAACAATGCTGATAATCCGCACATGCCCCGTTTAAATAAACAAGTTTCTATTGCAGGGCATTATAACGGCTTTTTAGGCCAGCAAAATGCACCTAGAAAAATAGTTTTAGAACCTAACGCCAAGCCCACGCAAATGGACACGGGCTATCGCGGACTTTTAGGCCTAAGAAAAAAGTTTCCCACTAATGCTGCTGTATTAAATATTTACGGCGATACAGGTAAGGGAAACGATGGCTCTGTGGCAGTATACTCCGCTCGTTCCTACCGCTATTTAGTGGAAAAGCGTGCCCGCTCATATCAGGAAAAAGAAATAACGGGACCTCAGGCACAGCACAGCAAGTTACATGAAAATACTAAAGTTGATCGTTTACTAGTCAACTTTTTATGGTGAAACCTACTTTAATTCTCCTTGATCGTATAGACTGATTTTGTGTTTTAGCCTATTGATGGTTGAGTGAACGGCCTGCTCCTGTTCTTCCAAGCGATGCAGTTCTTTGACCAAAATTTGTCTTCTTGCCTTTTTAGTATCAGAACCCTGCTGCAGTAACTCTGTATATTCCAGTAAGTCTTTTACTGGAATTCCCACATTCCGCATACATTTGATAAAGCTAATCCAGTTAAGATCATTTTCACTGTAGTTTCTGACACCGTGCTCCTTTTTTACTTCTGGAATAAGACCCATTTTTTCATAGTACCTTAACGTTACTGGGGTTAAATCGACTTTTTCTGCAACTTCTGATATTTTCATTTTATTTTCCTTACTAATTTAAAAGTAAAAGGGTGACCTATAATCGAGTTTATTATAGGCGCTTTTTATGATTTTTCACTTGTCTACCAAAATAACATTAGGTGGCATATTACGTATTGAATTTTTTCTCAATAATACAAATTTTAACTGTAACTTTTTCTTCAGTGAAATACTTATTAACAATCAGTCAACATAAACAAAATGCATTAAACAGGAGGTTATATGGAACTACGCGTTTTAAATTATTTCGTTGCTGTTGCCCAAGAGGGTAACATGACGCGTGCGGCTAAAAAGGTCTTAATTTCGCAACCAGCACTTTCCAGACAAATAGCTGATTTAGAAGCAGAACTCGGCGTCAAATTATTTGACCGGCAAAAGCGTCGTTTAACACTAACTCCTGCAGGCCATTACTTACTAGAACAAGCACAAGAAATACTAGAGTTAACTTCTAGGACAAAAAGAAATCTTGAAACTACATCTTTTATTAGTGGTGACCTAACAATTGCAGCAGGTGAAAGCATCGGGATGCAACAAATTATGAACGTAATTAGCCATATCATCAAAGATCATCCCACCGTTAAAATTCATCTCTTAAACGGCGATTACAGTTACGCCGAAAGAAAGCTAAATAATGGAACTGCAGATTTTGGGGTAATTATTGGTGACATTTCATTACCCAGCTATGCCTCTTTAAACTTATCTGAAAAAGATACCTGGGGCGTATTAATGCCAAGAGATGATATACTAGCAGCTAAAGAAGCAATTACGCCGAAAGACTTGTGCGGTCGTTTCCTCTTGACCTCGCAGCAAGCCCTGCAAACTCACCTTTTTCAAAACTGGTTAGGTAATTATTACGATAACGTGAATTTTATTGGTGACTATAACCTTAACTTCAACGGTACGTTAATGGTCAAAAATCATTCGGCATTAATGTTAACCCTAGATAACTTGGCTGATACTTCAGAAAGTTCAGGGCTTACGTTTAAAAAATTATGCCCTAGTCTGCAACAAACGATTAGAGTAATTTGGAAACGAGAAGTTAGTTTATCGCCAGTTGCTGAGCTGTTCTTAAAATCATTAAAAGAAGAAATTTGTAAAGATTGCAGATAGTATTAACCCGGAGATTTTCATGAATAATCAACTAGAAGAGCAATTTCAAAAATTAAGCCAGAGCTACCTTAACGACGTGGACAGTAACTGTGCTCAACACTTACAGAAAGATCGTTTTATCATTCCATTAATCGCTAGTGTTACGCAAGGAATAATGACAGCTGTTCCAGAGCAGGTGACTAACATTTTAGATGCTAATATTGCCCCTGAAGTTCTTTTAGAGGTGCTTTATCAATTAGCACCTGTAATTGGTACCCTGAAGGTTAAACAAGCTTTAGAGCGGGTAAATAGTGTATTTGAAGAACGTAAAATCACTTTGGCACCTGTAGAAAGTGAAGCAGATGAAAACTATGGGGCAAAAGTTCAAGCACAATTATATGGTACTGAAATTAAAAATCTGCTGAAAGATTTGCCAGATAATGCTGGCACTTTCATCCCCCACGCATTAACGGAACACTTTTTCAACGATTTTTATAACCGGAAAGCACTAGATGTTCGTGACCGTGAGCGCTATGAGCTATTAGCACTAATTACCATGAACGTTGAATTTCAAATCAAGGCCCATGCTCGTGGAAGTTTAAAGGCCGGTAACAGCGAAAGTGAACTAATTTGGTCAGTAATTCAATTGCTACCATATATCGGCTTTCCATTTGTAATTAATAGTGTGCAAGTAATTCATCAAGAAGCACAGACATTAAAAGAATAATTGATAAAAAGCCATACAGCTCTTCAGTTGTATGGCTTTTTTATGCCAATATTTAGCTAAATTTGTTTTGACTGTCCATCGGCTAAACTGTAGTTTTTAGCAAAAGC
>CAMLRL010000014.1 GCA_946482465.1 uncultured Lactobacillus sp.
TTAGCTAAATTTGTTTTGACTGTCCATCGGCTAAACTGTAGTTTTTAGCAAAAGCAATAAAAATAGTTAGCAGCACTTTTGTACCGCTAACCATTTTGGCAATATATTTATAATAGTCTTCTCTAGCTGCCCGTACTCTGATATTTTTTCAGAAATACGCGCCAGAGTTGATAAATCAACACAAAGAACAGCATGCAGACAACTGGAATTATCAATAGCCATATCCATTCGTGCTTAACGGCAATTCTTTCCTGTGGAATTGATGCAACCCAACCAATTGGCAGTATAAAAGTCATAATTATTTTAAATCCCATCGAATAAATAGCCATGGGATATTTGCTCATATCAAAAAAGTCAAAGGTTGTTTCAGCCAAATTAGCTAAACCGTTAGATAAAAGTGAAACAATATTACCTAAGATTGCTAATGCCAAAAAAATTAAGGACGTAAACAGTGAAATAAAGATAAACATAATCGTGATATACCAAGGATTATGTAATTGCACATCAACCACAATTAGCAGAAGCAAGGCAACTAATAAATCGCCCCAAGAGTCTTCATCTACACGTTCATTAACTAGTTGAAATAGCGGATTGACGGGTTTAATCAAAATCGTGTCCAATGAACCATTATGGATGTAATCCGAAATATTTAAGGCATTAATGAAAAAGCAGCGGAATATTGAAAAGGATAACGTTGCTAATGCATACGTTAGTAGCAACTGGCTGAAACTGTAACCATTAATTCGCGGCACAATGTTAAAAATAAACCTTAATGCAACAATGTTTAGGACATTTTGGACTATCATGCCAATAATCGCAAAATAAAAATCAAGATCGTAAACGGCTAATGATTTTAAATTTACTTTGAAATACGTAAATAATAATTTTAAATATCGCATCATTAACCTCCTTGAATAACTGTAGCGTTAGCTGAATGCTTAAAAAGCAACTTAAACAACAAGTTAAAGGCAACGATGTAAATTAACTGAATTACGACGATTTTAATAAATAAATTCCAGGCGGGATGCTGGGCCAATGTCCCTATTGCGCCATATGAATATTGAAAGGGCAAATATTGAGCAATCTTTTTAAGCAAGCTGGGATAAAAATTAGCTGGAAAGGCATTTCCTGCTAGTACAAGCAAAATAGCTTCTTTAAAAGTAGTAATCCCCCAGATACTGTAGGTATAAAAAGAAAAAGTTCCGAGTACCAGTTCAAGTTCAAAGTATAAAAAATAACCTAAAATAGCTGTTACGAGAACCATTAATATGGTGCTAAATGCAATTTTAAAATCCAAGAACCAGAAAAAGATTAACATATCAACGACACCAATTATGGCAAATTTGACTAGTGAATAACCTATTCCTTCCCATAGTAATTGCGTTGAAATAGATAGCGGCTTAAGAAGATCGATTGCAATATCTCCGGAACGTACTTTATCGTTAAGTTCATAGCTAGTCTTAGGAAACAAAACTGTTAAAATTTGCATTAACACTAAATAACTAATTGTTTCTTGAAATTCACGATTTGGTTTACCAATCAGAACTGCTTTCCATAAAAAATACTGGACAGTGGTGGATATTAGTATGGAAAAAAGCCAAAACAAGAGAGCATATTTCGATGCTAAACCTTTTTTGATACCAATTTTTACTAACATTAATCTATACTTCATTAGCACACCTCCTGTTTGGTTAGGTGTCCTAACAAGTACTCTAACTTGTTATTTTTAACCTCAATGCTATCGACTTCGACACTCGCCGTAATCATAGACAAAGTGGACTTAAGCTCTTCCTGCATTATGCCTGTAAGTTGATACGATCCGTTTTCTAATCGGTTAATCGTAGGCCATTTTGCAGTAATTGCTTCACTTAAAGAATTTTTGCTAGTAAATGTCACTGTTGAAGGCACATCAAGTTTGGCCAACTCTTTGCTACTTTTATCTAATACCAGCTGGCCATGACTTAAGATTAGCGTTCTTGAACAAACTTTTTCGACCTCATCAAGATCATGTGAAGTAAAAATAATTGTTTTATTGGTCAATTTTTGTAAAAACTGTGTGATACTATTTTTCGATAAAACATCAAGTCCAATTGTCGGCTCATCTAAAATAATTAAATCTGGATCATGAATAAGGGCCGCAATAAATTCAGCTTTCATCCGTTGTCCCAGACTAAGTGTGCGCACTGGTTGCAATAAAAAATCAGTCGCATCTAACATTTCAGCTAGATTTTTCACTCGTTTAGCAAAAATCTCTTCCGGCACTTGATAAATCTCACGATTTAACTTGAAAGTGTCCATTGCCGGTAAATCCCAACGGAGTTGGCTTCTTTGGCCGAAAACAACTCCGATTTTTTGTGCATTTTTTTGTCTATTAGTTAGTGGATCCATGTCAAAAGTTCTGACACTTCCACTACTTGGCTGTAAAATGCCTAAGATCAGCTTAATTAAGGTCGATTTACCAGACCCATTCAAACCAACTAAGCCAAGGTGTTCGCCCTGCTTGAGTTGAAAATTAATATTTTGAAGTGCAACAAAATCACGATACTCTTTATGAAATAATTTTGTTGCTTTCACTTTTTTATATCGTTTTACCAAGCTTTTGGTTTCTATTATCATTATGTCTCCGCTCTTAATATCAGCGATAGCATTTCCCCAAATAAACTATCAGTATCTATCTTTGAGCCAGTCATAAAAAGTCATAGTTAATTATATACTTTTTTAATAATTAAAGCATTTTTTAATATGTTGTATAAAAAATAGTTTCGTTGTCAGCCAATAGGTGCCCCTTTTACTTTGAAAATAATGCCAAAACAAAGATAAGGACTATCACCAAGATATCTGCAAACTTCATCTTCTCTTTTAGGAAAATGTCGCCAAAAATCACACTGTAAAGAGAAGTCATGTTTAAAAAGATCCACGCAATGCTGGAGTTAGGCGAAGAGGTTGCCAAAGTGTAAGCTACTTGCGCAAGAAGGGTTAAAATGGCGCGACTACCATAAATAAGGAAAACTCTACCTGTTAAGTTTTCACCATTAATTTTGAGGGAATGGTTTTTATAGATAAAAGTAATTAAGGAAATTAAGCACCGAACATAGATTGTCATAATCGTAAAAAAGACCAAATCAATTGGCCTAATTAATCCTTTAGTCAAAAAAGGCGAAAATGCCGCTTGCGCAATTAGCAGTGGCACAATAACTGTAAATGTCTTCGCCAAGTTTTTCAAATCCAAATTATCTTTGCGCTGTTCAAAGGCAATATAAATGACAACTATGATAGTCGAGATGATCGAAACTAAGTAAGAAGATTTACTGAAGTAGCCCATTGTCAGCAAAATTGCCAAGGGAATAAACAAATCAGTAATTTTACTTAGGATAACCGACTGCATGATAGTTACTTTTTTAAAGACATAACTATAACCATATGCCACTATTTGCGCTAAAAAAGCATACAAAAATACCCTAATTAAGTAATTGTTTGTAATACGTGGACTGGGGTAATCATGCAATATAACCAGCAACATAAAAGTTACTAAAACTGAACTACAAATATTATTTAAAAAGTTAACATCAATTGAGCTTTGTTTGCGATAACCCATTTGGTAACGGTCAATCACGGAAATTATCCCGCGTGAAAAAGATGAAATAGTAGCAAAAATAATTAACCAAAGATTGCTGGCAAGCATAAGTGCCTCCATGCCCCATGTAAGAAATACAGTTTGAAATTATTATTTATATTATAGTCCACTATTAAAAACAGAAAATATTTATAATTTAAAAAACTAATAAACCATGTTTTGCTTACACTGATTTATTAGTTTTTTAGCTTGAATTATATTACTTATGCTTTACTATATGCCAGTCCTCGTTTTAATCTCTTCCAAAAACTGGTATCTTCTGTTTGTAAAATTACTCCTTGATAGACTTTACTAATATATGCTGTTAAACCAACAATACTTACTATTAAAATTACCAGCGACAAAATAACTTCCATATTACCAACATGGCCATTAATTATACGAATTGGCATCATGAATGAGGAAAAGAATGGCACATAAGATAATATTTGCGGAAGAATTTGCTCTGGATTAGAAATAAATGCAAACGACAGGAAAAATGCAATCAAAGAAAGCATCGTAGTACTTTGCGCGGCCTTTGAAGAATCTTCTGGCTTGGCTACTAAAGCTCCTGAAAACGCTGCTAATATCGTATAAATAATTACACCAAGAATCAGGAAAATGAGATTGACATTTACCAAATTGCCCAAAATTTTATTTATTACTACCTGGTTGTTATGCATGAAAGAAGCCGTAATTTTTGCATGCAATGCCCAGCGGTAAGTTGCCCAGCCGCCAACAATATAGATTAAGAGTTGAGTAATAATTACGCCGAAAATACCCAAAATTTTGCCTAAAAAATATTTTGCAGCAGTTGTACTGGAAAAAATGATTTCCATAATCTTCGTGCCCTTTTCAGAAGCTATTTCTTGAGCTGTAATGCTACTGTAGGACATCAAAACCATGTAAACGACCATAATCACAATAATTAAAGACAACATTTTAACCAATTTATCTCCCTGATGATTTTTCTGGAGTACTTCGCGATATTTTGGCTGCTGCTGTAAGGCTTTAAATTGACGGGGCGCCAATTGCGCTTGCTGCAAATTAAGCTGACTCTGCAAGACTTGTAAATAGCTTTTTACTTTGGGTTTCAATTCATCATCAATAGGTGACGCTCCATGATAAATGGCCTTAACCTGCTTTTTTTGCGTTTCAAATACCAAGTAGCCATCAATCTTTTCTTTTTTGACAGCCTTTTTAGCAGATTCAGCGGTTTTAATTTTAGCATCAACATATTTATCATTATTTTTAATAAAGTTTTGGCGAACTTGCTCATTGGAACTGATAACTGCAATCTGACTGTCTGGATCAGAATTAGCACCGATAGCTCCTCCTAAAACACCACAACCAATTATGAAAAATGGACCCAGAATCAAAAGCAGAAAAGACCAAGACTTAACTTGATGCCAATAAGTTTGCAGCGTTACAGTCCATAATTTATTCATGTTGTTCACCAGCTTCCATTCTGAATATTTCGTCAAGTGTTGGCGGTTGCTGCCGGAACTCTTCAACATATTCGCCATTTGTCAATGCGTCAAAGATTTCCGGACCACTATTTTCATCGTCAATCCGTAAAAGATATTGACCATGTGCTTTCTTTTCTACTTTTTTAACGTGAGGGAGCTGCTGCATTTCTGCAAGCGACTTAGTTGTTTTGCAGTAAATTTCCGTTTTACCAAATGAGTCACGAACGGCATCAACTGCACCGCTTAAAACAACTTGCCCTTTTTTCAACATGATTAAACTATCGCAAATTTCTTCAACATTTGACATATCGTGACTGGAGAAGATAATTGTTGCATTTTTCTTTTTTGCTTCTAAGATTGCGTTTTTGAGCAAATCTGCATTTACCGGATCCAAACCACTAAAAGGTTCATCCAAAATAATTAATTGGGGTTGATGAATTAAAGTACAGATTAACTGTACCTTTTGCTGATTACCTTTCGAAAGTGTTTTTATTTTGTCGCTTTTCTTGCCCTGAACATCAAAGCGTTTCAACCAATCATCGATTTGCGGTTTTATCTCTTTTGCCGGGCGGCTTTTTAGCTCCGCCAAATAAACAATTTGTTGCTCAATAGTCATTTTAGGTAGTAAACTGCGTTCTTCCGGCAAGTAGCCTACCGTATCAAAAGTTTTTTCAGTAATGGGCTGATCGTCCCAGGAAATTTTTCCGTCGTAATGAAGGAAATTTAAAATACTGTGAAAAGTGGTGGTTTTCCCTGCACCATTTTGACCAATCAAACCCATAATTTCACCAGGCTGAATGGTAAAGTTAACATCTTGAAGCGCTGGAAAAGTATCAAACTTTTTACTTAAATGTTCTACTTTTAACATAGCTCCCTCCTTTGTTTTAATAATAATATAATCAAACTTTACTATATTGATTCGTGTAAAAGCAACAATTTTCTAATTTAATCAGACTAAAAGTAACAATATTGGTCATAATATGTCATTTAACTAAGTTTTAACTCAAAATAAAAGGCTAATAAATCATGTTAGCTAGACATTAATTTATTAGCCTATTAAAATTTGTAATCAAAATATTTTTATTGGAAGTTTGAAATTGCCTGTGCAATAGGTACTGCTCCGTTGGCCAAGTCAAAGTCTTTTCGATGCAGCTTATCTTTCTCGATAATTTCTGCAATTACTTCTGCTACATCTGCTCGGGTAATTGTTATTGCAGAAGCGGGCTCTGTTATATGTTGTGCTATTTTGACTTTTCCAGTCGCTGTAGCATTGAGTAACCTAGCTGGCCGTAAAACTGTGTAATCTAATGAACTATGGTAAAGCCATTGGTCGGCATAGTATTTAGCAGCATAGTAGTAGCTTTGTGGCTCTACTGCTGGAGCATGATCTGACCAAAAGCTACGGTCATCTGACTTAATCGAACTAACCATAATAAAGCGCTGAATGTTTGTTTTTTCAGCTGCATTAATTGCCTTAACTGCTCCATCAAGGTCAATCATCATAGTTGCATCAGCACCAGTTTTGCCACCTGATCCGGCAGAAAAAACCACAATGTCAACCGTTTGCATCACTTGTTCTAGTTGCTTTTGCGGTTTTGTTAAATCAACAAAAGCAGTTGCAATTCCTTGTTCTTGGTAAGCTTTCTCCTGTTCAACCGACCGCAAGCCTGCAATAACTTCACAGCTTTGGCTCTTTTGTAAAATATGAACTAATTGTTGCCCAATTTGTCCGTGTGCACCTATTACTAGTACTTTCATCTTCAATCACTCCAATTTTGCTAGTTTTACAATTAATTATCGCAATTTTTAGTCTAAACAACTAGCTGAAATTTAAAAAGCTTCTAAGCTAATATAGTTAGAAACTTTTTTGTCCTTAAAATCGCAAAATTCAGCAATTATAAATCTGCTAAAGTCTTCTTTTTTGGAGCATTCTTAGGGCTATTAGCATCGTTTTCCTTATAACCAAAGAAGTAAGTTAAAGCAAAGGCGGCAATAATAGTCACAATTGATGCAATCCAGAAGTTTAACAAGTTATTAGGATTGCCTTGTCCAGCCTTAGGAACAAATGATGGGAAGCCAATTAAACTACCGGTAAAGCCGTACATATCAACTTTGAGCAAACCATTAACTAAACCACCAATAGCTGCACCGATACTTGAGGTCATAAATACACGACCGTATTTCAAGTTAACACCATACATTGCAGGTTCAGTTATACCAACTGCTGCAGAGATAGCTGCACTCATCGATAATCCCTTTAGTTCAGGATTATGCTTAGTCTTAAACCAAACTGCAAGTGCGCCAGCACCTTGAGCAACCATTGTAATTGAGATAATTCCGTTTAAAACACTGTGCCCTGTTGCAGCAATGTCGTTAGCAATTAACGGAATTACTGCCCAGTGCAGGCCGAAAATAACCAGTATTTGATATAGTCCACCAATAATCAAACCAGATAATGCAGTGTTAACTGTAAGTAACCATTGCAATACTCCGGCAATACCTTCTGAAATAAAGGAAATAACTGGGCCAATGATAATTAAGACTGTCATTCCGACTAAAAAGATTTCTACTAATGGTGTAAAAATTTGTCTCAATGTAACTGGCATCCATTTTTTAATCCATGGTTCAATTTTTGCTGCCATCCAAGCTGCAAAAATCATTGGGAAAATAGAATAAGTATATTGTGGAATGTGAATTGGAATACCAAAGAAATTAGCGTTAATACCAACACCTGCTAGGAAATAGCTAAACTTCCCGCTGGCATATATTTTTACCAAGTCAGGATAAATCAAAAAGCCACCAATTAATGAAACAATGACAGGATTTGATCCCAGCTTTTGAGCTGCAGTAAAACCAACAATTATTGGTAGGAAATAAAAGGCTGCATCTCCCATTGAATTAATAATCGTGTAAGTTGGTGATGCCGTCGACATATGGCAAAAGTTAGTCAAGATATTGAGAATACCTTTTAACATTCCGCTCGCTGCCAAGAGTCCAATTACGGGCATCATTGAGCCTGTGATAACACCAATTAATTGGAAAAAGGCATTTTTAATTTTGCCACCAAAACTTAAATCTTGATTATCCTGTTCGCTATTATTGCTATCAACTGCTTCTTGGCCTTGCCCTGCATATTGCGGGCCTAAAATCTTAATGACCTCATCATAAACATCATCAACAGTTTGTCCGATTACTACCTGATATTGATTATTGGCACGAGCAACGTCCAGAACTCCGCTAATTTGGTTAACCTGATCATCATCAGGAATGCTGTCATCTTTCAAAGAAAAACGTAATCGCGTAAAGCAGTGAATTACGCTTTTGATATTGTCGCTTCCACCAATAGCTTCAACTACCTCTCGCGCAGTTACCTGATACTTATTTTCTTTAGAGTTAGCAGCTGTTTTAGTCCTAGTGTCCTCTTTTAAAGTGACTTCTGCTGCCACTTGACCAGCATCAATTTTGCCTAATTGGACGTCAATGCTACTCAGAATTTCTGCAGTATTAGTTACTGCAACAACTACTACATCATCTTTTCCAGCGGCTTTGATTGCAGCAAGGTCCATTGTTCCAATTTTTTGACCTGCTTCAACCTCAGCTCCAGCTGCTACCTCAATTGAAAATGGTTTACCTTCTAATTCAACTGTATCAATTCCCAAGTGAATTAGTACTTCCATGCCAGTAGCTGTTTTAAAGCCAATCGCATGTTTTGTCTCAGCAACCATCATAATTTTACCTGTTACAGGTGAAACAAGCTGCGTTTTCTCTGGCTTAATTGCAAATCCTTCACCCAATGTTTTTTGAGCAAAAACCGGATCATCAACTCCGCTGAGATTAATGACTTCACCACTTATGGGAGCCAATAAGTTCTCTTTTTTCATAATTTAAACTCCTTCAAAAAATTTAACTTCCTCTTGAAATCGCTTTCCAAGAAATTATATTACTTGTATAGACAAGTGTCAAATTATTGTTTATCATGAGTTTAATTATTAGTCTTACTTTGAACTAACAATTTGTCTAGATAGGTTAAAATAGTAAAGAAGGTGCTATGATTAAGTATAAAAAAACGAGGATTACTGATAATGACAGCCAAATATTTGCAAATTGCTGCGGACTTAACTAATAAAATTAAACATGGTCAATACAAGGCTGGCGAACTCTTACCAAGTGAACCAGTTCTCTCAGAATTATATGGAGTTTCACGTGAAACTACAAGAAAGGCACTTGCCGAGTTAATGTCTGCGGGCCTAATTCAAAAGCTTAGAGGTAAGGGATCGGTTGTACTTGACCGTGCAAGATTTGCATTCCCAGTTTCAAACATTGAAACTTTTGACGAGCTCAATAAGCAAGAACAAATGCATGCAACTACAGAAATTTTGCAATTTAACGACACTAAAATGCCATCATCTATTACCAATCAGCTAGATATAACTGAGCCTGCAGCAACTTTTGTTGAGCGGTTGCGTTCGATCAATCATGAACCAATTGTTATTGATCAAGACTATATTTTAAAAAAATATGTTCCACACCTTACAATTGAGCAGGCGCAAAAATCTCTCTACTCCTATTTCGAGCGCGACTTAGGACTAGAAATTGATTACGCAACTAAGACAATTACAGTTGAACCAGCTGATAAAAAAGTAATCCAAAGTTTGCAGTTAGAAGACACCAATCTGGTTGTAGTTGTACGCAGTTTAACCTATCTAAAAGACACATCATTTTTTCAATACACAGTTTCTCTGCATCGTCCCGATAAATTTAAGTTTGTCGACTTTGCACGTAGAAAGGCACAACACGGGAGAATTATTTTATGAGTTTTGAGGACAAAGTTATTTATCAGATTTATCCAAAATCTTTTTATGATAGTAACGGCGACGGTTTAGGGGATTTAAGAGGTATCATCCAAAAGATTCCATACCTGAAAAGACTAAATATTGACATGATATGGTTTAGTCCTTTTTTTGTTTCCCCCCAAAACGATAATGGCTATGATATTGCCGACTATTATGCAATTGATCCTAGATTTGGAACAATGGACGACTTCGATGAATTGGTTAAAAAGCTAGCAGAAAACCATATCAATGTGATGCTTGATATGGTTCTAAACCACTGTTCAACAGAGCATCCTTGGTTTCAAAAAGCATTAGCCGGCGACGAATACTATCAAAAGTTTTTCTATCTTCGCGATCCAAAGCCTGATGGTAGTTTACCTAATAACTGGACTTCCAAGTTCGGTGGCCCAGCTTGGGCATCATTTGGAGAAACAGGCAAATACTACCTTCATTTATATGATCAAACACAAGCAGACCTAGACTGGCATAACCCTGAAGTAAGAAAGGAACTATTTAAAGTGGTTAACTTCTGGCGTGATAAGGGTGTCAAAGGTTTTCGCTTTGATGTAATTAACGTTATTGGTAAGGACGAAGACCTAAAAGACGCACCAGAAAATGTTGCCAGCAAGTTAATGTATACTGACAAGCAAATTGTTCACCAGTACCTGAAAGAATTAAATCAAAGTACCTTTGGACAAATGCCTGATTCAATTACGGTTGGCGAAATGTCCTCTACTTCCATTCCTAATTCTGTAGCTTACACAAATAAGGATAACCACGAACTATCAATGGTCTTTACCTTCCATCACTTGAAGGTAGATTACAAGAATGGACAAAAGTGGACTAAGGTTCCTTTTGATTTTGCTGCTCTCAAGAAATTACTCAATGACTGGCAATTAGGAATGAGTCAAGGCGGCGGGTGGAATGCCCTCTTTTGGAATAATCATGATCAACCTTGGGCTTTGAGCCGCTTCGGTGATCCAATTCACTACCGTGAAAAATCTGCAGAAATGCTAGCAACCGTGATGCACTTATTACGCGGAACGCCATACATTTATCAAGGCGAAGAAATTGGAATGATTGATCCTAATTATGAGCAAATATCCGATTATGTTGATGTTGAAACACATAATGCGTATCACGAGCTGAAAAAGCATGGCGTAAGTGAACAAGATGCGCTGGCAATTATTCAAGCCAAGTCACGCGATAACAGTAGAACACCAATGCACTGGGATAGCGGTCCTAATGCCGGGTTTACTACTGGTACACCTTGGCTGAAGCCTAAAGACCAGGAGCGAATAAATGTCGCAGCAGAACTAGACCACGGAGAAATTTTTTCCTATTATCAAAAATTGATTTACTTGCGTAAGCAGCTTCCAATTATTGCTAAAGGCAGCTATCAACCAGTTGATTTGGATCATCCGCAAGTTTTCGTTTATCGCCGCGATTATAATGGCCAAACATTATTAGTTATTAGCAATTTTTACGGTCACCCTGTTACCTATCAATTGCCTGAAGCTTTCCAAGGACAAAAGGCAGAAACACTGATTACTAATTATGAGCAAAATATTACCGAAGTACCTAATGCGCTCAATTTACAACCATATGAAGCAATTGCATTACTAATTTAGCTGTAGAACTTAAAAAGTGCCCATGGTCTTGTTACAATAGCGTTAGAGGCAACGTCCTATCTTATAAGGATAGGAGGCGGTTCTAATGGATCTAGCTAGATTATTTATACAATTTTTCCTTGATTTAACTAGAGAACTAATAGTTTTCTTAGCTAAAAAACGCTAGCTAAACGGAAAGAGGAAAAAAGAAGTAGGTTGCCTTCCTTCTTTAATAATTAGCACGCAAAAAAGCTCTAT
>CAMLRL010000015.1 GCA_946482465.1 uncultured Lactobacillus sp.
GTCATAAAGTTGGCAGAAAGATGGCAGGTCAGTGTCAGTAGTTAGGTGTTAAATTAGTATTGTCGAATGATTAGGGGATGGTAAAGCCTAGTCTTTCGGCTGTCATTTATATATCTACTTAAATTCTATCTTTTTAGATGGCATAGTACCCTTTCTAAAAAATGATGTGTACATACATTTGAGCTGCGGTAATGGTTGTAGCTGGGTTCGATTCCCAACACCGCAATAGCAATGAGTGGCTTTCCCAACGCGCACAATGATCGGCAGGGAATGTATGAGAAGATGGCATGTGCATTATTTGGCACGATGAGTCTTGCACTCATTGATTATAGGAAAGTGGAAGTAATTGATAACTTCATGTGGAAAATGTTAACACAGGTTTCAGGTTTGAATCCTGACTTTCCTATAGACATGCGAAGACCTTGATTTGATATTTAATAAGTTTCAAGAGTTTATTATTATTCAAGCGAGCGTGTCAGGAGCGTGTGTTTTTGTAATTAATAAGCACAAAACATTGTCTATGGTAACTTCCATTAATGCCGAAAAGTTGGGGTGCAAATCCCCACACGCTCTTATAGCCAAAAGGCTAAAAATAATTAATTAAGCTGGAGTAAGTTCCAGCTTTTTTACTTGGAGGGAAAATGAATAATTAAATTACAACAAGGCGATTGCCTAGAATTGATGAAAGATATTGATAATGAGTCTATTGATCTAATTTTAGCTGATCTACCATATGGGATAACAGCTAATAAGTGGGATGCAATTATACCAGCTGATAAGTTGTGGGAGCAATATAGAAGAATTATTAAAGATCATGGCTGCATAGCATTATTTGGCCAAGAGCCATTTAGTAGTTATATGAGAATTAATAATAAGAAGATGTATCGCTATGATTGGGTTTGGATCAAATCACAGCCAGTTAACTTTTTAAACGCACACAAAATGCCTATGCGAGCACATGAAGAAATTTCTATTTTCTATAAACACTTGCCAACATATAATCCGCAAATGAGAACAGGATTTAAAAAATATATTAGAAAAGCCTCAGCGACTAAAAGTAAAAACTATCGGTTAAATCCTAAATACGTTAACAAGATTAAAACTGCAACTGATAAAAGGTATCCAATTGATGTGGTGGAGTTCAGCAAAGATAATGCTAATAGATTACACCCAACACAGAAACCAGTAGCATTGTTAGAGTATTTAATTAAAACTTATACCAATGAGGGAGAAGTTGTTTTAGACAATGTAATGGGTTCAGGCTCAACTGGTATTGCTGCAGTTAAAAATAATCGTGACTTTATTGGAATGGAATTAGATCAAGAGTATTTCAATATTGCAAAAGATAGAATTAATAATTATAGGGCAGAATTAGAAAACAAAACTAAAAGGGATGCTGATTAAAGATTTTTTATTTAAGTGTAAAAAAAGTTGCCCTTTAATAGCTTGTCTAAGCGATTTAAATATTAAATGAATAGAGTTATAACCTAGGCAAGGTAAAAGCTAACAGAGACTAAAAATATTAGTTTTATCAATATAATTAAATATTAATAGCTAATTTAATAGAATTAATTAGTATATTAAAAATCAAAAGTGGATTACTAATCGGTAATCCATATTTTTATGTCCTTGGTGCAAAGGTAGCATAACGGTTTCCAAAACCATTGATGAATGTTCGAATCATTCAGGACATGTTTAACAATAAAAAATGTTATTTAAAGAAAGAGGTTTGTGCAAATGAATTCAAAAATACCACCAGAAAAGTTCCCTTCGATATCTTTTAAATCTAGGTGGAAAAAAGAAATAAAAGAGCGGCGAAAGCAATTAATAGAAAATTGCGAACAGTATGATGAGGTAATAATAACATGTGGAAGCCACATAGTATTCAGCCACAGAAAGAACAAGTGAGACATAAATGGTATCAAAAGCGCTTGAAACTAAATTCAAAAAAGACTTTCAGCAAACTGTATTAACAGGGCTATCAAATATAAAGGCTACTCAAAACATATGTGATACAGAGGTAATTCATAACTATTGTGATAAGAAACTTTGGGATAACAAACCATTGATAAGGGTTATAAAAAAGTTAAGTAAGACATAGAGGTGAGTACAAATGCCAAGAATTAGAAAGTGTAGAGTACGTGGATGCAGAGCACCAGCGTTTGTGCCTAATCATTATTGCCAGCAGCACATTGCACATGAGGCAGAGTACCGAGCAGAGCGAGCCAAGTTTGAGCATAGATATCAAACCAAACAGTCCAAGCAATCGAGATGGAAGTACAATCATATTTCACGCTATCGTAATGCAACTAAGGCTAAACAAAATAAGTTCTATCACAGTAAAGAGTGGCAATCGTATCGTAAGGTAGTTTTTAATCGTGACTATCATTTGTGTCAATATTGCAAAGCACGTGGCGTAATTAAAGAAGGAAATGTAGTTGACCATGTCTTGCCAGTCGAACGTTTTCCAAACAAGATCCGTGACATCGACAATATGGTAACGTGCTGTAAAAACTGCCATTACTGGAAAACAAGGTTCGAAGAGCAATACTATGGCACTGGTCTACATGGCACACCAACAGACAATCCACCACTTACTGACATTAAATTAATATCAGAACTGAGTGATAGAATTAAAAGCAAAAAATAATAACCCCCCGGGCTATGTGTCCGTAGGGAAGAGCCGCAACATGTGGTGTTCGCTTGCGTGAGAGACCAAATTTTGAATTTTTTTTGATAGGGGGGGTAAAACTGGCAAACGTTGATTTAACAAGGCCGAAAGTGCCTACGCAAGCTCCAAAATGGCTCGATAATTACGGAAAACGTTTATGGCCAAAGCTTGCAAATTATTTGAACAAAAATTCAAAAGTTTTGAGAGCTGATGAATATTTATTACAAGAATATTGTTCAGCTTATGACGTTTATCGCAAAGCTTACGATTCAATCAGAAAAGATGGCATTCAGCAAAAAGTTTTTAAAACTATGCTAAGTCCAGTGACTGGTAAACCAGCTGCTAAAGACTTTCAAGGCTTTAGGAAAAACCCTGCCTATCAGATGATGTCAGATTCACTTTCTAAAATGAATCAAATAGGCAAAGAATTAGGATTGAGTCCAAGAGCAAGGTCACAAATGATGGAGCTTAACTCTCCTAATGAAAAGAAAAAAGGATCGGTTACAGATCAATTGAAGGAGTTTTTTAAACAATGAAAGTTGATCTAACACAAACTCATGATGTTGAAGGTGCATATGAAGCTATAGACTGGTCAGAAATTAGACAAAAATATAAAGATCCGGGCACCAATTATTGTTTTGATGTATTAGATAAGAAAATATTAGCAGGCTACTTAATCAAGTTAGCCTGCTTTCGTCATTTACGAGACCTTCAACGACAAGGCAATAAGGATTTTCCATATCATTACGACGTTGATGAAGAAAATAAAGCTTTAAAATTGGCTAAAATAATACCCGATGTTGACCAGAAAAAAGTTCTGCCACTAATGGATTTTGAAAAATTCATTCTTGCCGAATTAAATGCCTGGAAAGACAACAATGGTGAACGGAGGTTTATTGAAGCTCATATATCACTAGGTCGTGGACAAGGTAAAACTCAAATTGCTGGTATGCAAATGGTTAAGGCTTTTATTGTTGACACTATTGGCTTCACTAATAAAGACTTCATGATATCAGCAAACACTACTGAGCAAACAAAAAAACTTTTTGGTTATATTGGAAAAATGATTAGTTCAGTAATAGAGATTGAACCTTTTAAGACATTTGCTAAAAAGACTGATTTACAAATTCAAGCTAATCAAATAATTCAGAAAACAACAAATAATCGTATTCTAAGATTGAGTTATGAAGCCAATAGGTATGACTCTACTCACAACGTTTTAGCAATCTATGATGAAGCTGGAGCATTAACTGATTTTGATCGAATTTCGGATATTATTGACGGACAAGGTCAAGTTGTTCCCTATCACCAATTTATTAAAATATCATCTGCTTATCCTGATCCTACAGGTCCTTTTCACCAAGAAGAAAAAGCTATGCAAAATGTAATGGAACAAGATTTCAAACGTAAAGGTGACAATATGCTCTGCTGCATTTGGGCACAAGACGATATTGAAGAAACTTACAAACCTGAAACCTGGGCAAAATCTAATCCATTAATTAACCTTTCACCAGAAGAAAAGGACAGACGGACAAAAAATCTAATTAATCAAAGAGATCAAGCTCTATTAACTAATACTCTTCATAAGTTTCAAAATAAGGAATTAAATATATGGCTTAAGCAATCAACTTCAAGTTATTTAAGTCTACAAGATGTTGAAGCAGCAATTGATAATGATTTTAAAATCAAGGGTCGAGAAGTTTACATTGGTTTAGATTATTCCATGTATTCAGATAACACGGCTATAGCTTTCATTTTTCCATATCGTGATCAAAATGGCAAACCACATTGGCATATTACACAGCATAGCTTTATTCCTTTTAAACAAGCAGGTTCTATTGAAGCAAAAGAAAAATTAGATGGAATAGCATATCGTGAATTTCCTGAATTTTGTACTATCACTTCAATTCCTGAAGGGATAATTAATCCGGAACAGATTTACAAATGGCTTGTGCAATATG
The DNA here is from genome assembly GCA_946482465.1 of uncultured Lactobacillus sp. GTDB lineage: Bacteria > Bacillota > Bacilli > Lactobacillales > Lactobacillaceae > Lactobacillus. The sequence goes on from CAMLRL010000015.1 coordinate 4,633, forward strand.
TTAAAGACAATGAGCTTCAAGTTGTTTTTCTTGGATACGATCATTATGGTAGTTTTCAAGTTAAAAACATAACCGAAAGCTTGAGTAGTAGTGAGGGCTGGTTAATTCAAGATATTGCACAAAGAACTAGTGAATTGGGTAATCCCACTAAATTCTTGCAAGAGAGCTTTGCTACAGGAAAAATAACACGATTTAATGATCCAATTATGGAAAAAGCGTTGCTAAATGCAACTATTAAAGAAGATAAAATCGGGATACAGGTTGAAAAAGACAAGGCAACTTTTAAGATTGATATTGTTGATGCAATTATTGATGCAATGTATCGAGCGATGGATCACTTTGAAGAATATGGACTAACCAATGATAAATCTACTGTCGTTGATCGAATGACAGCTGAACAAGTAAAAGATTGGTTTGAAAACCCCGAATCGGGACTGTTGTAAAGGAGAAAAAATGGTTAAAGAACTTTTTGAGATTATTTGGAAATTTATTGATGTAATTCTTTACTTTTTGGGAGTTGCAGCTATTGCCTATGGCTGCTTTCTAATTAACAAAAGTGCGGGGTATATAAGCATAGGAGCAATAGCGCTTATTACAGCGTTTTTAACTGAAATTCTTGCCTCTAAGAAAGGAAGTGATAATTAATGCCTCGATTTAACTTGTTAGCTGCTAATTCCAGAGCAGCACCAAAACCTGCTTATTCATTGAGCGACGATGAAGATGCTATTAACTTTTTAATCGCCAAGTCTGACAAATATGTATCGGCTGACAAGGCTCTCCGCAATTCTGATATTTTTTCATTATTAATGCAATTGTCCGGGGACTTAGCATTAGTGTCGCTTAAAGCCAGTAGTGAAAGAATTGAATCGCTTATTAATAATCCTAGCTCAACAACGAATGGGCGTTCCTTTTGGCAAAGCATGTATGCTCAGTTGCTATTAGATGGCAATGCTTACGCATACCGCTGGCGGAACATTAATGGCGTTGATTTACGCTGGGAATATTTAAGACCTTCACAGGTTCAGCCAATGCTCCTAGAAGACGGCTCGGGGCTGGTTTATAACATAAATTTTGACGAACCAGTTTATGGCACGTTTGAAAACATACCGCAAGTAGACGTTATTCATATTCGCCTGATGTCAAAGAATGGTGGCATGACTGGAATGTCTCCCTTAACCGCTCTTACTAATGAATTAGACATTAAAGATGCTTCTAATAAATTGACTATGTCAGCTTTGAACCAATCAGTAACAACTAATGGCATTTTAAAAGTCACTAAGGGCGGATTATTAGACGCTAAAAAGAGAGCTGCACGCTCTCGCAGCTTTAAATGGCAATTAGAACATAGCGATGGTGGACCAGCTGTTATTGACGATCTAGAAGATTATCAACCACTAGAAATCAAATCTAATGTAGCCCAGCTGCTGAACCAAGTAGACTGGACTAGTAAACAGATCGCTAAAGTATATGGCATTCCTGACAGTTATTTAAACGGCCAAGGAGACCAACAATCAAGTTTAAAAATGATGGGCAGCCAATATGCACAGGCTCTTAATCGGTTTGTAAACCCCATTGTCAGTGAACTAGACAAAAAAATGAATGCAAAGATTACAGCTGATATTAGACCAGCTATTGACGCCACTGGGGATGCATACGCTGATACTTTAGCAGGCTTGACCAAGAATTATGCTCTGGCTGGTAATCAAGCAACATATATATTGCAGCAAATTGGCTATTTGCCAAAGAAACTTCCTAAAGCAGCAAGCATTGGCAGTAAAGGAGGTGAGATAATTGACAACAATACAAATCAAAGGACCGATAATTGACGACTTGAACGGTGAGTTCATGTCGTTTTTTGGTGAAAATAGTTATGCCTATCCCGCTAAAGTCAAGCAGGATTTGGCAAAAAGCAATCAAAAAGATGTAATTGTTGAAATTAATAGTCCTGGTGGCTACACAGCACCAGCTGCTGAAATTTATACGGATTTAAAAAATTATCCAGGAAACATAGAAGTACATGTTGTTGGTGAAGCAGATTCAGCTGCTTCTATTGTAGCAATGGCAGGTGACAAGGTATTAATGTCACCAATGGCTATGATGATGATTCACCGTGCTATCAGTTCTGCTGACGGTAACACGGATGATTTTGCCAGCGGAAAGCAAGCTTTAGATGAGTTAGACCAAAACATTGTTGATGCTTATGCAGAAAAAACTGGTAAGGATAAGCAGGATATTTATAATTTAATGTCAAAAACAACGTGGATGAATGCAAAAACGGCTGTTCAGGAAGGCTTTGCCGATGGAATAATGAAGTTTGATGATGTCAAACAAAATCAAATTGCAGAGCCTATGTTGAATTCAGCTGTTATTGTTCCACATTTTAAAGCAGAGAAAATCTTAGAATTTAAAAATTTAATTGCTGAAAAGCAAAAAATAAAAGTAAAAGACGAAAATACAAAAACGAAAAACGAAACTGAAAACTTAGATAAGACCAAGCTTGTTAATCACAAACTTGGTCTTTTGTTTGGAGGAAATTAAATGGAATCTATTAATGAACTTGCTACTGCACGTGATACGGCAGGGAGCAGGGTAGAAGAATTAGAAAACAAACAAAATGAAATAGCTATTAAGTTAGTGGCTAATCCTGAAGCGTATTCAGATGAAGACATTACAAAAATTAAAAATGATCTAGATAAAGCTATTAAGGTAAGAGATTTTGCACAAAATGCTTTGGACAAAGCTCGTAAAAATCTAAAAACGCCAAAGCCAGTTATAGGCAGTGATCACCCTGGTCAGTCTGAAAAAGTAATAGCAGCTAAGAAAGCAGATGAAATTAGGGATAAATTCGTTTCTGACTTCAAAAATATGGTAACTTCTAAAGTCTTACCTGAAGGTTCAGAAACAGATGGTTCTAATGCTGGCTTAACGATTCCAGCTGATATACAAACCGCGATTAATAAATTAAAGCGGTCCTTTACCTCTCTAGAAAGTCTGGTAAAAGTTGTAAAAGTAGGTATGACGAGTGGTAAATATCCTTACGAGAAATTAGGAGATGTTACTCCATTAGCCAACTTAGATGATGAAACAGCTGAAATTGGTGTTAATGATGATCCAAAATTAACGTCTATTAAATACCTTATCCATAGATATGCTGGTATTTCTCAAATTACCAATACTCTTCTAAAGGATTCAGCCGAAAATATTTTGGCTTGGGTCGAAGATTGGATCGCTAAAAAAGACGTTATTACTCGTAATACTGAAATTTTAAAAGTCTTGAATAATGGTAAAGATGGAAAGACCCCGACTAAGGTATCAATTGCAGACTTCGACAGCATTAAAGACTTGGAAAACAATACTCTTGATCCTTTGATTGAAGCTACTTCAAGTTTTATCACAAATCAATCAGGATATAACGTTTTATCAAAAGTTAAAGATGCTGAGGGTAGATATTTAATTCAACCTAATCCAACACTTCCAGATGTTAAACAAATAGATGGGCATAGAGTAACTGTTATTACTGATAAATTCTTACCAGATATTAATGGAGAACACCCACTTTACTTTGGCGATTATCGTGAAGCAATAACTTTGTTTGACTATCAGAGAATGACGCTTTTAGCCACAAATGTTGGCGGAGATTCATTTTCACGTGATTTGACATACGTTCGTGTAATTGATCGCTTTGATGTTGAAATGGTTGATGAAGGTGCTTATGCAATTTCTACATTTACCAAAATTAAAGACCAAGAATCAAGAGTAATTGCTGGTGGAGCAGCCAATAGCACAGGTAGCAGTGATGAGACCACTACTAAGCTGGCAGACGCTATCAACAATTTAGCAAAGATGGTGGGTAATAACGGCTCCACAGCTAATGATGCAAGTGCTGACACTAAGTCTGCAACTAATTCAAAATCAACTGATACGAAGTCTGGTAAGTAATCATGGCTGCTTTTTTGGAAGTCGATTCTGAGCTTAAACGTACACTTGGTTTCTTGCCAGATGATGAGTCTCTTGACCCACAATCAAGCGCTAGAATGGTAAGCATTTTAAAAGCAGCCGAATTATATGTTCAGAACGCTATTGGTAAAAATGATAAATTTTATCAAAGTGACGAAATTAAGCCTCTGTATAAACTAGCATGTTTTGCAATCACTGCTAATTGGTTTAATCATCCGAGTTCTGCACCTTCTAGTACAACAGCAATGTCTCTAATTGGTCAGATGCGTGGGTCATTTGATTTATACGAAAGTGAGGAGCAGCAAAATGGTTCAACTTCAGAATCCAGATCGACTGAACCAGGTAATTAAGTTTGGCACGATTGACGATGGTGAAGATATTAACGGCTCACCCGTTAAAAAGTTCGTTCAAATTGGCAAACCAACTCTGTGTGGTAACTGGCAATTAACGACTAATCAAATCATTCAAATGGATGGCTTAGATAAAAAGCAAAGCTTTATTGTTATCGTCCACCACCGTAAAAGTTGGTCTGGTATTA
>CAMLRL010000016.1 GCA_946482465.1 uncultured Lactobacillus sp.
AAAAGAAGTAGGTTGCCTTCCTTCTTTAATAATTAGCACGCAAAAAAGCTCTATTATCGGGATAGAGCTTTTTGTGTGATTCCAATGGAATCGCTAAATTATTTATACACACTTATTCTAGCATGGATTTGTACAAAAAGTTTCGAAATCAAAGCCAAAGTAGTGAAGCAATCACCCAGAAATTGCTCTGCCAAGGTTGCTATCATGGTCTTCATTTCACTTCTCAATTAATCCAAAAGCAGTCATGCCTTGGATTACTTATATATAATCATTTAGTCACATTTTCATCTTCTAGCGACTTAACACCATTTTTATAAACGCGATTTTCATTGATCTTCATTTTAGCAACTATATCTGCCCCCAAGTCACTACCTAGCATCTCAGAAATGCCTAATAAGAAGATTGCCACATCTGCCAGTTCTTCATCAATATTATCTTTATCATGCTTCAAATAAGCTTGAAAAAGTTCATTAACTTCACCATATAAACACAATAATTCAAATTTGATATCAGTCGTATTAAAACCATGATTTTCTTTATTCTCAACAACTTTTTTCTGCAGTTCTTTTGTATCAATAATCATCTTGGCACCTTTTCTTTTAACCTAATTTTTACTGCTTGATGCATCGGTATTTAGCCAATACATTCTGCCATCATCGGTTCGAGTTAAAAGATGATTTTCGACTAAATCTCGTCTCCTGGTGACATAATCAGAAATATACTTCATCAAAATTAGGTTTACTTCTTGTTCAGAATACTTTTTGGTAGGTTCAAATTTTGTCGCTAAATACTGCAGAATTAGGAAGCGATTTTTAGCTTTGGCAGGCCACGTCTTAACAACTCCATTGTCGTCAAGATAACGTGCTATTATTTCTTTATTTTCCATCATTTGATTTCCCATTATTCAATTTAAACGGCAATTTTTATTAGTTTATTATCTCATACATCAGATATACATGAAAATAAAATTAAAAAAGACTCTATTTCTAAATAGAGTCTTTTCTTTGCTATTTTATTAAGTTCTAAACTATTTTATAGTCTTTATCACTAGGTATAATTGCTTGATTATTATTAATCGGAACTAAATTCAATTTATCATTATACACTGCAAGTATTTCATCATCTGCTTCCGCAAATGGTTCCTCTTTATAGTGCGGTAAAGTATAGAACTTAGTCTGATTCAAGGCGCTATAGTCGGTCAAGTCTTCTGCCAGAGTTGCATCGTCCATAATACCGCAGTATTCGATGTCCGGTGCCATAATGATTGCACCAGCAGGCTCTCCTATATATGGAGTTCCAGAATCAATTTTTTCATTAATCAGTGGCAGCAATTCCTTTTTCTTTAGTTCTTGTAACAGATAAAATGTATTACCACCTGTTACAAAAAACATCTCGGCGTCTTTTACTTTATTAGTGGCTATATCTACTGATTCATTTGTAACATCGAATTTATCAACTACATAGCCTAACTCTTCCAGAAGCTGTTTTTCTTCGTCAACATATTCTGTATATTCTTCTACATCACTAGCAGTTGGAATAAAAAGGATTGTCTTAGTCTTGATTTTATTATGTTGAACAAATGTCTTAAATTGTTCGGCCACGTTTGCAAAGTAAGAGGCTAAAAATATTTTTTTCATGCTTTCTCCTAGTCAATATGCTAACTATCCCTATATCTAATCGCTTTTAATTATAAAGTTTATTAAATAGATCCTCAAGATTAATCCGTTCAGTCGAATACTAAATAGCTGTCCTCATTTTTTCACTGATGCTTAGGTTTTATACAAGTGCGTTTCATTAGTAATTACTATATTAACCGTGCTAGACTCAAGTTGTATAAACAGTACGTTATTTTTTACTATATGAGGTTAAGAATAATGAATAAAAATAAGGAGAAATTATTATTAGGTGGTGTTTTGACCACCATTGGTCTATTAAGCGCTAGCCCACAGATTGCAAAAGCTGATCAGCTTGCAGCTTCTCACTTAGCGGCCAGCAATGTAACTAAGTCAACAAAAGCTGCTGAATCTGCAGCTAATCAACAACCAAGTACATCTGATGACAGCAGTTCATCGATGCCGTCAGTTCCACCTGCTAGCAATTCATCAACTACTGATAACAATGAACCTGCTAGTAATGCAAATCAGTCTGACATGCCTCCTGCAATTACACATGATGAAAATGAACAGCAAAGGATTGCTACAAAAGCCAATTTAATATCATCTGACATTAATGGTGCCCATCTTACATATGATCCTGATCAAGGAGTTGCTACTATTTCTGGTAATGTAACAGCTGCTAGTAATGATGTGCCTAGATCAATTAGTCAATTCTTTCTCACTAATAAACCTAAAAAGATCGTTATCGACGGACCTTTAACTATCAAAGGATCTGCCGCTGGTCTTTTCAGTGATTTAAACGACTTAGAAGAGTTTGAAGGCTTATCTAACTTTGACACAAGCCAAGTTACGAATATGGCTTCTATGTTCGCTAATGATAAAAATTTAAGAAGTCTAGATTTGAGTAGCTTTAATACTAGTAATGTAATTGATATGAACAAGCTTTTTAAGTCTTGTTCTGCCTTAACAAATCTCGATGTTAGCTCGTTTAATACAGCAAAGGTTAAAGACATGAGCACCATGTTCAATCTTTGCACAAGCTTAACTAACTTAAATCTGAATAATTTTGATACTAAAAATGTTGAAAACATGAATTCTATGTTTTATGCCTGTCGAAACTTGTCGTCTCTGAGCATTAGCAACTTCAATACAGCAAAGGTAACGGACATGACTGCTATGTTTGGCATGTGCTTTAAGTTATCAAATTTAAATGTTGCTAGCTTTGATACCAGCAGCGTTAAGCAAGCTGTGGGCATGTTTTTATATTGTATGAGTTTGAACCAATTAGATGTTAGCCACTTCAACACTAGTAATATTACTAGCACGAACGGAATGTTTGCCTTTTGCACCAACTTAGCAAAGATAGATGTTAGTCACTTTAACACGGACCAGGTAACTGACATGATGGAAATGTTTTCAGGAGATAGCAGCTTAACCAGCCTTGATATCAGTAATTTCAATATGGACTCTGTTACCAGTAGCGATAATATGCTTAATGGACTGGCAAGTTTAAACTACTTAAAACTAGGTGCTAAAAACTCTCTATCAAATACTGGCTTAGATACGCCTGGAATCTGGGTTAACGTCGGTAATGGAACGGCAGAGCATCCTCAAGCGCTTAAAGATAAGCGTTGGACATCTCCACAACTTTTAACTAACTATAATCCGGCTAAAGACGCCGATGCCTATGTTAGATACAATGCGGCTGTTATTACACATTATCAAGATCAAGACGGTAATCAACTAGCACCTAATGATGTGCAAACCGGTGGATTAAACACTCCATACACCACAAAGCCGAAAGATATTACTGGCTACACTTTAGTAGAAACTCCTGCCAATGCCAGTGGTAGCTTTGCAGATAACACTATAACTGATGTTGTCTATCTCTACAAAAAAGCTCCTACTCCTACCAAGCCACCAGTAAATCCTGTTGTCCCAAGTAAAGCTGCCAATGTAGTTGTTCACTATCAAGATGAAGATGGTAATTCTCTCACTTCCGACACTGTTTTGAGTGGTAACGTTGGTGACGGATATACTACTGATACAAAAGAATTTACTGGTTATTACCTAAAAGCCAGACCTACTAACGCAACCGGCTTCTTTAGTGCAGAGACTCAAGATGTCACTTATATTTACGCAAAAGATAGTAATACTCCTGCCGAAAATGTGCCTGCCAACGACAACCATCATGGTAAAAACCCTACTAAACCGCAAACAACTAATCATCTACAGCCTCAAGCACCTCAAAGCCCTTCAAAACAGCATTTAACTAATAATCATGTTGCCATACCAACGGCACCTACTGATAATCAAGCTAGCAACAAATTACCACAAACGGGTAAAAACCAAACGCAAAATCTACTGACTATTCTTGCTGGTCTTCTGTCCGCAACATTTGCAGCTGTATCTGGTTGGTTCATTCACAAACATAAAGAAAACTAATTAAACACTCTATGAAAAATCTGAGAAACTTAGTTTCTCAGATTTTTTGCGTCCAATATCAGTAAAAGCTGCTACCAGTTTCTTTTTATTTTTTGAATTATTACCTAGGAAATAATGACAGCCCGTAGCAGATAGAGCCCGAGTGAGAACGTAAAATAATATTGTGTAGCTTCTCTTTGTTGTCTCTACATATCTTGAAAAACTGGATCAGCACTGTTAAGCATTGCTTGCACATTTTGTGGTTTGAAGTAAATCCGATTTGCATTGTTGTACATAACATCTTCAAGTTCTGATTCAGTAAAAATGTCCGTTTCTTCTAACCAAGTAGCTAAATTGTGGTACGAATTAAATGTTGATGACCATGGTGAATCAGTGCCCCAAAAGATACGCTTAGCACCAAGAACCTTTTTAGCTAATGCAACGTCCTTTTGGCACCGTGGAAATGGGAAAGTCGTTTCTTTTTCAATATCTTGAATTGCTGAAATTTCAGTGGCGATGTTTTCATATGGTTCCCACTGCTCCAAAGCATTTTCCAAGCGGTTCAAGTGGTCTGCGTTAGGGAACGACAAATGGCAAACAACAAAGTCTAATTTAGGATAACGACGAGCCAAGTTAACAATTGCTTCAGGCTCGTAGCTGAATTGCGTGTAATCGCCGTAGTCAACTGTGATGACGAAGCCTGGATAGTCAGCAAAGAAATGGAAAAGCTTACCTAATTCTGGTGAAGTATCTAGACGAAATGGATGATGATATCCGTGTAAACCTCCACATTGGCTAATTTCTAATTTAATTGCTCTAAAACCTAAGTCTTCTACATAACGTCTAACGATTTCCATCGCATCATCAGCAAATGGGTCAACAGAAAAAGCTGCAATAAATTTATCAGGATATTTCTTTGCTGCTTGATAAGAGTAATAGTTCTGGAAGCCATATAAACTGCCTTGAAGCAAAACTGCTTTTTTAACTTCATTATCTTCCATAACCTTTAGAGCTGATTCTGCAGTGAAATCGTGATCGCCCCAGCCTTCAGGTATTAGATTAAGAAGCATTCCGTTGTCCCAAATAGCTTTACCATTGCCTAAAGGCGTCATTCGGCCCTTAGCAGATAATCCTGCAAGTGAACGTACTAAGTGTAAATGCCCGTCTATTTTTTTCATTCTATTTCCTCCTTGTAATTAGTATTCATATAAAAAGGAATTATACTTCATCTATATTTAGCAATCAAAAATACCTAGCAATGTTCAATTCACGCTAGGTATTTTAATATCCTATTTAAGATGTTCTGGAGTATGAAGCTACTAAAAGCAATTGGTTTATAGAGCTTGTAGCTACTCCCTCAAGTGTAATTACCAGACTTGTACCCGCTTATCCGGATCAAGCCACATACCGTCACCTTCTTTAACATTGAAAGCTTGATAAAACTCATCTTGACATTGGGCCTGCACATTTGCTCGAGCCTGGGAAAGAGCATGAACATCAGACGCGGCGATTAATTGCCAAAATTCAGGCTTAGCGTTTGTTGCCCAAATTCGCGCATAGTTTTCAAACAAAGTTTTAGCGTCTCCACCTTCTTGCTTATTAGCTGCAACAGCTACTGTCAAGCCACCCTGATCACCAATATTTTCTGAAACTGTTAATTTGCCGTTGATTTTGCTCGTACCAACCTCAACGCCATCAAACAGCTTAATTTCAGCTTTGACCCTTTTATTAAACTCGGCATAGTCTTCATCAGTCCACCAGTTTTTCATATTTCCCAACTCATCAAACTGTGCGCCATTGTTGTCAAACGCATGTGAAATTTCATGTCCTACCACTGCGCCAAAACCGCCATAATTAGCTGCACGATCTTGGTGTATGTCATAAAAAGGCTTTTGGAGTAAAAGTGCTGGGAAAGTAATGTCATTACTTTGCGGATTATAGCAAGCATTTGGTTCTACCGCCGACATCATCCAAAGTGATTGATCAACCGGTCTGTTAATATCTGCAAAGTTATCCTTAAGTTTAATTTGACTATTTGCTTTAACATTACTATATAGGCTGCCACTCTCTAGAGCTGGTGTTACTTTGAATTTGTCATAGAACCCTTGAACATGCTCTGGATAGCCGATTTTTAAGACTAAAGT
>CAMLRL010000017.1 GCA_946482465.1 uncultured Lactobacillus sp.
TGAAAAAAGTGCTCCTAATAGTCAGATTAATGTCTAACTATTATGGAGCACTTCACCAATCTAGAGGGTTAACTTCAAAGACACATCATTTGGATGTGCCTTTTTTATTATCTCTTAAAAATCTTTGTAAAAAGCGATCAAGTTGTATTTGTCACACGGATTAAAATTACAACTCTCATAAAACCTGCGCGTTTTAACGGTATTTTCTGTCAACAAAACTTTCTGTCTGACAGAATTATATTTCTTTAGCACTCTGTTTATTAATTTCGTACCAATTCCTTGTCTTTGATAAGCAGGATTAACCAGTAAATCTTGGATATAAATGATGGTCAGACCATCACCAACTACTCTGATTAATCCAACTAACTGGTTTTGATCATAAGCGCCAATAGCAAAAAGCGAATTTGCAACTGCCTTTTGCAGTTGCCGAGGATTTTGCGTATAGGAACTCCAACCAACGCTTGTGTATAAATTTATAAGTTGTTCCATAGCGATATTTTTGTCAGCTATATATTTCATTTTTATTCCTCCTTAATTAATTAATAATTAAAGAGCGAAACGTAATTTTTCCATATGCACCTCCCAATTTATTTTTGATAGAGCCAGTAAAATTATTATCTTTAAGTTTAAACTACTGTGGTTTTAAAGCAACACTACATTTATCAAGTTTTGCAAACAAAAAATTAATTAATAGTTAGCAAAGTAATTTACTGTAGGTTGAAATATAGAAATAGTAAACAAGAAGGCTGATTTATTCCTATTTTTGTTGCGTTTCCTAAATATGGATTATTTTAGTCAAAGCTATCCAGTTCAGTCAGTGCCTTTTCCCAAGCATCATTTGCCTCAGCGAGCTGTTTTTGCGCTTCAGTAAGCTGCTCCTGCAAAGGACCTAATTTGTCGAAGTTGGTAGCAATTTCAGGATCAGCCATTTGATTTTGAATATCTTTTTGCTCTTTTTCTAATTCCTCAATCTTGTTTTCGGAATTCTCAACCGCTCTTTGTAATTTACGTTTTTGTGAATCACGGAGCTTTTGTTCTTGATAGGACAATTTGTTTTTATTTTTTTCGGGATCAATGACAGTTGTGTCTTCATTAGCAGACGTACTTGCAGAAACAGCATTTTGCTTAGTTTTCTCGTTTAAATAATAATTATAATCACCCTCATAAACTTGTGCATTGCCGTTTTTAATCTCTACAATTTTATTAGCTAATTGATTGATAAAATAACGATCATGGGAAACAAATAACAAAGTGCCGTCAAAATCTTGCAATGCTTTTTCCAAAACTTCCTTGGCTTCAAGATCCAAATGGTTCGTAGGTTCATCCATTAGGAGAAAGTTGTTGTGTTCAAGTGATAATACAGTTAACGTTAATCTCGCTTTTTGACCACCAGATAATTGTCCGACAGTTTTATCAATATCTTTTGCGGTAAACAAAAAACTGGCTAAAATCGATCTCACATCTTTTTCAGGCATCGTTTTATGTCTGTCCCAAACGGTATCAATCACAGTTTTAGTAGGATCAAGGAGTTGCAATTCTTGGTCATAGTAGCCAACGTCTAGTGCAGCTCCGTATTTAATTGAACCATTCTGAGGATTTAACTTTTTCATAATGGTTTTGAGCAAAGTTGATTTACCGATACCATTTTGACCGATCACTGCCACGCGGTCGCCTTTATTTATTTGTAAGGAAATATCGTGTACCATTGTTTTTCCCGGATACCCAATGGTTAGATTGCGTAAAATTAACACTTCTTTGCCCGAAAGTCGCTCACTTGTGAAATTAATACGAACTTTATTTTTGTGCTTCGGGGGAGTGATCCTATCCATTTTTTCTAATTGTTTACGGCGGCTTTGAGCTCTTTTGGTGGTTTTAGCTCTGACGATATTTTTTTGTATAAATTCCTCGTCTTTTTTGATTTTTTCTTGTTGCTTTTCGTAAGCTTCTTCTTGTTGCCGGTTGCGCAGTTGGCGTTCTGCTACATATGCGGAATAATTGCCTTTAAAGACAGTTAATTTGCCAAACTGCAATTCAAAAATTTGAGTTGCTAAATTATCCAAAAAATATTGGTCGTGGGAAACCACCAAGATAGCTCCAGTATAGCTTTTTAGGTAGTTTTCGAGCCAATCTAATGTGTCTAAATCAAGGTAATTGGTCGGTTCGTCCAATAACAATAACGGTGGTTTACGCAAAAGCAGCTTCACAAATGCCAGTCTGGTTTTTTCTCCTCCAGAAAGGCTGCCAATCTTTTTTGACCAAGTTGCTTCTGGGAAGTTGAACCCGTTTAAAATACTTTTAATATCCGCTTGATAGGTATATCCGCCTTGTTGTTCAAAGTCGAATTGCAACTGGTCGTATTGTTTTAACAATTCTGCATTTTGGGGACTTGCAGCCATTTTCTTTTGTAAATCTGCTATTTTTTGGCTCATATTAATTAAAGGGGCAAATACACTGAGCATTTCTTCCCAAATAGTTTTACTTTCGCCTAAAGCATTTTCCTGAGCAATATAACCCACAGCGATATTTTTATTGATAGTGAATTCACCATGCGTGGCTTCTTCTTCACCGGTCATAATCTTAAGTAATGTTGTCTTACCAACACCATTAGGTCCAATAAGACCTATTCTTGCATTCGCGTCAATTGAAAAATTGACATTTTTAAATAACGTATTGGCACCAAATTGTTTTTCTAAATCGTGCCCTTGTGCAATTATCATAATTTTTCACCTAGAAACCATTTTAGCATACTGACTAGATTTCTTGTGTGAGAGTTTTGAAGGTTAATATAAAAAGAATTACTGTTTGTGTTTAGCTGACACAAAGCTAAGAAAGAATTGTCATTATGTAAATTCTCTATTATTGAGAGCATTGCTGAAAATAACATGGTATAGATTTTTGCTCAAAATATGTTATTTGTAGCTAAAAAACGGTAGATTGTGAAAAAAACATTTGCAAATGGCATAAATTTATAGGTAGAATAATAGTAATTGCTGAATAATTCACAAAAACGAAATATATACTATACTTAATCAATTGGAGGCTTTTAAATGGAAAAGATCAAGATACCCACAGCAACGGCTAAAAGACTGCCTTTATACTACCGCTATTTAATTATTTTGAATGAAGCTGGTAAAGAAAAAGTGTCATCGACTGAATTGTCAGAAGCAGTTCAAGTTGACAGTGCTTCAATTAGACGTGACTTTTCCTACTTCGGTGCTTTGGGTAAGCGTGGTTATGGCTATGATGTTAAGAGCTTGCTTTCTTTTTTCAAGAAGATTTTAAATCAAGATACTTTGACTAATGTCGCTTTAGTTGGAGTTGGTAATTTGGGGCATGCCTTACTGAATTACAATTTCAAACGTACTAATAATATCCGTATCTCTTGCGCATTTGACATTGATCAAAGGATCACGGGAAAAATACTGAGTGGCGTTCCGGTTTATGAAATGGGAGAGTTAAAAAAACAACTTAGTGATCAACAAATCTCTATTGCTATCTTAACTGTACCTTCTGCCACTGCGCAAAAGACGGCTGATGACATGGTTGAAGCTGGTATTAGGGGGATTATGAATTTTACTCCTATTCGTTTATCTGCTCCCTCCGGCATTAGAATTCAAAACGTTGACTTAGCCACTGAATTGCAAACTCTTATTTATTTTCTTGATTCTGATAAAAACAATAAATAATAGTAATCATACCAAAAAGTTATTAAACAAACGAATTAGCACTTTAAACAAAAAAGTGCTAATTTTTTCTTGCATTTTTTGGGAAAAGGGGTTATTATCATAGATGTAAGTTAGCACTTGATGAGCAAGAGTGCTAACGGCACATTAAATTAACAAAAATTAATTGTAGGAGGGACAAACGTGTTACAACCAATTGGTGATCGCGTGATCGTAAAAGTTAAAGAAGAAGAAGAAAAAACTGTAGGCGGAATCGTCCTAGCTTCTAATGCTAAACAAAAGCCAACCGAAGGTGAAGTTGTTGCTGTCGGTGAAGGTAATTATGCTGAAAATGGCAGTAAAATACCTATGACTGTTAAGGAAGGCGACGTTGTTTTATACGATAAGTATTCCGGTACAGATGTTAAATACGATGGTGAAAAATATTTAGTCCTTCATGAAAAAGATATTTTAGCAATTGTTAAGTAATTAAGGAGCGCATAAAAATATGGCAAAAGATATTAAATTTTCAGAAAAAGCAAGACGTTCCCTATTAAAGGGCGTTGATAAATTAGCTGACACTGTTAAGGCAACTATTGGTCCTAAGGGTAGAAACGTTGTTTTAGAGCAATCATACGGCAACCCTGACATTACAAACGATGGTGTAACTATTGCCAAAGCAATTGAGTTAAAAGACCACTATGAGAACATGGGTGCTAAGTTAGTTGCTGAAGCAGCACAAAAAACTAATGATATTGCCGGTGACGGTACTACTACTGCTGTTGTTTTGACTCAAGCAATTATTCGCGAAGGCATGAAGAATGTTACCGCTGGTGCTAACCCTGTAGGTGTTCGTCGTGGTATTGAAAAAGCTACTAAGGCTGTAGTTAACGAATTACACAAGATTAGTCACACTGTTTCTTCAAAAGACCAAATTGCCCAAGTTGCTTCTGTATCTTCAGCTTCCAAAGAAGTTGGTGATTTAATCGCTGATGCAATGGAAAAGGTTGGTAATGATGGTGTTATTACTATTGAAGATTCACGTGGTATTGAAACTGAATTGTCAGTAGTTGAAGGTATGCAATTTGACCGTGGTTACTTGTCACAATACATGGTAACTGACAACGACAAGATGGAAGCTGATCTTGACAATCCATATATTTTAATTACTGATAAGAAGATTTCCAACATCCAAGATATTTTGCCATTGTTACAAGAAATTGTGCAACAAGGTAAATCATTACTGATTATTGCTGACGATGTTTCAGGCGAAGCTTTACCAACATTAGTTTTGAACAAGATTCGTGGTACATTTAACGTTGTTGCTGTTAAGGCTCCTGGCTTTGGTGACCGTCGTAAAGAACAACTGCAAGATATTGCCGCTTTAACTGGTGGTACAGTAATTACTGATGATTTAGGACTTGAATTAAAAGATACTAAGATTGATCAATTAGGTCAAGCTCGTCGCATTACTGTTACTAAGGATTCAACAACCATTGTTGATGGTTCTGGTTCTGATGAAGCTATTAAAGATCGTGAAGATTCAATCAGAAAGCAAATTGAAGAAACTACTTCTGACTTTGACAAGAAGAAACTGCAAGAACGTTTAGCTAAATTAACTGGTGGTGTAGCTGTTATCCATGTTGGTGCTGCTACTGAAACTGAATTAAAAGAACGCAGATACCGTATTGAAGATGCTTTGAACTCAACCCGTGCTGCTGTTGACGAAGGTTACGTTGCAGGTGGTGGTACTGCATTAGTAGATGTTAAAGATGCTGTTAAAGACCTTAAAGGTGATAATGCCGATGAACAAACTGGTATCAACATTGTTTTAGAGGCATTGACTGCTCCAGTTCGTCAAATTGCTGAAAATGCTGGTGAAGACGGTTCAGTTATCTTGAACAAGCTTGAAGGTCAAGATAATGAAGTTGGTTATAACGCAGCTAATGGCAAATGGGAAAACATGGTTGAAGCCGGAATTATTGACCCAACCAAGGTAACTCGTACTGCTTTACAAAATGCTGCTTCAATTGCTGCTTTGCTTCTGACTACTGAAGCAGTTGTTGCCGAAATACCAGAAGATAAACCTGCTGCTGATCCAAGTGCAGGCGCAGGTGCTGGCAATCCAGGTGTAATGTAATCTAGTTTTTATTAGTTA
>CAMLRL010000018.1 GCA_946482465.1 uncultured Lactobacillus sp.
CTATAGGTTCAGTCGTTTAGAGCCTACATTGTTACAACATCCTTCAAGCCGAATCCATAAGTTTATAACTCTTATGAGGTAGCTTTCAGGCTGAAGAACGCGCATGCGTACAGACTTACGTGCCTGAAGCATAGCTATTACTTACCACATTTCATATTGTACCTACCTTTAGCTAAAATTGCAAGGTGAGCGGATATTTTACACACTTTTGTAATAAACGCTTACAGATTGTTGCAAAAATTATTTTTTAGTTAATTCGCAAAAGCTTATGTAGCAATTATTTTCCCACTTTTAAAAATCAGCCAGTGTTCTTAAATTATTTTATGCAACATTAATTTTACAAAACATTAACAAATTAACAGGAACTAAAGTAAAAAGCCATGCCTAATTAAACAAAGCATGACTTTTTAATAAATAATTATCTTCGATTAGTAAAATTTTTCATTTTTCTAATCAAACTAGTTGTGAGCTTGAGCAGTTGCAACCCTTTTTGAACTATCTGAAGAATCATCGAACAAATTTGTAACCACACGTTCAACATATGAAGCAGATTGTGGAATCTTATAGACATCAACTCCATCTTTTGCAAATGCATCAGCTTCTGCAATTGTCTTCATTGCCGTTTTAACTTCTACTGAAGTCAAGTGATCAGCGGCATCCGGTAAGGCTAATGTGACCTTTTTATCATCACCATTTAAAAATACTAATTGTAAAGTTTTTGATTTAGTTACCAAATTAATCTCGCTCCTTTTCTTTCCCATTATTTAATTAGCTAGCAAAAATCTTTTTTAGTTAACGGTGTCAATTAGCGGAATTGCTTGCTTTTGAATTAAAGTAGCGGCAGTTAGGTCAGTACCTTGCAAACTTGCAAGTGCATCCCCGACCTTAGCCAAACCTGCGGCAGACGCACCTTTCTTCACATTTTTAAAGACACGCGACTTAATATTATCTTTGCCATCTTGTTGATTGTAGAAAGTGTATTGGATTGTTTGTTCTAATAAATCTAAACTCATTTTTTTACCATCCTTTTGATTGAATTATTGAAACTAACAATGTAAGAGGTAGCGCGCTAGATGTCTTACACTATTACTAACGAAATGAGACGGCAAAGTGTAACAAATTTCTTGAGAATTTTTTATATTATTGGCAAAAAAATGTGTATCGGTAGTCAAACCAACATTAACCCTCTATAATTAATGTAAGAATTAGTAAGGAGGATAAATTCCTATTATGAAAAAATCCACGATTTGGACGATCGCAGCCGTGGTCATTATTGCCCTCGGTGGTGGCGTTTTTTACGCAACCCAAAAATCAAATAGCAATCAAGTAGATGCTTCTTATAACAGTGCCATTCAATCTGGTAAAGAAGCCGTTAAAGACAAAAATTACGCTCGAGCAAGCAACGCGTTTGATAAGGCCCTTTCGATTAAGAAGACCGATCAAGCACAAGCTTATAAAGAACAAGCTGACAATATGACGGCCGCAATTAAGGCAACTAAAGATGGTGAATACGATGACGCTCTTGCCAAGACTAATGATGTCGTTAAGCAGAGCAACGGTTATTCCGTTTTAGTTAATCACGGTAAAAAGCTGACTAAGACCATCAAGGATGTTCAAGACAATTATGAACACGAAATTAAACCAATTTTTGCAGCTGCTAAGCAAAACGAAGATGACAAGCAATACGACCAAGCTGCTGATCAATACCAAAAGGTACTAGATCTACCTTATATTGATGGCAAGTACTACGCTAAATATAAGAAACAAGCTAGCGCTGGCCTTGATAAGAACAAGCAGGCTGCTAAAGATAATAAGAATGAAGCTGAATCTTCTTCTAATAGTAGTTCTACCAGTGCCAATTCTAATGGCAGTGACACTGGTAATGCAGGTAAAACTGGTGAGGGCTCAATGGGCGACCACAAGGTTCACGGTCAAACCGTTACAAATGACCAAATTGCTCAACTGCGTAAACGTGTAACTAAACTTGGTTACGAAGGTATGGCATGGAGTCCTCAAGATTTAATCGATCTTTACCGTAAATCTGGACGTGCAAATCCTGATCAAATTACTAAGAATGATGTGCAAAGCTATTTAAAACCATAATTGATACTTTATAATGAAGAAAAGTTTTAAAAGCGTCTAAGTATTTTAGCTAAGACGCTTTTAACTTGGGCATTTTTAGCCATTTAATCATGTGCAACAATAATGCTATAATTTGACTAACTGAAGAAATGAGCTACTAGGTTTTTCTCAAGTAGCTACTGTATAGTTGCTTTTACCGCTTAAACTCTGTAAAATGACTATTGACTTTCACGTTTCCTATTTTTACTAAAGGGGTGTCTGCTTTGACTGAAAAAGAAACAAATATCAAAGAGCAAGATAATGAACAAGAAAATGAAGAATTAAAGGTTGTCATGCCTGAAGCTGAATGGACAACAATGCCTGAAGAAGAATTTGCTGAACAACCTGATTATTTAAGAGTTTTCACTGACTTCTACATTGCTAAATTCAATCAACGTGACTTGGAAATCATGAACACTTATGATGTTGATTCAAACATGGTTGATATTAACCACTATGTAATGGACAACATCAAATTTTCACGTAATGAATTGGTTAAGCATGCTTTGCAATATCACGCTAACAACTTCCAAAATATAATAGACGAAATTGTTAAGCAAGATAGTATTAAGCCTGAAGAAATGACTTCATACAGCGATTGGGACAACTGGTACGAAGACCGTCGTAATAATATTTCTACTTCTTTATCATAATTTACTTGTACTATTACGAAAAAAAGAACAAAATAGGTACTTAAATGGGAATGTCGGTTGACATTCTTTTTTACTTAATTAAATAAAATCTTGAAATAGTCTAATGGGAGTATCAGATTACTATGGATCACAAGAAGAAGCGGATTTCCGCGGCCGGTTTGTTAATCACAATTGGGATTGTGTACGGTGATATCGGAACTAGTCCGCTCTATGTTATGAAGTCGATTGTTATTGGTAACGGCGGCATTGCTAACGTTAACCGCGAATTGATTTTAGGTTCAATCTCACTGATTTTTTGGACAGTTACGTTATTAACGACTGTTAAATACGTCATAATTGCACTTAACGCAACCAACCGTGGTGAAGGTGGTATTTTTGCCTTATATGCACTCGTTCGTAAGCGAGCCAAATGGTTGGTTATGCCTGCCTTAATTGGTGGGGCTGCACTACTTGCAGACGGTACGCTAACACCTGCAGTTACCGTTACGACCTCAATTGAAGGTCTGAAAAATATGCATTTTGGCAGTAGTGTTCCTGTTCCTAATCAGAACTCTGTCATTGTGATTACCATTGTCATTTTGTTACTACTGTTTTCAATTCAAATGTTGGGAACAAGTAGTATCGGTAAAGCGTTTGGACCAATAATGTTGGTCTGGTTCACTTTTTTAGGTGTAATCGGTATTAGCAATATGGCTCATGACTGGTCAATTATCGAAGCACTTAATCCTGTATGGGCAATTAAAATTTTATTCAGCCCTGCTAACAAAGCCGGTATCTTCATTCTAGGTTCAATCTTCTTGGCAACTACCGGTGCCGAAGCACTATATTCAGATGTTGGTCACGTTGGCCGCGGTAATATCCTTGGCTCCTGGCCCTACGTATTTGTTTGCTTGTCCCTAAACTATCTTGGTCAAGGTGTTTGGATTTTGCAAAACCCTAATTACCAAACTAACGGTGGCGAATTAAACCCATTCTTCGAAGCTGTACCAGCTAACTTACGTTTATTTGCCATCATTTTGGCAACCATTGCCGCAATTATCGCTTCGCAAGCCTTGATTACTGGTTCATTTACACTTGTATCTGAAGCCAGTGGTTTGAAGTTTTTACCACGGATGAAAATTAACTACCCAACAACCGAGCACGGTCAGATTTATATTCCATCTGTTAACAAGATGATCTGTGTCGCAACCATTGCCGTCGTTCTTTTCTTCCGTACTTCGGAACACATGGAAGCAGCCTACGGTCTGTCGATTACGGTCACCATGTTAATGACCACCCTACTCTTATTCGAGTACTTGGCTTCTAAGCATCACCCACTTATTTTGCGTCTTTGCTTCTTGCTTGTCTTTGGCTTTATCGAAGGCATGTTCTTGCTTTCAAGTTTAACCAAGTTTATGCACGGCGGTTACGTAACTGTCTTAATTGCCGGCTTTATCGGTGTAATCATGTTCATTTGGTACTTCGGTAACAAGGTACGTGATAAACACGAAGGGGCAAAAACTTATGTCCGTTTGGACGAATACACTGATATGTTGACTGACTTAAGTCATGATGATGATTATCCAGTATACGCAACTAACTTGGTCTATATGGCTAAGGTGAAGTACAACAAATTTATTAAACGTGAAATCATGTACTCCATTTTGGATAAACGACCAAAAAGAGCTGCTGCTTACTGGTTCGTATCAGTTAACATTACTAATGAGCCTTACACTGCGCGCTATGCGGTTAATACATATGGCACCAAAAATGTCATCAACGTTCAGCTTTTCTTAGGTTTTAAAAAGCAAACCAGCGTGAATGTTTACTTACGGCAAATCGTTCAGGACTTAATCAAGGATGGAACAATTGAGGCACAACCGCAGGATTACACTACTACGCCTGGTCGCCAAGTTGGAGACTTCTCATTCGTTATCGTTAACGAAGTCTTCAGTCCACTTACCAAACTTAAGGGCTTTGAAAAACTAATGCTAAAAGCTCGTATCTGGTTACAAAACTTGTCTTCCAATCCAGCATCTTGGTTTGGTCTGGAATACACCGATACGGTAGTTGAGCAAGTCCCATTAATTCTGGGCCGTCCTAAGACAAAATTGCACATTAAGCGTGTTGCACCAAAGGACTACTCTAATTTAAAAGATCAGGAAACTGAATAAAAAAGAAGCATCTGAAGAAAAATCTTCAGATGCTTTTTTATGTCGATGAAATTGTGTCTAACATATTGTAACTAATACAAACTAAGCCGGTTAAGTGGCCAGTATCGAACTTTGACTACACCTTCAATTTTACTTCTAGGAATTGCTCCAATGTAACGACTATCCTTTGATACACTCCGGTGGTCCCCCAATACAAAGTATGAGTCTTTTGGAACCTTATTAGTTTTTCTCATCAAGTTCAACTGCGCTGTCGTATAAATTTTCTTGTAGTCTTTTTTAGTTGCTAACGAACGAATCGAAAAGTTTCCAGTGTCAGAATAATGCGTACCATTGAAGCCATCCTCATGGTCTATCAGTTTAAAGCCCGGTTCTAAATAACTCTGGTCAATCTTTTTGCCATTAACATAAATCTTATTGTTCTTTGCAGTAACTGTATCACCTGGTAAACCAATGATTCGTTTGATATAAAACGCTTTTGGTTCGTCAGGAGCTTTTAGAATGATAACTTCGTTACGCTTTAGTTCACTATGGCGATAAGCAATGACGCGCTCTTGATTTTCAAAAGTTGGTTGCATTGAAATGCCTGATACAGAGCATTTAACTATTACAAACTTGGTTAACAAAAAATTGATTACGACAAAGGCGATGAATAAAACGACTGTATACTTAAAAATATCGTAGAAATCTTTTTTACTTTGCTGGTTATCTTTCATGAACTTAACTTTCTTTTCTATTACTGAGAA
>CAMLRL010000019.1 GCA_946482465.1 uncultured Lactobacillus sp.
TGGGGTATACGGTCAATGGCTACAGCTCCAATTCCTTCCGTTTCATGATTTTCTAGTACTTCGATTTTTTTGATTTCATTATCAAAATAGGTCACGCGAACCAAAATCCTACCGCCAATACCTGCTTCAGAAGATCCTAGAAACTGATTTTGTCCCAGCTCAATTTGATCGTCCTTTTCTCCATCCAAAAGATCATTAATTCGCGGTAATTTCTCCGTTAAATTAATCGAATCCTCAATTGGCTCTAACTTGGCAGCATTTTCTCCAGCAATTTTGCCAAAAATCAAGCATTCAGCTAAGTTGCCACCGCCCTGGTAACGATTGACGCACATTCCGCCAAGCTCACCAGCTGTGTAGAGGCGTTTGATTGGTTGATCGTTGACATCAAGTACACGGGCAAACTCATCATGTTCTGGCCCACCTTGGGTATTAAGCACTGCGGGAGCCAATTTAACTGCATGGACGTCATCTTTTAAATCGAAACTAGTCATTGACTCAGGTGCACGACCAAATTCCAAATCCTTGCCGTTAGTGGCAAACTCGTTAAATTGCAAAACAGTATTTTCTAGATTTGCGGCTGGTAAATTCATCTTTTGGGCTAATTCAGTCAGTGAACCGGCACTAACAACCTTGTCAAAGAACTTACCGTACTTGAGCTTTCCTTGCTTCTGTTCTAAGACGAATTTTTGATATTGCTGATTATCAAAGACCAACCAAGCATTGTCGTAAGCGTGAGGCAATAAATAGTCCCCGTGTTCAGCGATATGACCATGTCTGAATTTAGCATCTTCGCGCATAAAGCGAGTGCCGTCGTCTGCCACCGCAAAAATCGCACCTGATTTGACATTTTGCCAGCCGCTAACTTGCCGACCACGCTCATTTTCACCTTCAGCAATTACATAGCTGGGGACGATGCCTAATGACTCATAATTGCTCATGTGCCACATTTTTGCTCCAACTTCACCAGTCATTTTAATCCCGTCACCCTTATTATAGAGAGTGCCCAGCGGGGTTAATTTAGTGACGTGCAGGTAATCCTGCTGCATCTGCTTATTATTTTCAAAGCCACCTGTAGCAACGATTACTCCTTTGCGAGCATGAATATAATATTGTTTCTTGTTACGATTAATAATTACTCCAGCTATTTCACCAGTTGTCTCGTCCTGCAATAAATGCTCTGCTTTAGAATTAAGCCAGACATCAATGTTGGCAGCATTTTTGACGACTTGAGCACGAATTACTTTCCATAATTCAGCATCAAAGTCTTGATTATGAACCAAGGCAAAATCAAAGGTTTCAGAGCCGCGATATTCAGGATACTCACATAAATTCTTTTTCTTTGCTAAATGGTCACCCGGTTGATTATCACGTGACCAGATAAAAGGATCAATACCAAAATACTTTTTAAAATATTGCGGCATATTAACAAAGCCATCAAGATAAGCAGCCATTGTTTTCTGATCAAAATTATATGGCGTTGCCAGCTGCTCATAATATTCAGCAATCTTCTTTCTATCATGTGCCATAGCAACATGCTGTGCTGAATAACGGGTGTTACCACCCTCATGACCATAAGGAGCAGCGTCAACTAATAAGACTTGAGCACCATTTTCTGCCGCAAAACGAGCTGCCGTGCCTCCGGCTCCACCGAAACCTAAAACGACTACATCATACACACCATTCCACTTAGTTTTTTCGTTGATTTTCATTTTTGCACTTCTTTACTGCTTTTCAGCGTTCTCAATTGCTTGGTTGACAGCTTCTTTAAAAGCAGCACTAGTTGTACTTGCGCCACTGACCGCATCAACCTCTGTAGTTTGCTTTTCAATCATTTCATTAGTTAGAACGGGAATTGCTTTGCCTCCCAAATAAGGCGTTTCTTTTTCTTGCAGTGTTTCAATTTGAGAAATCTTATCACCTGACATCGTGACGCGTACCACAATTGGGACATCATTAATGCCATTTTCACTAATTCCGATTCCCTGATTAGGTCCAGCTTCAAAATCAGTTGAAGAAGCATGGGCGTCAGATTTTAGATCAGGGTTTTTTGAAGCACCTGTAACTACATCAACTTCAGCCATTTTTCTTTTTGGCCACGCAGCATTTTCTCCTGCAATTTTGCCAGAAATTAACAAATCAGCAATACTGTTTGCACCAATATATTTGGTAGCAAAAATATCTCCTAATTCACCGGCTTCATATAAATGAGGAATAACATTATTCTCCATGTCCAAAACTTCGCAATTTTCATTACGACGAGCGCCACCATGTGTATGCAGAATGTTGTGGCGAATTGGGATAGCATAATATGGGCCTGCCCCAAAAGCACGCATTGTTTCAATTTTACGATTTAAAAACATATCGCGCTTTTTTTCATTGACTAAAAAGTTAAAATCACTGACAGCTTCGGTCAATTTTGGTGCGGCAATTTTGTCAGCTAATTCGGCAATAGTTTCAGCTTTTATGGCATAGGTGATCAGGCTCTTAATTTGTTCAGCCTTATCTGAATCGTCATTGGCTAGTTGCTCAAATTGCCTTTGATCCATAATGATATGTGGATGATTTTGATTAGGCTGCATAATCCAGTTGCCGTGGTTATATTTGTAACCATGACGGTCTTCTTCGTCTTCACGGTAATACCGGGTGCCATCATCGCCAGCAACAAAAATACTACCATTAAATAGGCTTTTCCAGTTGATCATATAGGCAAATTTTTCTCTTTGCGCGCCTTCTCTTAAAGAAAAGCCATGTGAATCATAGTTGGACATATGCCACAGTCTAGCGCCGGCTTCAACAGCCAAATCAATTCCTTTACCTTGATTATATAAAGTACCAATTGGAGCTAAAGAACCTTGACCTAAAAATGTTTGAACCATATCTTGGTTATTTTCAAAGCCACCACATGATAGAACTACACCATTTCTGGCAGCTACATTTCTATTTATACCTTGATGTTTAATTTGCACACCCAAAATGGTTTTAGTGTTGGGATCCTGAATTAAATGTTGTGCAGGACTTTCAAACCAAACATCAATTTTGTCTAAACGCTCGTAAACTTTTTTACGTAATAATTTCCAGAATCCGCCATTATACATACCAGCAGTCATGCTTTGTGAGCGCATTGTTTCTGCATGCTTGTATTCCGGATATTCTCCTTGAGGTCTTCTCCCGGTGTATTGTGCTTCAATACCAAAATATTTTTGAGAGTACTCCTTCATCTTCAAAACATTATTGACAAAAGCATCTAAATCTTTGGGATCATACTTAAAGGGATAATATGTTTGCTTATAATATTCACGCAGATCAGTGAAATTATCGCTCCAAGCAAAAGCACCACCAGCATATCTGGTATTGCCACCTTCATGACCTTCGGGAGCTGAGTCAATGAGCAGAACGTGCGCATTGTTATCTGCCGCAAATCTTGCCGCTCCGGCACCAGCTCCGCCGAATCCGACTACAATTACGTCGTAAACGGCGTCCCATTTGAGTGTTGAATCGTAGATCAAATTTTTCACCATCACTTTCTTATAAACTATTCTTAACGTAAATATATCTTGACCAACTTTTTAAGTCTAATTAAATTTTTTGAAAAAATATTTTAGTTTCATAATACAAAAAGCTATTACAGCAACTTGTTATTGTACATTAAAGTTAAATTTAATATAATTTAATCAGATATATTTATAAATTTTATTTATTTAGGAAGTACTCATGAATGAAAAAGACTTATTATATTTTTGTAAATTAGTCGAAACTGGTAACTATACGACCACAGCCGCATTCTTTGACGTTACTCAACCCACAATTTCCATGGCAGTGAAGCGGTTGGCAGATAAGTTCGATGATCCACTAATATTGCAAAAAAATCGCAAAAGTAAAATAACTTTGACCGATGCCGGCGACTT
>CAMLRL010000020.1 GCA_946482465.1 uncultured Lactobacillus sp.
ACATACTACTACCAACACGAAACTGATGATTTAGTCGATAGCCATAATCAGAGTTATCAATTGCCTGATGACTATTTAATTTTTCCTACTTCTCGCATGGGTAAAATTTGGTCGGTCATTGTGCGTCCACTCGCACATCTAGTTAGCTTTGTTTACATTCGCCTAATCCTCAATGCCCGTATTGAAGGCAAACAGAAGCTAGCAAAAGCTGGCCACCAAGGCTTTTTTCTTTATGGCAACCATACCCAAGCATTTGGTGATGCAGTTTTGCCCCTAAGCATTATTGATGCTAAACGCTATTACGCAATAGGGGCTCAGGCAAATTGGGGCATCCCAATATTAGGAAAACTTGTTTTGCCTTATTTTGGCCTGCCTATCGGTGAAAACCTTGAACAATCAGGTAAATTAATTCGTGCTGTTTCCACTGTTATTAAAGCCGGCAAGGTCGTAGTCATTTATCCCGAAGCTCATGTTTGGCCCTACTACACCCAAATTAGGCCATTCTCTTCTACTAGTATGCACTTTCCGATTGCTGCAAATGCTCCTAGCTTTTGCATGACGACGACCTATTCAAAGCCTAAACATGGCTCTAGACCAAAAATCACTGTTTTTATTGACGGTCCTTTTTACCCAGATACTAATCTTGATAAAAAAGAGCAGCAACAAAAACTGCATGACCAGATCTTTTCTGCGATGCAAAAACGTGCAGAAAAAAGTAACTACGAATACTGCACGTATCACAAAATTTAGTTTAAGGAGTTCAACATGAATATTCTTTTTTGCGGCGACCACAACGCCGAAAATGGCATTCTTATTGCTATTCTTTCTTTATTAAAAAATAGCGGCTCAGAAGAACTCCATATCTACATTCTGACAATGTACACCCAAAGCTTTAAAAAGAAGTTTAGTCCGTTCAGTAAGCATGCGGCAGACTATTTAAAATCGCTCTTAGTTAAGCAGAATCCAAATAGTACTTTAAAATTAATGGACTGTACTGGCCTGTTTGTCAGAGAACCATTGGTAGCAAACATGAGCACGCGCTTCACTCCCTATGCAATGTTGCGCCTCTATGCTGATGAAATACCACAGCTACCAGACAAAATTCTTTATCTTGACGCTGATGTAATTGTCAGACAAAGCCTTGCTGAATTTTATCATCAAGACCTAACAGACACTGAATTTGTTGGCGTACTCGATTACTGGGGACGTTTCTTTTTCCATAATCTGCACCAACACCGCGTTTTTGATTATGTTAACTCAGGAGTTCTTCTGCTTAATTTGCCAGAAATTAGAAAAACCAACTTGTTTGCTAAGATTAGACACCTCTTGCAAACCAGAACTGTTTTAATGCCAGACCAGACTGCACTTAATCGTTTTGCAAGTAAAAAAAAGCTTGCACCACGGCGCTATAACGAGCAATACAAATTGCAACCTGATACAGTAATTCAGCATTTTACAACCAGTTTCCGCTTTTGGCCCGTTTTTCACACCCAAACAGTCAAGCCGTGGCAAGTTGAACAGGTTCACGATGTGCTGAAATTGCATGAATACGATGACATTTTGACAGAGTACCTTGGCACCAAAGATAACTTGGTTAAAGATAAAGACTAAATTTTTAAAATGGAGAAAATATAAATGACAATTCCAGTTTTTTACGCAATTAGCGATGACTTCACTAAATATGCCGCTGTTTCACTAAATTCATTAGTAAAACATGCAGACTCTCAAAAGGACTATACGGTTTACTTCTTAAGCCAGGATCTTACTGCTGAACATAAGCAAGACTTGACTGATCTAGGTTCAGACAACGTCCATATCGAATTTTTTAAAATTAATGATGAAATTGTTGCGCCTATTCAAAACAGAAGCGAAAACTATTTACGTGCTGATTTCTTCACCATGTCAATTTTTTACCGTCTCTTTATTCCTGACCTATTTCCACAATATGACAAGGCTATTTATATCGACAGCGATACCATTGTCAACGATGATATCGGTAAGTTATATGACACAGAATTAGGCAATCACCTTTTTGGTGCATGCACAGATACATCCATTCAATTTGTTCCCAAAATGATTGCTTATATTAAAGATGTTTTGGCACTTGATCCTAAAAAGTACATTAACTCTGGAATGTTAGTTCTTAACTGTAAGGCATTTCGTGATGAAAAATTCATTGAGCATTTTATGGATCTGCTTGAAACATACCATTTCGATTGCATTGCGCCAGACCAAGACTACCTCAACGAAATGGGTGACGAGCGTATTCTGCACCTTGATTCTAAATGGGATGCGATGCCAAACGAAAATACAGCTCCGCTTGCTAATCCAAGTTTAATTCACTACAACCTGTTCTTTAAACCATGGCGTTTTACCAATGTTCAATACGAAAAATACTTCTGGGACAGTGCAAAAGAAACCAAGTTTTATTCTGAATTGAAAGCAGAACTTGATAATTATACTGAGGAGCAGCGTGAGCAAGACCGTGGCAAGCTTGACCACATGCTGGCTAAAGAAGACAAAACAGTTAAGGACCCGAACAACTGGGCACAGGTTAAAAAGCGAGGATCAGTTAACTTATGATTATCGGCGACGATCGAGTAAGAGTAATTAAAAACATTGAAAAAGCTGTTGCTAAAGGTGATTGGAGTGCCAAAGTAGAAGTTGGCGATCCGGTTTTATCACTAGATGAGCGTAAAAATCTAGTTAATAACTTTTGGGCTGAACAAAGCACTTTTAAAGGTAAAACCAACGACAAACTAGGACACCTTTTGTTCAATACTTTAACTAAGGTTTTAACTTCCGACACTACTTTCACCGGTCTGGAAAATCTCAATGACCTACCTGATGGTGGAGCAATTATCACAGCTAACCATTTCAATCAGATTGACTCTCTTCCGATTAAGCACTTAGCTAATAAAACTCACCATCACCTGGCCATTGCAATCGAGGACACCAATCTCAAGCTTCCTGGCATCTTAAGTTACCTGATGAATTACGTTGGTACTATTCCACTGATCAAAAGCCCAAGCTACATTGGTACTGAATTTCCTAAGCATCTTCATGATGAGTTAGCAAAAAATAATTGGGTTTTGATTTTCCCTGAACAAGAAATGTGGTGGAACTATCGCAAACCGCGTAAACTTCAACGTGGCGCGTATTATTTTGCCGCTCAGCAAAACGTCCCAATTGTTTCAACTTTTGTTGAAATTCAAGAAAAAGATAAATTGGAAAAAGATCATCCTAACTTTTATCAAACTAAGTATATTGTTCATGTTTTACCAACGATTTACCCAGATGTTAAATTAAGTGCTAATGAAAATTCTAAAAAGATGCTTGCTCAGGACTATCAGCAAAAAGTTAAAGCCTTCGAGGAAGCCTATCACCGCCAATTGGACCCAACTTTTACCCCATGGGACATTGCCGGTTGGCGCTATGACTATCAAAATAGCAAAACAAAGAAATAGACTTAGTTGTTTTTAAGGATTATCATACAGTAATAAACTAAATTATTTTAGTTCTAGAAAAGGGGTTTTTCTGATGGAAAAATTTACAAAAGAATCATTGGCGAAATTTGATGGTAAAAATGGTAATCCAGCATACGTTGCAATTGACGGCGTCGTTTACGATGTAACTGGTAACTCACACTGGGCTGAAGGTGAACACCACGGCAATTTAGCTGGTCAAGATTTGACTGTTGCGATTGGCCAATCACCTCACGGTAAAAGTGTTTTAGGCAACTTAAAAGAAGTTGGTACCTACGAAGGTTAATCTTCTA
>CAMLRL010000021.1 GCA_946482465.1 uncultured Lactobacillus sp.
GGAACATAGTTACGGATTGCCCGTAATGTCTTTTTATTATTTTTAGTAGTAAAAATAAATGTTCCACTAGCGCGAGTTCTAACTTCAAATCGCGGAATATACTTTCCTTTAAAATGAACGTCGGCCACTACATAAGTAACTTCATTCCACGGTATTTGGACATAGTCAGAAAGATTGCGATCATTATAAAATTCAATTGCTTTATTTCCAACCATGATGTTGCCATATGAAGCAACTGCCCGAAACCACGTAGCGTCAGTCGTCAAATCTACTTTGGTATTCTGTGATTCAACCATTTTTTAAATTATGTGTAAAACGTGTAGTAGAACACCAACAACAAAGATAGAGATAATAATAACGATTGGTGAAACTTTCTTCTTCAATAGCCACATACATAAGAAAGTTAACAGCAAACCGGCCAAACCAGGAATCAAGGTATCCAAGTTGTTTTGTAAAGTGGTTACCTTGAATTTAGTAAGCGATAATCCGTTACTTTGATCGATCAAAGCCTGTTGAATTCCCTTTGCCCCGGCAGGAATCGAGTTCCAATCAATGTACGCACCCTTTTGAAGCGGTGTTTTTGAAACTATTGGCGTGAATTGAATGTTTACCCAACGTTCAATTAGCGAACCAAGGACAAACATACCCATCATTGAAGCGCCACGAGTAACCTTTTGTAAAAGACCACCAGATACATCATTAGTAATTGCAGAACCTGCTTTATAGCCAAATTCTTGTGTGTACCACATAAAGGCAATTCTGATGACATTCCAAAGTACAAAGAACAAAATAGGTCCTAAAAGGTTACCTTGGATAGCCATTGATGCTCCCAAAGCGCCAAGGATTGGACGAACTGTATACCAAAATACTGGGTCACCGACACCAGCCAAAGGTCCCATCATTCCGACCTTAACACCTTGAATAGCTTCGTCCTGAACTTCAGCACCGTTTGCCTTATCTTCTTCCAAAGCAAGCGTAACACCTAAAATTGGTGAAACTAGGTAAGGGTGAACGTTGAAGAAAACTAAGTGACGTTCAAGTGCTGCAGACATATCATCCTTTTTTGGGTATAGCTTTCTTAATGCAGGAATTAATGAATATGCAAAACCACCGTTCTGCATTCTTTCATAGTTCCATGATGCTTGTAAAAATTGTGAGTGCCACATCACGTTGAAGCGGTCGGCTTTACTTAATTTGATTTTTTGATCAGCCATAATAAAATCCTCCTCTTAAATATCACTTTAATAGTCGTCAATGATATCGCCGAGTGGATCGCCGGTACCTTCATTATCTGAACTCTTGTTGCCATTACCACCCTTAGATTCAAGAGCTAAGTACATTACGGCAAGAGCCAAACCAATTGCACCTAATGCAATTAAAGTTAGGTCCTTGATAGCAGCTAAAGCAAAACCAATTGCAAAGAATGGCCAAACTTCACGGCTAGCCATCATGTTAATAACCATTGCATAACCAACAGCTACGACCATAGCACCACCGAGTGACATACCATCACTTAACCAAGCTGGCATTAAACCTAACCAATATCTAACAGTAGATGCTGGAATAGCTAGCAATAAAGCAGCTGGAATAGCAATTCTTAATCCCTGCAAGCAAACAGCAACCCATTGCCACATATTAATTTTGCGCCAATTTCCCTTTTTAGCATCAGCGTCCATGATATGCGCAATACCAGTTGAAATAGTACGTACAATCATAGTTAAAAATAGTCCGGCAACAGCTAAAGGCATAGCAATACCTGTAGCCATACCAATTCCTTTGGTGCCCTGACCACTTTGAACCAAGATAATAGCTGAAGCTACTGAGGCTAATGCAGCATCAGGTGCAACTGCGGCACCAATATTAGCCCAACCAAGGGCAATCATTTGTAAATATCCGCCCAAGATAATTCCTAAATCTAGATGTCCAGTAACTAATCCAATTAGTGTACAAGCAACTAGTGGTTGATGAAATTCCCATTGATCCAAGATACCTTCCATACCTGCAAGAAAGGCAACTAGAACAACTAAGATCATTTGTATAGCGTTCATTTTTTTTGCTCCTACTCTTTTATTTCTTTTGTTCATCCAACAAGCTTTGCGCCTTATTCAAAATTGCGTCCATATTACCGCCTTTATCAGTTGGTACTTTCCGTACGTCGAACTCAACTCCCATTTTTTCAAGTTCGCGGAAAGTATCAACGTCGTCTTGATTCATTGACAAGACGTTATTAGCGTTAACATCACCAACTTTATAAGACATTGAACCCACGTTGATAGTCTTAAGGTCAATACCAGCTTTAATAACTGTTAGAACATCCTCAGGATTTTCAAACAGTAATAATGCATGAGTATTACCAAAGCGAGGATCATTTGCAATTTCAATCATTTTCTTAATTGGAACAGTATGAGCCTTAACACCAGAAGGTGCAGCTTCACGAATCATGCTCTTACGCATCTCATCCTTGGCAACGCTGTCTGAAACAACAATAACGCGATCTGGATGCATTGCTGGTATCCAACCAGTAGCAACTTGACCGTGCAATAAACGTGAATCAATTCTAGCTAGAACGTACTTGATGTGTCCATCACCAACTACTGTTCCTTCCGGAATAGATTTTACAGGTTTAGCTACACCTGCACCACCTTTAACTGAAGCTTCAGTTTTTGGCATTAAATCTGTTGGTTTAGTTTTAATACCATCCTTAGCTGGTTCGATAATAGCAGTTGCAATTTCCTTTGCAGTTTGATCAGGATTGGTCATTCTCTGCGTTAAAGCTTCGACAACCATTGGTAAATTCATACCTGAAACGACTGCCCAATTTTCATGATCTTCTAGTAAACCGTTTGCTTGATTAAACGGTGTCCCACCCCAAAGATCAACTATTAACAACACTTCATTCGAATCATCAAATGAGGCAATTGCATCTTTCATTTTGCTCTTAATATCATTTGGTCCTTCATCAGGCGACAAAATAACATGAGCAAAATTGTCTTGTTCTCCGAATAGCATTTGCGCAGACTGTGCAATCCCATCGGCAAAACCGCCATGGCTGGCTAACACAATTCCTACCATGAGCTTTTCCTCCTTCTTTTAGATAAAGTGTATCCATTTACATTGTACACCTAAAAAAGAGCTATGAATCGCAGACTTACCACATTCTAATCTTATAATATTATTTATTTAATAAAACTATAGCGCAACAAAAAAGAGGATCAATTAAGATCCTCTTTTCTGGTACTTTGCTCCGGCTGTCAGACTCGAACTGACG
>CAMLRL010000022.1 GCA_946482465.1 uncultured Lactobacillus sp.
ACTTGTGCCTTTGGATTAATCTTTAAACCACCCATTGTGTGATGAATTGCTGGTTTACGTGGTGTTGCATAAAATGGAGCAACTTCACACTTGAGGTTGAACGCACTTTTACCAAATTCTGGATCATTTCCGGCATCAACATATGAATTATATTTCTTAATAGTATTAACTAATGTATCTGGATCCATACCAGCTTTTTCAGCTAATTCTTCTAATGTATCAGCTTTTAGAAGAGTGCCTGCCTCAACTTGAGCTTCGAGTGATTCTTCTGTGGTATTGTATGCTGTCTTTTTAATTTTATCGTCTGCAATTAAGTAAAATAGGGTTCCATTAGCAATTGCAGCTTGGGCAAGGGTATCACGCTCCGCAAATTCGTTCACAAAACGTTCACCTTTTTGGTTAACCATAATAAAGTTTTCTGGTGGTGTTTGAATTCCAGTAAACAGTTCTCCCGTCTTAGGATCTGAAACAGGCATCAATTGAATAAAGCCCATACCAACTAAATCTGCACCTGCTTCTTTACCTAAGGCAATACCGTCTCCTGTAATTGCCGGCGAGTTAGTTGTCGCAATATCATCATCAATGTGTTCCCAGTATGTATTGTACTTTTGCACCATTTTGGTATTTGCACCGAAACCACCAGAAGTCAAAATAACCTTCTGCGCATGAATAGTGATCTTATTGCCGTTACTACCTTGTGCAACGATACCTGTAACTTTACTATTTTCAATGATTAAATGTGTTGCTCTTGTTTCCGTTAAAACTGTAGCACCATGGTCTTCAATCCAATCGCCTAAAACATGAATAAAGGCATAACCCATTGGCTCAACAGGCTTGTGTCCACGACGCCACAATGCTCCAACTGGCATTGTCACGTCTGAACGATCGAACTTAACACCTAAATCTGTTAGCCACTTAACTGAATCAAGTACATTGTTAACAAGTTCAGTAACTAAAGCATAGTTACCATGAATTTCATTGCCATTTAAGTCTGTTCTTTTACCACCTAAATAAGTTTGAATTTCATGTAGTAAAACTGAATCAAACAAATAGTCGGCGCCAGATTCAACATATTCATTAATTTGTTGTTGCAGCTTCTTAAAATCTTCCTGATATTCAGGATCAATTTCGTCAATAGGTGTTTGAGCAAGCTTTTCAAGACTTTCTTTTTCACCAGAAAGAGCTTTAAATTGATTTTGCCATTCTGGCTCAGCCGCATTAAGTGGACCACCAGCTCTTGTAGTATTACCACCAATTTGAGGATACTTTTCAAGCACAACAACTTTTTTGTTATTTTGAATTGTTCGTGCTGCTGCAGTTAAACCAGCGCCACCGGCTCCAATTACAACAACATCGGTATTATATTCCTCATCTTGTCCCGCATCTGCACTAGGCTTAGGACGATTAGCCCATTCTTCTGGATCGCCGCCGGCCTCTTTGATTGCTTGACTGACGCCATCAACAACGCCATGACTTGAAATTGTGGCACCACTGACAGCATCTACGTTTAAAGTTTGATTATTGATAATTTGTTCCGGTAAACGTTTAAAAACTTCGTCTGCTACACCTTTTGTTTCACCACTTGAGTCGACTGTTATTTCTTCAATCCGATTTTGTGAAAGTGTAACCTTCATTGGCATAAAACTTGAGCCATGTCCCTTAGCTTCTACAGCATATGTACCTGGTTTCATTTCGAGTGATTCCTCCTTATTTACATCTTTAATAACTAAATTTTACTAGCTTTCCATTTTTAGTTGAAATACTTTTATAGCAAGTAAGCTATAATAAAAATGTTATCGGAGGAAGAATATGAAAGATCCAGAAATTTTAATCCATTATCTTGACGTTTTATTAAAGGAAAGTAATTTTACACGTGCAGCACGTGAGCTCTATATTTCTCAGCCTTATTTGACGCAACTAATTAAACGGATTGAGCGCAAGCTGGGCACTAAAATACTAAATAGAGACGTTGTACCCTATACTTTAACCAAAGCTGGCGTAATTTATTATAAGTACCTTGAAACAGCTATTACTAATAACCAAAAGCTAGAAGATAAACTAACGCCTTATACCTATCCTAACAAAGAAATTGTTCGAATAGGAATACTGGAAAGCCTCGGCACCTTTTTACTGCCTGAACTCTTACCTGAATTTCTTGCCCAAAATCCTAACATCAAAATTCAATTAACGGAGACTTATCCTAGAAAAAGTGAAGCTCAGCTTCTAGCTGAACAAGTAGATTGCTATATTGGTCAAACACCCGAATCACTAAGCAGTGGGCTGGACTTTTATGTTAATGGTGGAGAAAACTACTACATCATTATTTCACCTAAATCAAAGTACTTTAAAAAAGGGCGCTTTATCCTTGAACCAGATGAATATGATATCAAAACAATTATCAAGGAACCTTTTGTTGTCAGTTCTTCAAATTCCGCTATTCGTCACCAAGTTAATGGTGTATTTCAAAAATTTCATGTTAAACCAAATATCGTATTAGAAACTAATAGTATTCTAACCGCAACCAACTTAGCCATTAAAGGAGTTGGCTTGACTATTTCAGCCGCAAGTATAATCAAGCGTATGAACCAAACACCAATTAATCTTTTACCCTTAAATAAAAACATCATTACCGTTAAGTACTTTATTGCAGTAAAGAAAGGGATTAAACAAAAAGAGGGCGTCAAAAAACTGATTGCGAAGTTCATGGAAAAAAACATTCAGCCAAATATCCGATAAATATGAATACAACAAAAAAGAGGACCAATTAAGATCCTCTTTTCTGGTACTTTGCTCCGGCTGTCAGACTCGAACTGACG